>NZ_JAECVZ010000012.1:0-96547 GCF_016055135.1 Thermoactinomyces sp. CICC 10521 | reverse complement strand
CTCAGCAGTCCATTTTCGCCGCCCCATAAAAAACGACCCCTTTCTTGCTTCCTTCCATTATACTTTATCTTTCGTCTGGAAGCGTATGGGGTCATTATAGTTTTTATGGTGGGGTGAAGCCAGCCGATGTAAAAAAGATGTTCAAATGGGTGCATCACAAAACGGGTCGGTTTCGGGCAACTCAGTCGCTATTCAGTTAAAAACCAAATCCTCCGCCGATAAAGACGAAGATGGTAGCGATCACCAAGAGAAAGATTAAAAGACTTCTCCAACCGAATCCAAAACCGAAGCAGCTTCCGCCGAAACCACCAAAACAACTAAATCCCATTTTTCCACCTCCCAGATCAAAGTCTGTATATCCTATTCGCGGATAAAGAAAGGGAAAGTGCTTTTATCCTATCTGCATTAATCTTCTTAGGTCGTCTTTCTATCTTGACATGAATAATGTCTGAAAAGAAGTTCATCATACATACCAGTTGATTGAATAATTCTTGCTCAACAAAAGAGTCATCCTCTGGGTGGTTCTTTTGTTTATTGCGAGCAAAAAAACCATCCTTAAGGACGGCTGATGAACATCAAGGGGCTCATTAAAAATCTTTGTATCACCGTTACCGATGACCTAATTTCATCATATGATGTTTTCGACAAAAGGGGATAACAGCGCTTTTGAAAATAGGACTGGAAGCCAACCTTGTTCGTTAGGCCCAAGCCCTGTCATCATCCTCCACACTCAATATAATGAAGGGAAGATCATTCAGGAAAGGATGAGTAACTAATGGATCAACTAACGCCTTTTGATTCACATCTCTTCATTGTACTAAATAAAGGATTGAGTTATAGATCGCAGAGGATGGTGAGAAAGTGTACAACTTAAAAATATGTTCTGTAGTAGATGGGGAAAATCTTTATGAACGGTGGATTCCAAGTGAGATCATTCCAAGAGAAGAAGAGTATATTGGTATCTTTGAAAATGATGGGGCTTCTGTATTCAAAGTGATGAGAGTGCTCTATGCTTTTCATCCTGAAAAATCGCCAAAGGACCATTATGTAACGATTAAAGTACAACCCGTTAAGATCAATGACCAAGATGGGTTAAAAGTATCAACTAGCCATAAAGAGTTATTAAACAAATATAAGCAATTAGCACAAAAAACAAGAAAACAAAAAGTGAGTACCCAGTAGGGTGCTTTTTTAATAAAGACAAATCCGTGTAGCGCAACTACAACATCATTACCGATGACTATGTAGCTTGACCACATTTTGACCACATCCAGCCCAAAGATCCCTGATAGCATCATAAAGCGGCGTTTCCCTTGGTACTCTAGCGTTTTCTAATGCCATCTACTTACCTCAAGTGTGTGGTCAAAATGTGGTCAAACGGCCATTTTGGACCCGATTCCATTTCCTTACAAACGCGAAAACCCCCGGAATGCCGAGGGTTTGGTTGGTGGAGCATAGCGGGCTCGAACCGCTGACCTCTACACTGCCAGTGTAAGGCGATGGGGAAAATAAGGGGAAATAAGAGATAAAAGGCTAGATAAATCAAGAGTTTAAGTAATATCAAGAAACTAGAAAAAAATGCAGTTCGTTTGCAGCTATGTTTGCAATTATGTTTGCAGTTTTGTCTGATGTGTTTGCATGCGGTAGCTCTTTTCTTTGATGTAATTTCAAGAGCACATACGATATAAAACTGCTATTTCATTATTCCGTTCAAGGGATCAGGACTATGGCAGTTTTCAAGAATGTTAACAAGTTCATTTTGTTTTTCTTCCATTTTCTCGTAATGTTCCATGATCTTCTTAATATAGTCCCTGAATTTATCCATCTTACCACTCACTTGCTTACCGGTACGATGAATTCACCCACACTTGACATGGAGCCTCTACAGGCATGATTTTTTTACGAAGCGGCCACCATCAAGTAGGCGCAATGGCACGCCTATCATGCCCGTCTCTCCATGTAAAGTGCTAATTATTTTGCTAAAAACTGGGAATTCGCGTCAGAGGAAACAGTCTTCATAAAAATGAACTGGATGGTCATAGGATATCACCGTGTAACCAAACAAAAGGAGTGGATTTTATGGAACGCAAGCCGCCGATTCATCCTATGCCTCCGATGTTATATCCCTGTACCTCCCATGTTTCACTATCCACATCATTACCCGAAACACCATCACAAAAAAATTCATCATCATTCCTTATACAAAACGTACCGACACAGCAAAAAAGCCACGAAGATCTTAAAGCATCTGTTGCACCACTGTCATTCCTGGGATCACTGGGACCATTCCTCCAGCAATTCGCATTGGCACGACAGTAGCTCTTCCTCCAACTCTCATTGGCACTATAGCAGTAGCTCCTCCTCTGGCTGTCATTGTCACAATACCAATTCCTAATTCGTCACACCTACCAAAAAACACATGAAAAGGAAGTGAACAAATTGCATTTTCGTTATCCTTATTCCCCCGATCTACATGCAATTTCAGTTGATCAGACAGAAAAGATGGAACCAGGAATCCGGGAACAAATGATCACGAAACATATGCACATTGCAGAAGAAGTCCGCCGGCCACATTCCTTAAAATGTGATCCCTATGTGCCATTACTATGAGTGAATAATTAATAATCCGTTCTTGTATATAAATCGTTGATAAAATCAGTAAAAGTTGTTCTTACGATTTTAACCCGATCCAAGTTAAGTTCTTTTCCATCAAAAATCTCTGAAAGAGTATCATCTGAAGAAAACCAAATGATAATCGGGTTTTCGTTACCTTGAGAATAATAAAAACAGTAACGTTCCAATGCTGAATCAAATCCGAAAGGCACGATCAATCCCCATTCCTTGTACTCTTCTTCGCCTACATACAATTCCTCTACCTCATCAACTATTTCCTCTAAATCAAAGAAGTCATCAAAATGATAGGGTTCATCATTAATAAGAATATGAGCATGTCCACTTTTGGGTCGGCTATATCGCTTGAACCAATTTTTATAATCCTGTGGAAAACGTATGCCAATTTTTGCTTCAACCTGAGCAAAATCCTCTAAAGCTATTTCTTCATCTCTTTTTATCCATTCTACCATGTAACAATCCCCCTTTTTTTTCAGCTTTTATATTGTTAATCTACGCGTTGTTCACCCCAAATTTTGTGTCCACCTGTATGTTTGAACGTATTATTCAAATCATAAGGTACTAAAACCATTTTACCCGTATCCTGATGATGATGCCATGTGAGCTTCGCGCTTTTATCTCTTCCGATCGATCCATCTCCTTTATCAATAGATTCAATCTGATCTTCTGTAAATCCTTCATTCCTTAATTCTTCTTTCCATCTATCCCCATATCGCTTTATATATCTTTCTTTTAGCAATATCGTTGCAAATCGAGTTTGGTCGCTACTTCTACCTACAATCGCATCAGATGGTAATTGGATTATAATAGGATTTCCGTCTTTATCTTTCTTTGCATAAGGCAGGAAATTTGGGAATCCCTCTTCATCATACCGAACCGTATATGTATTACCTTGTTTTGTTGTTTTAGTAATAGAACCTCTATAATAATATTTATTCCAAATTGTTCGCCCATCACTCGTTCTTATATAATGTTTCCCATCTTGTTCAAAGACAGAATAACTAAAATTCGGATTTCCTGGTCTTAGTCCTGAAGGTTTGCGAGGATGATTTATTTGTGGTTCATCATGAAAACAATTAGGAAACTGTATATTAGCAAAATACCCCTGTGGTTGCTGTTGATATGTAAAACAGTCGCTAACCTCTTTCCCCACCGGCTTTAACTTCGACACTAGCGGTAATTCATTTTTCTCAGCTGCCACTATTATTTTATTAAACACCTGAACAACTGCCTCAGGATCGAGGGCGATAAGACCAGCGGTAATGCTTACAACGGTAATGACCGAAGCGGCGACTTTATTCCCAAGGATCATCTTTCGTAATGTGGAAAGGGAGCCTCTCACTTTGGAGACAGTTTGCGGAATACGGAGTTTTTGCAATCCTCCCTGTACCCGGTTGATCCCTCTTCCGATTCGGCCCAATTGACCCATTTTAGAAGCTCTGCTCACCTTAGAGACTTTACTCAGCATAGCAACTTTACTCAATTTACCGAGTTTATCTACCCCTTTTGCCCCAACAAGGGAACCTACCACATATCCCGCCCATTCGGCCCTGCTGCTTGCATCTCCATTGATAACATCCCTTTTAAACGACTCGGAAATGAATTTCCATACGGCCTTTCCTGTTTCAACAGGGTGCGAGAAAGCCTCGATAATTCCTTCGATCGTTTTAATGGGATGAAGAATCATGTAGCCAATCCCTTTGACTGTATCCCTCAGACCTCTAAGTACTCCAACAGAAAAACTTGTTTTTACTACCTGAACCAAGAGAATAATCGCTAAGATGCCAGCCAGCCAATCACCTTTCTTAGCTTTTTCCCAAGCCCTGTGCTCAAGGTTTTCTACCCACTTCCGATTGTCGTAGAGTTTTTTCTTATACCAATTCAACGCATCTTTACAGGTGGCAGTAAACCGATCCCAAAGGCCGGGCTTGGTGTTCTTTGACGGAGCCGGATTGATCTGCGTTTCCTTCGTCGGTGCCGGGCCTTGTTGAACCTTTTCGAAATGATCATTCACGTGGGGAACGTTAAAGCTGCTCCCACTCGCAAAAGCTTGGCCACTCCCCAAAATACTTATGTCAACAAATGCGAAGAGAAAAACGATGATGAAGAGTTGAAAAACTTTACTTACATCAAATCTCCTCAAATTTCTCTCACCGTCCGGTTATGTATTTTTTATAGAAATATATTATGTCAAGCGGGAATTGATGGAAAGTGGGGTTCATTGCTTATCACAAAAAGTTCTAATCTCTTTATGGTGTTATCCATTCAGCAACAGAGAGTTTGTTAAATCTTTTCGTAAAATTCCTCCGTTGAGCAAATATCGTTGAAATGTCTTTCAGTTGTGCAAAAAAAACAGCCGAATTCTCCGTTCGGCTGCAAATCTTCAATCAATACAATTTACAACTCCCTTACAACCTCTTCATCCAACATCGCTTTGCGCTGCTTCCAGTCTGGCATCAAAGCAGCTAAGAAGCTGTAGAACTGATCGTCGTGATTCTTATGGACAAAGTGGATAAGTTCATGAAGGATCACATACTCAATACAGTATTTTGGCGCCTTGATCAATTCGAAGTTCAGCAAGATCGCGTTGGAATTCTTCAGACAAGATCCCCATCTGGCTTTCATAGTCCTGATTCGGATTTCCGGTTTGGACACCCCATATTTCTGAAGGGGTGGATACACTTTGTCCAGCGCCTCTTCAAACACTTCCGCCGTCTGCTTTCTCATCCACTCTTTGAAGAGAGATTCCTTTCTCTTCTCATTATTTTTGTCCCTAACATATAAGTATATATACCCGGGCATATATTTTACCTGCTCTAGGTCAGATTCGGCCACTTTGAGCCGATGTTGCCTGCCTAAATAACGGACAGACTCTCCACTTACTAACTCGATATCTCCCTGGTTCTCCGGTCGGGCATCCTCAAAATACCGCGAGTGTTTAAGAATCCAGGAGGCTTTTTCCTGAATAAAATTCTCAATAAAATCAATAGGAACCCGTTCATGAGCCGACACAACAACTGTTCCATCAGGTCTGACTGTGAGATTTACATGCTTGACATTCTTTCTCTTTAGTATAAACTCGATGATCTTCCCCCTATGCTTGATATGATGTATTTCAGCCATAAACATAACCACCCGTCAAAAACGTCTAAGTGCTACCGTTTTCACCGTTTCAATAATCTGATCGATTTGATCTAAATTCAGCTCCAGTTTATATTCTTTTCCAAAATCATACAACAGGTCATCTAAATCCTGTTCAATTCGCTTGTGTACTTCAATGTTGTAATGCCAGTCCACCTTGCTGTGCATTCTAATGATCTCTTCAATCTTTAAGGAAAGCTCACCAATTAGCTCTTCTTTCCCTGACAGCTCATGGGATTTCCCGATAATCTCCACCACTTCACCATAGAAAGCCTGGGCATGGGGATTTTGACGAATGTTAACAGGATAACGAATGCCGGAAGTGCCGGAACGAAAGTTTTTGAGAATCTCTTTCATTTTCTTTAGGTAATCCTTCTCACTGATCCTCTTTTCTTTGTACGCCTTCAGAACTGACTCGATTCGTTCGGAAAACTTCCGGTAGTAGGCCGGATTCTCATCATACTTCGTTTCAATCCGCTTCGATATCCGGGTCCTGATGGCATCGGCCTTTGCTCGAGGAGTTTTCAGGCGATCCAACTCTTCCTCAAACGCTTTCTCATCCATAATGTCGACAGGATTGGTGATGCGGATGATGTCTTCGGCGGATATGTATTGATCCATCAATTTCTGCATCTTTGGTTCAAACTCTTTGTGATCGATTGAATCGCTGTAGCGAAGTTTCACACTTCGCCGGAGTTCCTGATAAAATTTGAAATCATTCTTGTACCGCGTTAGTTCCTTATCTCCTAAAGCATTGTAAATTTGCTCAGAGGAAAGGGCAATTCCCAGATGCCTTCCAAAGCGACTGAGTGTGGCATAAAACTCCTCGCGCAAGCTCTCTTCTGCCAATAGAACTTCATATTCTTCGGAATCGGATTTGTTATGAACGTCTTTAAAAATATCTGACAGTCGAGAATGACCCTGCCGAAGATCCCCAATCACAGTCATTACATCATATAAAACGCCTTTTAGATCCTTTGGATCAAAGTTCTCCAGCCCTGCACCAGAGTACATTTCCAACGCTTCATCCAGCTTATCGAGGAGACCACGGTAATCAACAACCAGGCCATAGTCTTTTCCTTCATACAGTCGGTTGACACGGGCGATCGCTTGCAGAAGATTGTGCTCTTTCATAGGTTTATCGATATAGAGAACCGTAGCCCGCGGTGCATCAAAGCCAGTCAAGAGTTTATCCACCACAACCAGCAGATCAAGCTCATCACCGTCGACAAATTCACTTTTGATGGATTCCTCGTAGTTTTCCTCATCTCCGTATCGCTCCATCATCTTTTGCCAAAATCTTTGCACCAGATCCCTAGCACCCTCGTCAACCTCATGATGTCCTTCTCTCTGATCCGGAGGAGAAATTACCACGGCACAGTTCAAATCTCCTAGCTCTTCAAATGCATTTAAATAGCGAATCGCCTCTACCCTGCTATTGGCCGCCAGCATAGCTTTATAAGGTGAACCCTGCAACTTATAGTTGTCTAAGAAGTGCTTGTTGATATCAAAGGCGATCATGTTGATTCGTTGATCAGACGATGCGATTCGTTCAAACTGGCTCCATTTTCGCATCACTTCTTCCTTTTGCTTAGGCGTGAGGTTGCGAGTGATCATCTCTAGCCGGTTGTCAATGGCCTTCCTGTTGACCGTCTGTTCTACCATCTTTCCCTCATAGAGCAGCGGTACAATCGCCTTGTCCTCTATCCCGTCTGCAATCGTGTAAGTGTGGATCAGTTTGCCAAACTTGACCATTGTGTTCTTTTCTTTTTTCATCAGTGGAGTCCCAGTAAAGCCGAGGTAACACGCATTTGGGAACACCTTGCGCATTCTAAGATGCAACTCTCCATATTGAGTTCGATGTGACTCATCCACCAGCAGGAAAATATCTCTAGATGTTACTGGCTCCTGATGATCCGCGGCCTGCTTGAACTTATGTACTAACGTGGTCATCACTTTTATGTTGGGATCGTTGATCAGCTTGACCAGGTGTTTGCCCGACCTCGCCCGGCTCGCACTAGTCCGGGTATAACGGAATGTACGGTGAATCTGTTTGTCCAGATCCACACGGTCGGTGACGACCACTACCTTGGGAGAACCATCGGCTAGATCGGACAGAAGCACCCGAGCCAGCATTACCATGGTGAGCGACTTGCCGGACCCTTGCGTGTGCCAGATCACCCCACCCTCGCGGTTTCCATTCTCATCCGACTGGCTCACCGTTTTCATGATCTCCTTAATGGCAAAGTATTGCTGATAACGGGCGATTTTTTTGACATCCTTATCATACAGGGTGAAAAAACGAGTCAGTTCCAGCAACCGCTGTGGGTGAAACAGGGAGATGATGGTACGATCCTGATTGGTGGGCACTCGATCCTGCACAGCGTGGTTCAGTTGCTCCTCCAACCACGTTGTATGTTCCTCTTTCCAGACAGACCAGAACATTGCCGGGGTGCCGCACGTAGCGTATTTGCTTTCATTCTTGTTGGTGGCCATCACAATCTGCACGAACTTGAACAGATCAGGAATATATCCTTTCCCTTGGTTGCGGATGATCTGACTGATCCCTTCTTTAACGGAGATCGATGACTTCTTGCACTCAATCACTGCAAAAGGGATACCGTTAACAAACAGGACCAAGTCTGGCCGAATCGTTCCTTGCCCATCCTCCCGCTCCATCACAAACTCTTCCGTTACGTGAAAAATATTGTTCTCCACTCGATCCCAGTCGATGAAGCGGAAGGGAAACGATCGACGCGAGCCATCCGGCAGCATTTCGGTATAATTCTTTCCCGACAGCAGTAGTTCATAGATTTTCTCGCTGGTTTTCACCAACCCGTGAATGCGCGGCTCGTCCAGATCATGGATCGCCTGTCGGATGTTCGCATCACTAAACTGGTAAACCTTCCCCTTATATTGGTAGCAGTTCAGCTTTTTCAGCCGATCTTCCATGACCTTCCGAAGGAGAACCAGATGCCATCCACCTCGTAATGCTTGCGCCTGTTTTGGAGAAAGATATTCATACCCCAACTTTTTAAGCACTTCGATTGCCGGTTGCTGACTAACGAATCGCTCCCCGTTGTCTTTCTCTCTGACCACATTGATCCCTCCGGATATGATGTTCCTTCTCATGTCTATGGAACAAGAGAATTTTCAGCATTCACTCTTTCCAGTTCGTGCACCCTAACCATTCCGGTAAGCAACAACTGCATCAGGCCTTTTTTCTGTTGTTTCAGGTATTTTATCTCTTTTTCAAGGAGATGGATTTCTGTATCTGCACACCTCAAAATCTCTGCTATTGCTTTTTGTTCATTTATATCCCTCGGAATTTTAACTTTGATTACTTTGAAGTTCTCGTATTTTAGGTTGAGATTGTCATCAACCAACCCTTGTGAATATCTTCTGAACAAATTAATAATCAAAGGCAACTTGAATAGATAACCAATAAAACCAGCATCAACTTTATCGGTTGGTTTAAGGATGGTATAGGCCGGACTAACAATCCCCTCATATTTGGAGACCCCAGATACTCCTTGCCACATCCTCATCGTGTTGTATCCAATATCTCCTGGCAAAATCCTCTTATACTTGCTTTTGTCCTCACTTGACGTATCTTTAATATCAACTTCGCTCCGTCTGACCACACCTTTACCAGAAGTGATTGCAAGTAACTCAAGGTGACTGTAACCAATCTCTTTTCGTTCTTTTAATAAATCTCCCAGCCTCACTTGTTCCCAGTCAGATGTGTATCCAGGGAGTCTCATTTTCCCCGTCAGCAAAAGCTGCATCAAGCCTTTTTTTCGTAGCTTTTTCTGCCCGATTAACCTTTCCTTAAGATCGATAAATCTATCCCAAACAGTCAATACTTGTGCAATTTCTTGTTGTTCATTTAAATCAGGTAAAGAAATATTTATATTACTTATTATGGATAGATTCAAACCTCCCCTACCACCATCTCCGGCAGATAACCTCCGTAACTCTAAATATTTGTTGTCTAGATAATGAAACAAGAACTCATAATTGACTAGTTTGTTTGGAATGATAGCTGCCAGTGATTGATTGGTACACAACTCAATCTTATTTATGGCAACCTTCCCTCTCGTTTTACCTTGGCCAGCAAGAGCAACCAAAACTGAATTTTTCGGAAGCAATTTTGTGCTAGTGTTTTCATATCCTTTTTGCGTGATAAATTTCTCAGTGCTATGAATAAATCTTTTATTTATTTCCCCTGAGCTCATCCACGGAATATTTCCATTCCAGTATTCCAATACATCGGTTTTCGGAGTAGCACCTGCAACGATATCAACACTGATATCTTTAATTTTTAAGACACTCCATTCCTCTGGAATCACCCCCAGCTTCGTGCGCTTGTACCCAACAGGAACTTCTCCCAGTCGAATTTGCTTGATCCGTTCCTTAATTTCCGATCTCATTGCGTCTCCTCCTGAAAACAAGCTCTCAAATACCTCGGGATATCAAGGCGTTTTTCCTGTTCTCTCTTCCAGTTTCCCATATACTCTGAATCGACGACCACCCTGAATTGTTTGACGGAAATACCTCAGATCCCGTTTGTTGTTAAGCCCCTGGCAGTCTACCACCAGTTCATATTACAACAGAACTACTTCGCTCTTTCGCAGTTCTTCTTGTCCGCATAACAGCCCGATCGATTTCTTCTTTTCTTTCCATAATAATGTTTACGATCTTCTCGATTTTGTCCAGCATGAACTGGAAAGCCACAGTTGGTGGGTCCTTTGGCTTCCATTTCCTTTGAACAGGTACTTAATGTAAATTTGATATTCCCAAAATCCATCGTGATTGAATAAGCCCCAAGTCCCCTAGCTCAATAATTGCCGGCCTAACCTTCACTGATCAGGAAGGAGCATAACACCGAAATAAAAGTCTGCTTTCCGTACTGCACCACCGGTGTATCTATCCTACAGTCCCAGCTGTTCTAAGTATCTCGCCATCTGTACTTCTACTTCCCGAAGCTCCTGCTGGATCTGGGCGATGTTTTTTTTCACAGCATCCAGATCGACTAGCTCTTTTTCTTCAAATGTGTCCACGTAGCGCGGAATATTGAGATTATAGTTGTTCTCCTCGATCTCCTCGCGAGTAGCGACGTAGGCGTACTTATCGACGGTCTGGTACTTTTCGTACGTCTCCACAATTTTTTGGATATCCTGCTCCCGCAAGCGATTCTGATTTTTACCTTTTTCGTAATGTTCTTTTCCAGAGGCGTCGATGAACAGCACATCAGTGCGCGTTCGGTTCTTTTTGAAGACCAGGACGCAAGCTGGAATGCCTGTACCATAAAATAACCCTTCAGGCAGGCCGATCACCGCGTCAAGCAAATTGTGTTTGATAATCTCTTTCCGGATCTTTGCTTCACTGGCTCCACGGAATAATACGCCGTGTGGGAGGACCACTGCCATTCGACCATTTTCGGCTAATGAATGAAGCATATGCAACACAAAGGCATAATCACCCTTAGAAGACGGAGGAACACCCCATTCGAAGCGTTTGTACGGGTCCAGATGACTTTCCATCTTGAATTTCTTGTCACTTGCCTGGCCATGACCAGCAAAACCCATCGCCCATTTATCTAATGAAAATGGAGGATTAGCGACGATCACTTGGAATTTCATGAGTTTGTCGTCTTCCGTGTGAGCTGGGTTGGAAAGTGTGTCCCCCCACTCAATCCGGGCATCATCGATCTTATGCAGAAACATGTTCATCCGACACAGTGCGTAGGTTTGTCCGTTGCGCTCCTGCCCATAGATCGCCACCTTCCGGCTGGGTACCTGGTTGACCACCCTAATGAGCAACGATCCGGAACCGCAGGTCGGATCATAAATCCGGTCATTTTCCTGTGGCTTAACCAACCTGGCCAACAGTTCTGAGACCATTGCCGGCGTGAAGAACTCGCCACCTTTCTTACCCGCGTCGCTTGCAAATTTCTCAATCATATACTGATAGGCATTACCGATGATGTCTTCGTCTTCCAATCGGGATGGGCGAAGATCAAGTGATTCGAAATCTTCTAGTAAGTGCTTCAACATGGCGTTCCGTTCTTTCGTTTTTCCTAGAGCAAACTCGGAATTGAAATCAATGTTACGAAACACTTCTTTTAACTTACCGGCATTGATCTCTTCAAGCTTTTCCAATGCTTTGTTGATAATAGACCCGATCTTGAGGTCATTCCTATTTTTATATAAGTAATCAAACGTGCAAATTTTCTCCAGGACGAACGGCTCCCGGCTGAGAGCACGTTTAATCCGTTCTTGGTCATTGTCGTACTTTTCCTCAAGCTCCTCGACTTTCTCTTTATAAGCGTCACTTAGATACTTGACGAACAACATCACCAAGATGTAGTCCTTGTAAACACCCGAATCTACCTTGCCGCGAAAGGTGTCACACGCATCCCAGAGAACCTGGTTGATTTTCTGCTGAGTGGTTTTTTCATTCATCTCTCTTTCCTCCTCTGAATGTCACGCATCATTTGTCGAGTCATAGCCGCCATAAATTGTTCCCTCTCCCTGATGAGCCGCTGGTAAAGCTGCTTTTCTTTCCAGATCAGCTTGGCAAGCTCGACAATCGCTTTCTGTTTACCCAGTGGCAATTCGGGAATGACAATCTGCTCAAGCGTGCGTTTATTGGTAACAGGCATCATAGTGCCCGATTGAAAGCGGAGTAAATGGTTTTTCACTTCTTCCGAATTGAGGTACCATGCTAAAAATTCCGGTAAAACGCTCTGATCCGAAATTCTTATGACTGCAAACATTGAAGGAACTAATAAACCCGCGTGTTCTTCGCCAATAAACACTGCTGTATTGGGATAGTTGAGCCGAAACAATACATCATCTGGTTCAGTAAAATACTGCTGATCCAATTTTTCGTGACTATGAAAGAGCTCAAACGGTTCGTCATTAAAAAAGCCGTCGCTATCTATGTTTTTCAATGTAATGGTTGGGTATGTAGCCTTGATATGAAATTCAAACTCAGCTTTTTTTCGAGTAAGAACCAGCCCCGTCTTGAATTGTGCAATATCACCAAGCCGCATCATCACCATACCTTTTGTCAAATATGAAATTTGACATTTGATCAGATAGAATTAAATATATCCTTCTTTAATCTATTAGTCAATGGTGTTTGGTTATCTGTCAGAAGGACTGAATGAGAGTAAACCATCCTTAAATTATAAAACTATAGCGCTGCAACTAGAATGCAGCGCTATAGACACGATTAATATGGGATACTCAAAGATTTTTGGAGATAAAGTCTCCAAAGAGCGATGGACATTTTGAAACCAGTTCTCGAGTGGCCACGATAGCTTGCATTCTCCTCTTACCGACCCCTTGATATTCTAGAAAGCTGAGGATTTGGTTCTAGTTTGGTTCCTTGTTTATGTATGATTCCGTGACGATCAGGTGCATTCATCCAATCGCACCCTTATCTTTGACTTTGCCACTCCCTTCGCAGAATGCCGAAGCAGGCAAGATCATCAAATCTTGCCCATCGACAGGCATGTTGACGCAATATTCCTTCTCTTTTCATTCCCAGTTTTTCTAATACTCTCATCGAAGCAGGATTTCGGGTTAACGCGCAGCCCTCTATTTTATTGAGAGCGAGTTCTTCAAAGCCAAAGCGGATCATTTCTGCCGCCGCTTCTGATGCATAGCCTTGCCCCCAAAAATCTTTCCCGATCCAATAACCCACTTCTCCACGATGTGCTTCTTTCGTAACCTGTAAAGCCACCGCACCAATGAGCAACTTTGATTCCTTTAAGCAAATGGCCAGAGTATACAAATTCCCCTCTTTAAAACCTTGTTTATGTGAATGAATCCATTCCACCGCCATTTCCAAGGAGTAGGGATGAGGAATCGTGGCGGTCGTATTGGCTACTTCCCACTCGCCTGCCAATTTTTGAACCCGTTCGGCATCGTCCATACTAAAAGGACGCAACATCAATCGCTTGGTGTGGAATGACACCATCGGTATCGATCACCTTTCTCCTTTTTCTCAAATCAAAAAGGACCACGTTACTCACTACTTGGATCGCGGTTCCTTTCACAATCAGAGCAGACCCGTCCGGAATTGCATAAATCGGTTGGACTTTTGCAAGGGGAATCAGTTCAGAATCGATCCGGGGCCTGTAATGAACTTCAATCATTTCCGGAAACAGACCGAGCCCCCGTCTCAAAAATGTTTCGGGATAATCGTCATCTTTCGTGATGAGGCACTGCTCACATAAGGCCAGGGCTCCCGCGCTATACCCAATGATGATCCCGTTAAACGCTTGAAAAGCCGGAAGCAGCTTCAAACGATCGATTTGATCCAAAAGACGGTCAGGCCGGCCTCCCGTCAAAAAGAGAATGTCGGCTGAATCGATCTTCTGTTTCATATTCTGAGTGTTGTCTTCGTTCATGAGTTCAAACTCTTTTACACCTAAAAGTGAATAGTGGTTCTTTACTTGATCAAACCACTTCTCAACTTTTTGTGGTTCAGCAGCAAACGGGATGATCAGCATTCTCTCTTTACCTCGGAGGATCGGAGCAATCGCAGCGTTGACAGAATCTAGTTCTGAAGTGTTGTGCCGGCCACCGCCTATAAGAATAAGGATTTGATTCAAGCAGATTCCCCCTGGTTTCATTCATTTTTGAATACGGAAAATGAACTCCCCAATGGTTTATTTCCATCCAACAATCACATGGATGGTCACATGATCTTCAAAGGAGCCATTTGGATTGATGTCTTGTAAAAGCTGTCGTGCCTCTTGATCAAATGCTTCGAATTTGTCCTTAAATAAGGACTTGGCTGCAAATGATGTTGAGTACAGATACCCCATGATTTGTTCAATGTCCCAATATAGAACGATTGGGAATGGACGGGTTTCCAATCTTAAGCCCCGCTTCCTGTACCATTTCCTGATGGGAAGGATGTTGTTTGATCATTGTTTCTCCATGGCGTTTGGAACCAAGGTACTTTTTTATGAGTTCAATGAGAGCAGCCTGCCATTTTTCTCTTTGGGCCCAGAAGCTTCCCATCCCCCAAATCGCGATGCCCCCTCCCGATTGAATCAGAGGAAACATTTTTCTCATGACCTGTCTCCTCTCCATCCAATGAAAAGAAGAAACACAGGTAACAACTTGAAATGTGCCAAGCGTTAAATCGATCTCCTCCGCTCTCTGTGGTAAAAATGAACGTGATCACATTTTCTCAATCCCCGTTGATGCTTCGCTGTTTCAATCATCTCTGCATTCGATCGATGCCAATGACCTCTTTAAAGCGATACTCATATCAAGGGTAACCGTGCCCGGACCACAACCAGCATCCAACAATCTCCCTTGCCCATCGGCTTGAAACCAATTCAATACCTGATCAATAAAATCTTTTGGATACCGTGGTCGATACTTCACGTATTCATTAACAACTCCAGAAAATAACGAGGAAGGTTCCTTGGAATAATTGGTCACTACACTTGTCCCCCTCCTGGTTCGTTATTTGACGATAAACAACTGCTGGCGACTTTCTCCTTAGATCTTGCTCAAGCAATATCACACCGGTTTCCGGGAAAATCCTTCTATAATCGAAACTTGTCTTTAATGATTTTAGCAACTTCTCCAGCAGCTAAATTTGTATTATTTATTCTAATGTAGTTTTCCTTTCTGATTTCCCCCTCCAGGGAGTTTAATCGGTGCTTTTCTACTGTGTGTTTTAAATTTTGTTCAGACTGCTCGATGTTTCTTTTTGAAGGCTTATGTTCAAGTCTATGGGGGCTTTTGTTACGATCAAGTCTTGCTTCGAAATCCGCTTCAAGTTCTACAAAGTAAACAGCTCCGCCCTTTGATTCGAAAATTGAACAAATATGATCAACATAATCCCAGTCGCGTTGCTGATCAAATGCCCATACATAAGTGAAAATCATTCCGTATAAATCGCTTTTGGACACTGCCTCAAATATTTCTTGGCGAAATAGATTTGATAATCTCCATGTTTCAGGACCAAATCCGAAAAAAAGATAAAGTAACTCAAGTGTCATGTGATTATGAAAAAGCTTCAACTCTGTTATTTTTTCCAGTTCTTGCCCAACGGTCATTTTACCAACTGCCTGAGGCCCAAATATTAAAACAAATTTCATAAATCCCTTCTCCTAATCATGGTAATCGCACTTCAAATGAGGACTCCTTCAGTCATCCTATTGCGCTCAATGTTCAATAGAAAATCCATCTGTTTTAAATTGAAGTTTTCAGTAGCACTAAGTTGGTTCTTATCATATGCTAATGAGTAATCACTCCAAAGTTGATAATATGGATTTAGCTTTGTTCTAGAAATTCCCCTCCATTTTTATCCTTCACTGTGATCAAATGGATAGTACAAATATTGACACAGATTCAGCCTGACTTGTAGAATGGTATTAATCCAACTGATATTGGTCAAAATGTGAGTGAACGGTTAATTAGTTGCATAGTTAGCCAAAACAACTATGACGGAGAAGAGTAAACAGGGAAAACCCTCAGAGAGAAGAATCTGCCAAATTGTAGAGATTGGCAGCTGTGAGATTCTTCGGGTGGAATCTGTTGAAGGTAGCTCCTGAGTTGTTCCTGCCAACGCCTGCGCCTTGGTCAGTAGTGGGAAACGTATTCCAGCGTTAATGGAAATGAGTGAGTGGAGAAATCCATGGTTTCTTCACTAACAAAGGTGGTACCGCGAGCCCTTCGTCCTTTGAGATGAAGGGCTTTTTCGTATTGGAAGGAGGATGAAACAGATGCCAAAAGAAATTCAAATGTCCACAAAGTATGATCCAAAAGCAGTGGAAAGCAAGAGATATCAATTTTGGATGGACCATGATTTGTTCAGACCTTCGGAAGATCAAAATAGCGAGCCTTACAGTATTGTGATGCCCCCACCAAATGTAACTGGGATGTTGCATATGGGTCATGCATTAGATTTTACGTTGCAAGATGTCCTTATTCGAATGAAACGGATGCAGGGATATGACACCTTATGGCTTCCGGGTATGGATCACGCTGGGATCGCGACCCAAGCGAAGTTGGAGGAGAAACTTCGAGAAGAAGGAGTCAACCGTCATGACCTTGGCCGGGAAAAGTTTTTAGAGAAAGCATGGGAATGGAAAGAGCACTTTGCATCCATCATCCATGAACAATGGAAGAAAATGGGCTTCTCCATTGATTACTCACGGGAACGCTTTACCATGGATGAAGGCTTGTCTAAAGCCGTTCGGAAGGTATTTGTCGATCTGTACAACAAAGGATTGATTTATCGCGGCAAATACATTATTAACTGGGACCCGGTTGCACGAACGGCCATCTCGGACATCGAAGTCATTTATAAAGAAGTCAAAGGTGCGCTTTATCATATGCGGTATCCGTTAAAGGACGGTTCTGGGTATATTCAAGTCGCCACCACTCGTCCAGAAACAATGCTGGGGGATACCGCAGTCGCTGTCCATCCGGAGGATGAACGTTACCAAGGAATGATCGGTAAAACGGTGATTCTGCCAATTGTGGAACGAGAAATCCCCATCATTGCCGATGAATATGTGGACAAAGAATTTGGAACAGGTGCGGTAAAAATCACACCCGCCCACGATCCCAACGATTTTGAAATCGGTCTTCGCCATGATTTACCGCAAATTATTGTCATGGACGAAACCGGAAAAATGAATGAGAATGCCGGCAAATATCAGGGACTTGATCGTTTTGAAGCACGGAAGCAAATCGTCAAGGATCTCCAGGAAGCTGGTATCATGGTAAACATTGAGGAGCATGTTCATTCAGTCGGTCACAGCGAACGGAGTGGTGCAGTGGTAGAACCTTATTTGTCCACTCAATGGTTTGTTAAAATGAAACCTCTGGCTGAAAAAGCCATTGAACTCCAAAAGAGTGAGGATAAGGTAAGGTTTGTCCCCGATCGATTTGAAAAGCTCTATGTCGATTGGATTGAAAATATCCGTGATTGGTGCATCTCACGTCAGTTGTGGTGGGGTCATCGTATTCCAGCCTGGCATTGTGCAGATTGTGGAGAAATCACTGTATCCATGGAAGATCCAGCTTCCTGTTCCAAATGCGGAAGCACGAACATCATGCAGGATGAAGACGTATTGGATACATGGTTTAGCTCTGGTTTATGGCCGTTTTCCACAATGGGTTGGCCCGAGCAAACCCCCGATTTAAAACGGTACTATCCCAACAACGTCTTGATTACAGGGCATGACATCATCTATCCTTGGGTAGCGCGTATGATCTTCACCGCCATCGAGTTTACGGGTACAAAGCCATTTCAAGATGTTATCATCCACGGGTTAGTTCGTGACTCGGAAGGGGTCAAAATGTCCAAGTCCCTTGGAAATGGGGTTGATCCCTTGGAAGTCATTGACCAGTATGGCGCGGATGCCATGCGGTTTATGATTTCAACTGGTACAACACCAGGTCAAGACCTGCGCTTCCGATGGGAACGTCTGGAATCGGCACGAAATTTCATTAATAAAATTTGGAACGCTTCCCGCTTTGTACTCATGAACATTGATGACTTCGGGATCGACGATATCGCTCTCTCTGGTTCATTGAATACAGCGGACCAATGGATTCTAACCCGCTTGCAGGAAACCATTAACTATGTCACCCATCAATTGGAAGAGTATCACTTCAACGAAGTTGGCCGGGCTTTGTATGAATTTGTATGGGATGAATTCTGTGACTGGTACATTGAATTTGCGAAATTATCCCTGTACGGGGAGGATGAAGAAGCGAAGAAAACCACACGTTCCGTTCTCTGTTACGTTCTTGACCAAATTCTTCGCTTACTCCATCCATTCATGCCATTTGTGACAGAAGAAATCTGGCAAAATCTCCCCCACAAAGGAATAAGCATCATGGTTAGCAAGTGGCCGGAGCCCGACAATCGTCTCCAATTCCCTGAAGCAGTCGAACAAATGAAGCTTTACATGGAAGTCATTCGTAGCGTTCGCAATATCCGTGCGGAAGTGAATGTACCAGTAAGCAAAAAAGTCGATATCTACATTCGGCCAGATAATGAAAAAACATTACAATACCTGCGCCTTGGCGAGAAGTGGATTCGCCAGCAATGCAATCCAGAAAAACTCAGCATCAACTCTGATCTCTCTATTTCGGAAAAAACCATGAGTTCTGTGGTAACAGGAACTGAAATCTTACTGCCACTCGCAGGGTTAATCGATATCGATCAAGAAATCGAACGCTTGAAAAAAGAGCTCAAAACACTGAATGCAGAAGTTGAGCGGGTGCATAAGAAACTATCAAATCAAGGGTTTATCAGCAAAGCACCTACCCATGTTGTCGAAGAAGAACGAAGAAAAGAAAAAGATTATCTGGAGAAACGCGAGAAAGTGAAAGCACGTTTAGCCGAACTGCAAAGCTAACGTTAAAAGGGATGGACTCTGGCAGAAGGTCCATCCACATTCATGATAATGATGTGAAGTAGTTCGTTAAAAATAAAACTGCCGGCAGTCTTTCACTTTAGATACTGACAGCAATATGGACATCGGTTTTCTTTTTTATTCATAGCCAATCACTATATAATTAAAAATTTTTTGTTAATGATTTTAGCAGTTTCTTCTGCATTTCAAATTAGTATTATTTTTATTCTCTAAGGTAGTTTTTCTTTTTAATTTGTCCATCTGAGCTTAGCTTTTTCACATCTTGTAGATAGTGCAGATCTACCGATTGAATAGTAAGCGATTTTGTATTTTTCCATTTCCTTTGAATCTAAAACATTCCGACCATCAATTATTAATGGTTCATTCATTAGTGCAAAAATCTTGCTGAAATCAAATTTCT
This sequence comes from Thermoactinomyces sp. CICC 10521, assembly GCF_016055135.1. NCBI lineage: Bacteria > Bacillati > Bacillota > Bacilli > Caryophanales > Thermoactinomycetaceae > Thermoactinomyces > Thermoactinomyces sp. CICC 10521. The sequence continues at coordinate 76,940 of NZ_JAECVZ010000012.1, read as the reverse complement.
TAATATGATCCCATGCCGTTAAGATTAGGACTGCATCGGATCCCTTGATTGCTTCCTCAATATCCACATAGTAATTAAGTGATGGAAAAATCCTTTTTACCTCTGAAATCGCAACAGGGTCATAAGCATTCACAGTACCGCCTAATTCCAAAATTTCTTTGATTATACGTAGTGACGGAGAATTTCTGATATCACTAGTGTTTGGTTTAAATGTTAAACCTAAAACAGAGATTAATTTCCCTGATAAGCTTGGTTCTTCTAATACCTCCAAAAGCAATTTGACAGGCTTAAGCATTTGTTTTTCATTTACATTTACTGCTGATTTAAGTATTTCAAAATCATATCCTAGAGTTTGGGCTAACTTAACAGTTGCAACTGTATCCTTCGGTAAGCATGATCCTCCATAACCAATTCCCGCTTGTAAGTAACTCATTCCAATACGAGAATCAAGCCCAATTCCTAAAGCTACTTTTGTCACATCCGCACCACATTTTTCAGAGATGTTGGCTATCTCATTAATAAATGAAATTTTAGTAGCCAAAAACGCATTCGAAGCCAGTTTAATTAGCTCAGCCGTTTCCCAATTCGTCTTTACAAAGTTTTTACTGAAAGGAGAGTAAAGTTGTTCAATCAACTCAGCCACATAAGGTTCATTTGTGCCTATTACAACTCGTTCCATATTAAACGTATCAGAAATGGCCGATCCCTCCCGCAAAAATTCAGGGCAGGAGACAACTGAACATCTATAAGGGGTTGAATTACTTGAGCTAATCACTTCTTGTACATGACGATTAGTACCAACTGGAACAGTACTTTTTATTACAATTGTCTTCTCTCCATTAATTAAATGTCCTATCTGTTTAGCTAATAACTCTATCTGTGCGACATCCAAACTACCATCAGGAAGTGAAGGAGTACCAACGGTGATGAAAATGATGTCTCCATAACTAACACATTCATCTAAACTGTTCGTAAACTTAATCTGACCTTTCTCAAGATTTTCTTCTAATAGCTCGTCCAAACCAGGTTCGTAAAATGGTAGTTTCCCCTTTTTCAGATCATTTATTTTTTGTTCATTACAATCAAGGCAAATAATTTTATGACCTATTTCAGCAAAACAGACAGCTGTAACCACCCCTACATAGCCACATCCAATGATTCCTAATCTCACTGAATCCCTCTTTTCTGATAAAATCAACTGATATTCAGTGTATCAAATACATCTTTCACATATTTAATTGATCTTTCCGTCGCCACTTTCTTTTCTTCCCTCACATGTGTTTCCAATGATATTGGTAGTTGTCTCAAATTCACAAATCGGGATAACTCCTGAAAATATTCTTTAACATCAACATCTCCGTCCCCCACCGTGACATATTGACCTAAGTCAATACTATAATCTTTTATGTGTAAGTATCGAATAAATGGTGCCAGCCTTTTCAGATCATCATAGTCTACATGATGTCCCATTTCGTAAAGATTTCCTACATCAACCAATGCACATACTCGTGGGCTGTTTATCAGCGTAACAAATTCATAGAGCTTTCCAAGCTTATCAATATTACACACAGGTTCATTTTCAATTAAAAGCGTTTTATCGTACTGACAAGCTAAATGAATAAGCAATTCGACGTCTGACATTAAATCATCAACTTGAAATCCTGGATACATTAAATATGAAAATATCCTTATAAATTGAGTTTGAAATAGATCGGCAATTTCAAATGCCTTCTGATAGACATCCAACTTAGGAGCTTTGTTGTATTTAAATGAATGAAATCTAGCATTCTCTATTTTTAATCCCTCTATATGATCAGGATGCCATTTTAATAGTGGAGATGCCAAACATGATACACACAGATTATGATTTTTAATTTTTTTCGCTATGTCCTTCAGTTCATCCATTGGAAAATCAAGTAAATTCCTCTTGTTTGCTGTTCTTAATTCAATTAAATTGATGCCTGCTTCAACGGCAAAAGTAATAGCTTCATCAATTGAATCGCTATATTCATCAGTGATGAATGACAAATTATCCATCATAAAAAATCCTCTCCAATAAAAATATATTATTCTAATATTTTGTATTGGTTATTTATTGCTTGATTCAACTTACTTTCGATGACCGCGAAATCTGCATGTGAAACATCAAAACCAGTCCACAGATTAAATGCATCCACAGCTTGATAAATCATCATCCAAATACCTGAACAAGTAGGAAATCCAAATTTCTCGGCATATTGTAATAACAAGGTTTTATAAGGATTGAATACTGCGTCAAAAACATGAAACGTTTTTACATCCCGTTCTAAACTCAATCGATTAAACAAATCCTCAGATACCAATGATTCAGTTATCTTTGGATACATCCCCACAGGTGTTGCTTGAACCAGGAAGTCAGCATCCTTCAATACTGGATAAAGGTTTTCTTCATCCAACGATTGGATCATGATAGGAGCACGTTCCGAACAGGAAAAATCTATAGAAATTTTTTCTGCCTCTTCCTTATCCCTAGCTAATATAGTAATTTGATCCGTCACTTTATAGAGTTCATAAATAATCGCCCTAGCCGCCCCACCGGAGCCAAGGACTACAATCTTATCGTTTGAAGTTACTCCTCTCAATTGTTCAGTTATTGCACGAAAAGCCCCCACTCCATCTGTATTTGTCCCCAATAAAAGATCATTTTCAAAAATAATAGTATTGACTGCTCCAATCGCTTTCGTCCTTTCATCCACTTCGTTTAAATATGGAATCACTGATAACTTGTAAGGAAGGGTTACATTTGCTCCAACACAACCAATTAACTGCAATGTACGTAAATACGCTGGTAACTCTCTCTCATACAATACACAGAGCTTAAGGTGGTCATAATTTTCGATTCCACATAAGTCTGCGAATTCTTTAAACAAAAGAGGTGAAACACTGTGATCAACAGGATTTCCAAGAAGGGCAGAATAAATCATATTGATCCCTCCACTAAAGGAATAGGTTCTCATATTTCCAATATTCAATTTCAAATTGAGTATCTAACGGCCATTCAGCTTCTTTTTGAGTGATAAATCCCTTTTGTAAAAATATTGATTGAAAATGACGAAATGTTTCCCAACACAATTGAATAAATTTCCCAGGTTCATTCAGAACTATATTTGCAAACTCATTTTCACTCACAATATCCCACAAATAACTATTCGTTCTTGAATAAAGATGCAAAATACTCTCGCCACTTATTTCTTCCATTGGCATAAAATCATTTACCAGACGAAATGCTATTTCAAGTAGATAATCAATCACTTGAATGCTGTACCAAATATAAAGAAATTTATCGTTTCTTTTTAATGCCTTTTCCACAACCCTAATCTTTCTCCACACAATAAAGTTGTAATAACGAAATCTCTTTCTTTGAATATTGTTATTTTCATCAATCATATAATGGGGAATTTGATGGTTTTGTTTATTCATCAAATATCTAAAACGATCAGATATACGCATTGCAATATCATAGTTGTAACCTGGACGTTTAAAATGAAAGTACCCAATCTCAGTTGGATAAAGTAATCTTTTTCCTGCGAAGATTAACGATTTAAGTTCTTTAAATCGTTTTTTATTAATCACTGTATCTTCAATCAAATAGATAACTCGTTGATCTGATTCTATTTTGACTAATCCCTTCTCCAAAACAGATATGCCCTGATTATTCGATCGGGAATCAATCTCATTTTCTAAATATTCAATTAACCATTCGATTTTATTAAGACAATTAACAAAGTCTCGCTTCAAAATTGCCTCCAAGACTTGATCGATATACCACAAGATTGGATTATGGCGATATTGTTTTTTTAACAATGTAGCTAATCGGTATTTCCACTTGGGATGTGGAGTATATGAACCGTTACGCCAATAGTAAATATCCAATGTACGAGATAAAATCCTAAACAAAAGCCTTAACGAGTAGTAGGAAAAAACATGGTTTTTCTTTTTTAACAAGTAATAATCAGTCCACATCGAGAGAATAGAAAAATATATTTTGCTCTCTAATATATGTTTTGGATAGAAAAAACATCTCTGTTTAAATCTCTCGGCCAATTTAGCTGGATCGTATATCGTAATTGCATTTAAAAACCAATGTATAAGCCAATCCGTTTGGTACATCCAAGCAACATCATTATCACTGCAATGAAAAATCTTACTTATATCAGATCTTCTCAAACTTTCTAGCTCAAATCTTATTCCCTTGTCACATACACTATAAAATTCCTGTGGAAATTTTATTTGATTGATGGCTTGTTCTAATGGTTCAGCAAATTTCTCATAATCCCGATGATGTTCAAAAATTATAAACATATCTAAATCTGAATATTGATCCGCCACTCCATAGGCAACAGATGAAGTAATATTAACTAAAAAACGTTTTTCTATTTGTGGAAAATCCCGTCTAATCATTGGCAGTACATAATCGTAAAACGCTTGGGTCGCAATCTTTTGAAGTTTGAGAGATAATGATGATTCCATATTTTCCTCCTCTATAAAAAAGTGGAATTCGGTGCCATCAAAAAGACGGCACCTGGTAAAAGCATCAGTCCATGGTTTGATGACCAATTGAATAGCTTAACGTTCGGGGTCTGGCCTTTACATTACCAAGAACCGCTTCCCTTTCCTTTTTTGATGGAACATGCCACCATGAAGATAAATCAAAATCACGAGGTTTAACAATATTGAACAAATCTTCAATAAATAACTCATGGAATCTTTTCGTATACTCACAGCTTCGTATATCAATTGCCATATCATCACCTGAATGAATTTGTGCATCATATGCGCAACCATTTCCGCACATTCCCCGAGCCGAACAATCATTACAATAGGAGTAATAAATAGGAGATCTTTTCCGCCATTGCGAAATAACTGTTGAGCGATATGAATCAGAATCCAAATCTTTCAAGGCTAACTGATCCATCACTAAAAAAGACTTGCAAGGTCCAACATTACCTTTTGCATCGACGTTTAGATTTGTACCTCCGGCAGCCCCACAATCATGAAATCTGTATCTCTGCTCTACAAAAGGTTGCAATTTACGATAAACCAGTTCCAAAAACAGTCCCTTGTTACGAAACGACTTGTGAATTCCATACATTGTATCCGCATATAAATTTGGATCAATGAGATATTCATAGTCTTTTTGGTCTGGGGTCGGAGGTTTCATAAAATTAACCCCCAAACCAGTAGGCTCGTACTCCTCCAAAAACCAATCGATGATTGAATAGGCTTCATTAATTGTGTGCTTTCCCAAAACCATCGAAATCGATACTTCAACGCCGACTTCTTTCAATTTTTTTATTCCACGATCCACTGCTTCCCAAGAACCTTGTCCACCTCTGGTCCCTCTCAATTGATCGTGAATTTCTGCAGGTCCATCCATAGATACAATACACTTAACATCTTTTTCGGCCAAATAGCGAGCTCTTTCATCATCGATTCTGGTTGCATTGGTTCCCATTACAATCCAAATATGCTCGTTTGGCCTTTGATATTTTTCTTTCAAATCTATAATCAACCTTACTGAGTCCCAAAATAACGTCGGTTCTCCACCAGTAATATGGATAATCTTGTTACGTTTAGGATCAGAGTTATTAAAGAAAAATTGGATCACTTGTTCTAATCGGTTTGAAGAAGTTGGTGTAGTTAGAGGAGATGCAACGTTCTGAACAACCTTGCAGTATGAACACGCGAGATTACAAATATCCGTAAGCAGAATTCTCAGCAATGTAAATGATATTGAAATATCCTTTTTTTGATCTTCTTGCTTCATCAAGCGACGATGTTCACGATCTGGAGAAACTCCTGGCGGAACGAGAAATCCTTTATCAAACATTGCTTGTAGAAGACGTTCTTCAACCAAATGGGCTTTTTCATCTAATACATTGTAATAGGCCTCTTTCAAAACTTGACCACCAAAGATTTGCTCAAGTCGTAGTGCGTGATTTAAGCAGTATGCTCCTTTCCCTAAGTCAATAAGCTGGACATTCGTTTCAAACTGAGGATATTCCTTTACAACCCCCGAAGGGAGGTCTTCAGCACTTGCATACACTTTGGTCGGGATATAACTCTTCTCAGACATTAAAATCTCCTCCCCAGTTCCCTTAATTCAGTCATTTAAGACAGCCACTGCACGAATCGGTGAACCTGTTGCACCCTTGATTTTCAATGGCAATCCAATAAAGGTAAAAGTCTGATTTGCAACAATGTGGAGATTTATTAAATTTTCTATTAAATAGATATTGCTTTTGAGCATACGCATATGCACAGGCCGTTGCATATTCCCCACTTCATCCGCAATAGGCAGATCAACCCCAACAGCTTTCACTTTTTTACTTTGTAACCACGCTGCCGCATCATCATTGATTCCTTGCCATTCAAAGAAGTTATCTTCTCCCCAAGAGCCTGGAAAAGTCCGGATCAAGACTATAGATTCTTGTTCAATATTGAGATAATTCTCTTGGCAAACCCTTTCTAACATGGCTGAATCAACTACATCATTCTTTTCCTTGTTTGAAACATCGATACAAACTGCTTTACCAATCAGCTTCTCAATAGGTATTTTGGCTGCACATTCACCTCCTTCAACATAGTGATTCTGTGCATCTACATGGGTACCGGCGTGATCTGAGAATATTAACATTTTAGATGCAAAACCTTTACATGGGTCAATGTATCTTGGCGCCGTAAATTCATGAGTAACATGATTTAGTACCACCATTCTTGGATGTGAAGAAAATGTTTGAAGACCATCTTCCATTTCTAAAGTCAAATCAATAATTTTCCCCACTATTTCCTCATCCTTCCTAAGTATGAAATAAAAAATCATCCTCACCAAAACCGCAACAATATCCTAAGGTTCACTTGCTGTAAAGGTAAGGATGATTAATTCCCCGAATTTATTCATTCTCCAGTTCAAATTTTTCGACTCCATCAAGATAAGGCCGTAGTGCTTTTGGGATATAGATTGATCCGTCTGCTTGTTGATGATTTTCTAAAAGTGGAATTAGGATTCGTGGGGACGCGATAGCAGTATTGTTTAATGTGTAGCAGAATTTCGATCTTCCCGTTTCATCTTTATATTTAATTCCAGAACGCCGGGCCTGAAAATCAAAGAAGGATGAACAGGAATGAGTCTCACTATATTTCTCCCTACTCGGCATCCACGTCTCAATATCATGCTTTTTAACCTGCCCTTGTCCCATATCACCAGTGCAAACTTCAACCACTCGGTAAGGCAGTTCCAACAACTTAAGAATCTCTTCAGCATTGGAAAGCAACTCATAATGAATTTGCTCAGAAATGACAGGATCTGCCGGAGCAATTACTACCTGCTCTACTTTTGTGAATTGATGGACACGATACAGCCCGCGCGTATCTTTACCTGCTGAACCAACTTCTCTTCTAAAGCAATCGGAAACTCCAGCCATTCGAATAGGCAGCTGAGAAACGTCCAAAACTTCATCTGAGTAATAAGAGACTAAGGGGACTTCCGCCGTACCGACAAAGTTCATTGGTGTATCATCTAGCGTTACGTAGGTTTGTTCTTTTCCTAATGGAAAATACCCAGTTCCATACATAGCTTTTTCATGAACCATTACTGGAACAACCATTGGTGTGAAGTTACGTTTTGCCAAGAAGTCAAGGGTCAACTGAATCACTGCACGATGCAGCATTGCTCCTTTTCCCTTAAGAAAATACATGCGACTTCCGGCGATTTTTACCCCTCGAGGGATATCGATCATGTCATGCATCTCACCCAAAGTCACATGATCTTTAATAGGAAAATCAAACTCTGGGATAATGCCTTCTTTACGAATCTCCACATTATCCTCATCCGTTTCCCCGACTGGAACATCATCTAATGGTACCGAAGGAACAAGTAACATTAAATCATTGAATCGTTTGTTTACTTCTTCAAATTGAGCTTCCAACTCACTTAGCTTTACATTGACCTCTTTTACTCGCTGAATGGCTAATTTTTTCTCATCGCCTTTTAATTTAGGCACTTCTTTTGAGACTTTATTCCGTTCCGCCCGCAACGTGTCAATTTCCTGAATAAACTCACGCCTCTTTTGATCATAATCCAACAATTCAGAAACGCTGATCGCTATTCCTTTGTTGTCAGCAGCCTGTTGCACTTTGTCAGGATTATGCCTGATAAAGTTGATGTCAAGCATAAAATAGCCTCCCAAGTCAAATATATAAATACACTAACACATTATATCTTAAACCGCTACTTTTAAACTAAGATCAATAGCACATCTTACTACTTGATGCAGGAAGCTAATTATTCCCATTTTTACGTCAATATCCATTTCTACATCAATTCTCATTATCCTGCCGAAAACATAAGAAAACATAAGAATAATAAAAATATCAAACATAAATTTTAGATAAAATCAAACACTTTGATTTTATCATTATTCCTTGTAACAACAATCCTCATTTTGCCGAGTGAACAATTATCATCATCAACAGAAAAAGAACAACCTTCTTCGTTTACATATCGCCCCATACTTATAAGCTCTAGTTACATCGAGATTGAGATTGAGAAAATCCTCAATCGACTGAACATGGCCGCACTGTGGACATTCAAAGGTCGCTTTTCTTAAGTTTGGAAATCGCTGACTCATTTCGTGCAACCACTCATCTTCCGTTTGCTTAATCATGTTTTCACCCTTTTTGCATAGTAAAAAGTCATCATTGTGTTTGCAATTCCAATAATGAGAAGGACATCAAGGAGATAAAGCTGAATGACAGTACTCTTTCCAACTAAAAACATCAAGACCGTAGCCAAGAGCAAAAAGTAATCAAAAAGTGAGGTTTTATCCGCAATTTCATATATAAGATGGTCTTTTCTTTTCCTCAGTAAAAAAATCATTTTCCAAACCGCACATAAAATCGCAATCACACCTAAGCCAACCATCATGAGCGTTACCTCCTGGTGCATCTGCACAGAATCGTCAAAACCCAATCCATTTTTACTCCTTCAGTAGACCAGATACAGCCTTTCCTGTTACTGAAATGGTATCTCCTTCCCGAATAACGTGCCCACTCAACAAATGAAAGTTTAAATACTTCCCATCCTTGGTTTGAAATGTAACGGAAATCGGTTCGTTGATTTCACTCAGCGGGATATGTCGAAAATGGCAAAGAATCTGTACCTCACCTTGTGCCAATTCATCATCTTCGTAAGGGACGGATGTAGCCAATACTTTATGTTGCGGAAGGATGGAGAAATCCTTCAAAAATGCTCTTACTTTCTCTTCTGGTCCCTCTACCGTTATTCGCAACACTTTCAACACCCTTTAACGGACTGGATACTCGGATCTATACACCGAGTATCCAAGCCTTTTGTATGTGTTTACCGCTTACCCGTCGTTACAATCCGTTTTCCTACCACCAAAATTTCCTGAACAGTCCTAGATGATCAAAATCGCATCTGACACCCTTGCACTCTTCCAATGTGACCCGATGCACTTGCAAAAAACGTTCGATTCTTCTCGGATTTTTAATCCTTTTTCGTTTATTTCTGGAAGGACAAACAACGATAAGTTCTCGTTCTGATTCATCCCACCAGTAAATGATTTTTCTACTCTTCATTTAGGAACCTCTTTGATCTGGTTCCCTCCATCTCCCATCCATGATATAATTAGGTAAATAACTCTGCTTTGTATGAGCCATTTTTCTGGCTCTTTTTTTATCCAGAAAAAATGTCAAATGATTTACCTGCAAGAATTGTTTTCCCTTCCTCGATTTCTGCAACAACCAAATCAAGCAGAGGCATTGTGATAATAACTTTTCCCTCTCTCAAAAACTCAACAACTTTTACTCTACGAGATGGTTGTAGATCAATATCGCAAGTAATACAAACATGATCTTCATCCGTTTGTGTCTCTTTTTGATGGAAATTAATCTTCGAATGATGATTAAGGTCAGTCATGAACGGTCCCACCTGATGCACTTTACCTTCAACTCTCAATTTCAGCAATGATCTTCACCCTCCCTATAAAATTTTTAGATTCTCATCCATTCTCCCAATATTCGTGTTATTATTAAAATAACACCAACATTCTGATTTTCTTACTGGATGATTGATTACTTACATTATAAAACACAGGCAAATGTATTAGAATATTTATAATTTCGGTTCATTTTAACTCACGAATTAAAAAAACGTGGTTATTTACCCTTACAATAAGAAATCCCCTTTATTGCCGTACTACTTTTTTAAAGAAGTGATTAAAAAACGGGAGGTAACTATGAAACGAGAGCAAGACGATATATCTTTAACCCCAGAACAGTTACGTAAGGTCGGATCGGTTTTACAAAGACTTCGTCTAAAGGGTGGTCACAAATTACAAGTTTTAGCCACAATGGGTAATATATCTGTAGCAACCCTTTCAAACATCGAAAACGGAAAAGATCATGTCACCGTTGAAAAGATTGAAGTCTATTGCAAATTGCTGAATACCTCTTTGCAGTATGTCTTAGAACTCATTGAAACAGATGAAACGCTTAACTCGAAAGACTTACGCTATCTAAACCATGTTGAACGATTAATCGAACTCCATAGTCCTAATCGTGCAGAAGAAAAACTAATTCAACTTACATTCGACCCATATGACCCTCTTTATGTCGTTCAACAATTAATCTTAGGAAAATGTCACATCTATCGTAGGAATTGGAATTCTGCTCGAAAAAAATTTGAGTATGTGCTTAATCAATTAAACAGACATTTCGAATTTGATAAGAGCAATTTAGCTGCTGTTTGCCATTTGTACTTAGCCAAAATAGCATTTTTTAAAGACAAAAACCTTATTAAGGCGTTGGACCATATACGTTTAGGAAAAGAAGTTTATCAACAAGATGGCGATAGAGCTGGTATTATATACAATTTATTGATTAGCGAGGTTATCTATTTGGAAAAACTTGATGAAGACGAGGATGCCTTAATAATTGTTCGGAAAATGCAAGAGGAAATTGGTTTAATCGATCATATTGACACCAAGTTACAAGTCTATGCCTTACACATTCTACTCCTCTTCAAAAAACGGCAATTTAAAGAAGCTCGTTCCTATGCAAATGAAGCTTTAGAAATTACACGAACCTGTAACCGTCCAGAACAAGCCTTAGAAATATATACTCTGCTTGGCGCGATCTACAAAGAGTGCGGCGATTTATTTGAAGCAGAAGAATACTACCTTTATGCTCTTGACTTAGAAGAGTTAGTTAGTAATGAACATTTACTGGCTACCCCCTATATGCGTTTAGGCGAACTTTACTCTTTGAAAGAAGACTGGAACAGAGCAAAAAAAATGCTTGATAAGGCTGAAAAAATTAGCCGAGAAACGGAAGATCCATTCCGTCACATGGAAGTATTGGAATTGTACGGCGATTATTACATCCGTCGAAATGAATTACGAGAAGCTATCCCTTACTATGAACAAGTTTGGGATTATGAAGAAAGATTACATCCGGAACAGCCCTTACCTGAGGTTCGAGAAAAACTAGCCTTTTGTTATCGGGCTGTAAATGATCCTAAATTTCATAAAATCGTGGCAAGGATGCTTGAACTTGATGTACAATTGAAACTGAAAATTACAAAAGGGGTGAATAACATGCCACACCATTCAATGAAATTAGCTGGGGACCCACCGAATGACTAAGCCATATTTAAATTCCGACCTAATTCTTACATATATTGTCGGAATCGATTTGTACTATTCACTTGAACCAGATGGCATCATTTTTATAAAGAAGGGGAGGGTATTTCCACACCCCTCCCTTTTATTTATTCTATACGCTTATCTATAACTTTTTAAGGAGAATAACTTCTGCCTGCTTTCCTGTTGCTTCTAATACTATACCTACAATTTTCTCCTCATAAGCCGTGTCATAAATCACCTCCCCGTCCACCGTCACCCTATACATCGGTTTCGGCCTGTCCACTTTCTCTTTCAATCCAAAAGCAACTGCCACTCCCTTAACGATGGCTCCAGCCAACCCATCCAAGAACCTCTTATCCCGCAACAGCTTATTTTCCCTTGGATTATCTATAAACAGGCATTCCAACAAAACCGCACTCATCCTCGTGTCACGCAAAACGGCGATCCGGGAATGAGCTCCTTGTGTATCATTTTTTGCTGCATTCCCATGTGGATCAATCCCATATCCTTTCAGATATCCCAACACGCTTTCATTGATTGCCTTTTGAATCCGTTGCGTTTTGGCGGGAGCTCCTTTAGCAATATAAGACTCAAAGCCAGAACCACCTCCGGAATTGCAATGCAAAGACAAGAAAAGATCCGCGCTCTTGCTGTTGGCATAGTTAATCCGTTTATAGAGTCCCTCTGGCGGCCCAGGATAAGAAGACGACGTGTTCCGGTTCCTCGTAAAAGTAACCACGACCTCATACTTTCCAAAGTAGTCTCCAACCATTTCTGCTAATTGTAACGCCACATCGGCTTCTTTCAGACCGAAGCCGGTTGCACCGGAATCCGGCCCTCCATGTCCAGGATCAAGGATGATGGTCTTCATTTTTTCTTCTCCTTTCCTCCACGCAAGATTTCAATTCCTTTTTTCAGTTCTGACGGAATCGGCAAACCCATGCGTCCTGAATTCTCCACAATAGACAAGGCTTCGTTCGCCAAATAAAAAAACACCGCCCCGTCCCGGAGCAGGTGTCCATCTCCCAATAATGTGTCAATCACATGAGCCACAGCGATAATCGCAAAGATCATCACCTTTCTCATGATTCCAAAAAAACCCGTCGTACTCGAAAGTCTCCCTTCTTTTCGGGCTGCCAGAAAGCCGGTGACATAATCGATCGTCATAAAAATCAGTAAAGCTTTTAAAGCATCGGACCATCCCCCAAAAAGTTGGGCGGTGATCCCTCCCAGTACACCAACAGTAAACTTGAGCAAAAATTCTCCCCATTCGTCGGTGGTCAACATTTGGCTCTACACCTCCGTAAACAAAAAACCGCTTTGCCACATATCCGCAAAACGGTTAAAGTCCCTTGGATTCCCCCAATTTCATGCACCAGAAAACCGGAGAATATAACCCTGATGCCTTAATGTTCAACGTCGCTCCACTGTCATTGTAGGCTGTTACGTATAGATAATCGTCTTTTTGCAGGTCAATGACCCTGCGCGCGGAAACACCCACATCCACACCGACAACCCCCGCTCCACGACTCGAACCGTGCGCGATCGCATCGATCGTTCCCCCACGGTTCCGAAAAAGAATAATCCGCCTCAAGTTATCCGAATTAGCCACCGTTTCCCATACGGTTGAACAGCCCACTTCATAAACTCCATCTTCCCGAATCGTGATCCGGTCACTAACCAGATGCATTCCAACTGGATTCAGTTCTTCCGTATCCCATGAGAGGGTGGCATTGGTTCCGGTCGCCAAACTTTTACCGGTGGAGTTTCGCAAAATACAAATCGGACGAAATCCCGCGTGGTTCGATGTCATCCTCCGATCCTTAATATCCGCCAAAGAAATGCTGCTGGCATTGTTTTGAACCGTTACTTCGGCCAGCGGAAGATCCCAGGTTGTGGAATTGTTAATGGGAACCGCATTCGGTCCTTGGATGACGGTATACGTCATGAAATTGTTCGTAAAGTCAGCCCGAAGTACAATCAAATCGGTTCTTGAAGATCCCGATGTATTTGCATTGATCGGCAAGTAAACATAGTCCGCGGTGTGTTTCCACATGTGCCCTTTGACCCAGGCTTTTCCCGGAGCGACTTTCACTTGCAAACCCGTTCCCGGAGAGACCGCACAATCCCCGGTTGATCCATCCATGATTGGTCCCTGAACAATAATCCCGGTGGATCGCATATTTTCCATCATGTCGCGCCAATCCGCTTCATAACTTGGCGTATCATCCCAAGGAAAGGAGTTCACGATGGCTGGCATAGACTCACCTTCTTTCCAAATTTCCTACTCTTGCTTCGAGATTCCGGTACTGGTCAAACAGTCGAAATTGAGTCCCGACATTCGGCGTTCCCACCGTTGGAACAATTTTTTCACCGTCTTTTCCCAAGGTAATATTGATGACCCGGATCACATCCTGAATGATTTCCCCTTCCACTTCAACGGTACACCGATCTCCCAGATCATAGTTCTCCAAATAACGGGTGGGGTGAACATCGAGAGGGGAAATTTCCAGGCTGGTCTTCTCCGTGTTTTCCACCAGTGCATTGTTTAGTGCTTGCAGAAGTTCATTGTTATCTGTATTGCTACGTTGATCGACAAACATTTCAATCGTCCCGTACAAGGTCCGGCTCGGTTCATCCCCGCTATACATAAACGTTCGCGCTTCCCCTTCTCCCCCTCCCCCGACAATCACATAATTGGCTGCCGGAGCTTCCACGGAATACCGATAGGAACCCAAGTTCCCCCGCTTTCGTGAAAAAACAAGATCCTGCGCACGATCTTGAGGGATATATACCTGAAAAATCATGAAGTTGTTCAGGAACTGCAACACCCGAAAGCCAAGGTTCCCGTCTGCCAATGCCGCTTCTTGCAATTTGTCAATCAAGGGGTCCAATCGCGAACGAATGGTCACCGTTTTCCCTTGCTTCATGTCAATATCTGTGTATAACCCCGGAATCCTTCGATAGGCCGAGGCCAGTTCCGCACAGTTCCGCTGAACAAGATGGTAGAGGGCACTTTCGGCAGGACCTGTGAAAACGTCATATCCGTATCCGGTTCCGGCAATCGCATAATAAGGCGGCGGAAGCGCCAGACGTGTCCCTAACAAACCATTGTCATCCGTGCCATAGAAGGTATATCCACTATTTGAACTAAGGTCGTTATTGACTTCCACATTTCGAATCGGGCCAGAAAAAATGGGATTCCCGTCTCTGGTGACAAGAATCCCTCCAATCCCACCCCCTTGTTTCCGAACCTCTAACAGCATTCCCACATCAGGTGAGTCCAGCGGTAAATCCAATGTCCATTTCCCTACATCATTAAATTTCATGGTCAATTCCAATTGCCGAAAAGTCGTGATCGAACCCACGAGATTGAGTTCCCGATCTCTCACCCAAATTTCATAAAGCGCCATGCTATACCCCCAAATATCGCTCCCGATACCAAACGACGATTTTTGAATCCGAAGAAGCGCCGTCCATCTCCATATGGACAATATTGACCCCGGCATTTAATCTCCATAAGGTCGAACCAATGCTCAGTTCCGGATAAAGATTGGTTCCGTCATTCTTTTCAATGATGCGCTTTTGGGTATCGATGGTCACAAATTCATTCACATCCAAAGACAGATTCTCAAACATCAGGTAATAGCCGGTCGTAAGATTGAGAAGCATAGGATTTTGACCTGGCCCGTAGATGGTCCAAACCGGAAAGGTTTCAATATCCCCTTGATTATCCAACTGAATCTCGGTGCTAATAGCCTCTCCTCCTAATCTTAACGGGAAAAGGGGAAACCATTTTGGGGGATTGGTATTGAGTTGATACGTATTGGTAAAAACCTGGGTGGAATAAAAAAACGGATCAAAAG
Source organism: Thermoactinomyces sp. CICC 10521 (assembly GCF_016055135.1). NCBI lineage: Bacteria > Bacillati > Bacillota > Bacilli > Caryophanales > Thermoactinomycetaceae > Thermoactinomyces > Thermoactinomyces sp. CICC 10521. The sequence continues at coordinate 61,369 of NZ_JAECVZ010000012.1, read as the reverse complement.
CCCGAAACGTCAGCACCATTTTTTTATATCGGTCCCCTGACTCCCCCGTCTTTTCCCGTCCCTCCATCCCGCTTTTATACCGGCAAACCAATTCCCTTTCTACACCATCGGCTGTAAGTACGCACAGCTTTCCGTCTCCGCGTAAAGGATTAAACAACCTCTTAAACCAACGAACGTTCCGCTGCAAATCGGCGGAATCGTTCCCACGAAACATGACTGCCATATCCACTTCCCGCGGTTCCACTTGGATATCTTGAAGAACAGAACCATATTGAAGCGGGATTTTTTCTTCTGCAAAAGAAAAAGAAGGCATTTCAAAGCCTTCTCGGTCATATAAAAGAAGAATGGTATTTTCCACACCCGGTTGATAAGAAAGAACGGTTTCGACTCCGTTTTGATCCACCCAGGTTATCCTTTCACCCGGCACGATTTCACCTCCTACCGCAGCCAATCCATTCGCCGGAGATAGCGGATTAAGCGCTCTTCGGTTAAAGGAGCCTCCTGCGCATAGATATGGACTTCATTGTGGACTTGTTGAACTGATGATTCACTGGTGGAAGCGGAAACGATTCCCGCTCTTTGCAGAGTTCCCCCGAGATTTAACACAGTAATGGCATTTAACTGCTCTGCGGCATCAAGCACGGCGGCCCGCAAATGAGGAACCCGGATACGGATGGAATTTTCCAGCATCTCCATTAAGTTCACAAACCATTTGTCTGCATCGGCTCCGGGGCCTTTTTCGGCGGGACTGTGAAATCCAAGGTAAGCGGCTACTGTTGATGCCGCATCTTTCACGACCTTAACCAAGGCGGAGAACCGGCTTTTGATCCCGCTAACAAAGTTATTAAGCAAATTCCTTCCCCAAGCAGCAGCCTGATTCGCCAGTCCGGACAACATCGATTTAATCGAGTTCCAGATGCTTGTCACCGTTGATTTAACGGAATTGAAAGCGGAGGAGGTGGCCGCTTTGATACTGTTCCAAGCCGAAGTGACCACGGCTCTGAGGCCGCTGACCACACTGGAAATCACACTTCTGATGCCATTCCATACGGAAGTGGCAACCGATCGGAGACTATTCCAGACGCTCACCAGCCAAGGCTTTACCGTATTCCAAACGGCCAGGATCACCGACTTCATGCCATTCCAGGTGGAAGAGGCGATGGATCGCAACTGATTCCATGCACTTGTCAAAAAAGAAGTGATGGCATTCCATGTGTTTATCGTCCACTGTTTCGCGATATTCCAAGCAGCCACAATGGTATCGACCAGCGCCTGGAAATAGTAATTGTGATTGTACATCCACGTAAATGCGGTCACAATGGCCGAAGTAATCGCATTCCAGACCACCGTGGCGATTCCCATCAACCCATTCCACAGCCCGGTCAAAAAGGTTACCAAGCTCGTCCAAATAGAAGTAGCAAATGAAACGATCCCGTTCCAGACCCCGACAAAGAACGAAACGATTTCTCCCCAAATCGCGGAGGCGGTGCTAAGAATCCGGTTCCATAGTCTAGTCAAAAGAGAAGAAATCGCGCTCCATACTGAAGCAAAGATGGTCAAGAGAATCTGAAAACTGGTCGAGATGGTGGAAGCAAGGATGGTCACGATACGTTCAACGATGTTTTGCAGATTCTGCCATGCGGCTTCCCAGTTTCCAGCAAGCAAATTGGAGAACAGCTTTAACACATTTAAAATGATGCTTAGTGCATTAGAAATGACAGTCTTGATATATATCCAGAACGGCTGAATCACCGAAATAACCGTCGGGTTGGAGAAGATTGCTTCAATCGCCGTCCAAGCGATCTTGATCTCGGTCCCCCAAACCATCACGGCCACTTTGATAATCTGGCCGATGAGCTGAAAGGCTTGCCCAATAATCTGCACGATTTGCCCCATAATCGGTTTTAAAAAGGCCAAGAAGGAGGCAAAATTCCTTCTCCATTCCTTAATGATTGAATTGGCCTTGTTTCCCTGTATTCCAGAAAAGAGCCCCTCAAGATAGTGAACCGTTTGTTCAATAAAAGGTTGTAATGCCTGAAATCCTTTGGTCAGTCCGTCGACGATTCCCCCCAAAACGATTGAGATGACTTGCAAAGCACCTTGAAGGAGTGGAACGCCGACTTGAACGATGGCATGAATCACCCGACCAATCGAGTCTCCAAGGCTTTTCCAAAAGTCCCCGACCGTAAGTCCGCCGCCCGTGAACGCATTCAGTAACTGGACAAAAGCACTCCACAAGCGCTGGAGGCTTGGGATCAGGGGTTGAACTGCACTCATTACTGCATTTTTAATTGCGTTCCAGCCTTGAATGATGGCGTTTCTAAAGACCTCGGAATTTTGCCAGAGGCGAATGAGAATCCCACCCAGAATGACTAATGCAGCGGAAATAAGGGAAGCCATACCTGCAACCCGTAAGAAACCTAGGATTAGCGGTTTGAAGGTATTAAAGAGAACCGTAAATGCCGCCCGCATTCCAAGCGCTCGACCAATCCCGATCGCCATTGGCGAAAGAAAAAGCGTAATTGCCGTAAAGAGATAAAGGAACATTCCCGCCATCTTGGTAATAGCCGGGTTGATCTGGTTCAACCGTTCAATAAACCGCCCGATGGCCGTTCCCGCTTGAATCACTTTCAGAGCAAAGTCGGTCCAAATTTGGGCAAATGGCTTCAATGCGGAAAGCCAAACCCGTTTGAACGCCTGCACTGCTGGTACAAGACGGCCATCGACGGTATTGGAGAGTTTCACCATGCCTGTGGTAAACAGACCCAATACGATGGCGGACGTTGTGGCTAATGCTTGCATCCGGGCCAGCCCTTGGTTAATGAGCTTGATCCGATCCAGAATCTCTTTTAAACTGGCGTTTCTCCCTAACATCGTGATCGCTAAGTTCGCCGCCGTTCCCTGTTTGGCCATCTGCTCAAGCCGATCTCCAATGCCAAGAAAAAAGCGATCGATCCGCTGAATGCTACTGGTCTCCGGCAAAATATCCATCATTTTTTTGGACTGTGTCGCCTTCGCATTCATCTGATCGATCGCCGCTAAAAAACGGGACTTATATCTCTCAAGGAACTGGGTCGATTGATTAGCCCCTTGTTCGATGGTTTCAAAAGGATTCATCCTTTGCATGGCTTGTCCGATTCGCTGGCCGGTGTTTTCCAAATCTCGAAAAAAGCTGCTGATGGTTCGCCGTGCCTGACGGTCGGTTGCGGTAATCTCAATGTTGGATCTGCCTACTGTGGTCATGATTTTCACCTACTAAAAAGAGCTATGACCGGTTAGCCATAGCCCATAAAACTCTATAAGTTTATTAATGAATCGAACTTCTTTGTTTTGTACATCTCTAAGACTTGATCATTCAATAAATTGATTCTCACATTTAGTTCATTCACTTTTCTTGCTTTTTCATCTAATTGACTGTGTATCTCTTGTTTAATAAGCTCAGGAAATTTCTTGGATTCATAGTAACCAAAAACAGTGAATCCAATGCCGGCAACTGCTCCAACCATCGCAAGGAAAGTAAGCATATAGTTCATTCCGGCTATTTGATTTGCGACAACATTTTCACCTAGGTGTTTATATATTGGAAGTAACGGTATAGCATAAACACCAAAAATTAATATCAAAAATACAAAGATACTTAGAATCCATACAATTGCTTTGAAAAGCTTCGCCAAAGTTTTTCACCTCAACAATAATTTATTTCTGTTTAGTATTAGAAATATGGCAAAGCTTCTCCCTCAACAAATTCTATTATTCCTTTTTATACTTCCACCACATCGTTTCAATATAGGGATTATCGGCCTGACTTAAATTTCTTTCCTCCTCATATAAAGACGGTAAAATTTGATCTGCTTCCCGTCCTTGATTAAAGGCAAGATCAATGAAGAGAGCCAAGCCTTTAAAATTCTCTACAATCCGTATGCGGTGTTCATCAATCTTTTCTTGGGCTGCCTGCCTGCTCTTCCGCGCCAACCATTCCGGTGTATGCATCAGCACATATTCCTCGGTGTACCCATAGTGGGAGGCCACAAAGCCGATCTGCTCTATCCAGCGCTCGATGATTTCGGACCAGCTTGTGCGCCGTTCTCTTCTACTGGCGGAAACAAAAAGCCCAGAAGCGTCTGAAGATCGGGAATGTCTCTGCCCGACATTTTCTTCATCAGCTTCTGGACTTGGGTAAAAGTTTGGGATAGGTTGGTCTTCTCCGCATAGACCAGTAGGACTTCAAGCATCTCATTCAAATCCAATTGAAGGGCTGTTTGGTCATCCACATCAAGCAGAATGGAGAGAATACGGACGAATTGCTCTTCCTTCAATTGCTCCAATACCAAGGCGATTTTCTCCAGATCCGATTGCGTATCATCCAACAATACCTCCCGCAACTGATCGTAAATCCGGACTCCATCCACGCCAAGAAACTTTACGATCCGGATAATCTTCTGCAAAGACAACTTGGGAACGTCCAGTTTGGTTCCATTACTCAGCGTTACTTGCCCGATCACATTTTCAATATCGAGGGATCTTAAAGCTTGTTCCATTCGTCTCATCCTTTCACCGGACTTGTTCGATTTCGTAATACACGTTTTCGTCTTGGGACAGGTTGTCTTCCGGGAACGCCTGTAACTTTAGCGGCAAAACCCGTTTCTCCTTGCTGTAGGTCTGCTCTTTTTCATCTCCAGCTACTTTCGCTTTGCAAATAACACACATGTAAAGCGTTCCGTCTTTCTTTTGGCTAATCAGGGCATAGGTCATAAAGGGAACATCCGAAACCGTTCCATAACCAATTCGTCTTGTCCCCAACTCCGTTACCGGGCTCACATCGGTATTGGCCGGATAATCTGAACCAATCGGTTCCTTTAGATAGAGGGAGGTTCCAGCCACTTTTGAAAGAGGCAGGGTTTCCGAACCGATTTTTAACCAACCACCCTCTTTAAAATCGGTGCTTGCCGAAGAGAGGGTTAAGATCGTTGCTCCTTTGGTCACCGCATTGGATATCGGAACCGCAGTCCCAAGTGTTGGGGGAGAATCGATAATCATTCCTCCGATCAATGCCAATTGCCGATTTTCCAAAGAGTTCTCCGCCAAATTTGTCTCCAGCGTATGCTCCCATTTGGATATGGTCGTATCAATGGGGCCACGCTGGTCGACTTCAAAATCATCGGTATCAAAGCTTCGTGAAGTCTTGATTCCTTCCGTGGTCGCTCCCAAATCCCGCCAACCCGGTTTCAAATCATAGGGAGGAAATAAATCCATGACCTCGCTAATCTTTTGCGGAAAAATGCCATCATACGGTTTGACGACCAGTCGCCCAGGCCCGCCGACGATTTTGGAAGAGTCGACTTTGTAAATATCCGCCATCATTCACTCACCTCTTTAAAGATCCATGTCTTCATGGAAAGAAGAAGTCTTGCCTCATCATCCGACAATTCTTTCCCTATCGTTAAAACCTGCCCAGGAACAATATCAAGCGTACCCATTCGTAAAACAACCACTCCACTTGTTGGTTCAACCGGACCCACACAACGGATTCGTCTGACCTTTTCAACTTTCGCCATTCCCCTCACCCTTCCACGTGCTCCAGCCTCATGTAACACCAAGCCTCCGGTGTTCCGGTATCCTGGTCTACAGAGGGAAACGGATTACTTTCCCGCCCACACCAAGTAACCCGGATGCCTTGGATTTGATTCGCGTACTGCTCCAACAGCATCATGGTTTGAATGAGCAACTCCATCGCTTCAAAATCTTTCTCGGCCCTGGCTAATAACTGGATACGAGAAAACCCCGCTCCCCCTGCACTTTTGACGATCAATGCAGGCAAAACGGGGTTCTTCGCGATGTTGCCATAAACCGAAATCCTATTCAACCGAACGGAAAGAAACGTGACAATTGGCGGAATCGGATCAACATACTGGATCAACTGCCCAGCACCTTCCTCACTTGAAACTCCACCACTTGCTTCATTCTTGATTCTCCTTGATCCAAAGCTTTTGCCATGATGTGATACCTTTTTTCCAATTCACTTGCATAGGAAACGTTGGAGCCAATGGCCAATGTGGTGACATCCTCCCCTTCCTCCAACTCATAAACGATATCCTCATCGGTCGCTTCACGAACGTTCCATCCACTTTTATTCCGTGGTGGAAAAGAAGTTCGATAACCAATGCTGTTGATATAAAGCCCCGTGTCGATGTGATCTTCATCACGAGTAATCCGCTTCGCTTCGTCAGACCAAACCATTCCGGCGGCTTCAACCGCTTTTTGACGAGCCTCCTTTAACTTCTGAGGGGATTCCTTCTTAAAAAAATCGTAGGCATTGGCATCGATTTGTACTTGAAAGGAAATCTCACTTTTCGCCATCCTCATTTCCCTCTTTCTTCAAAAACACCTCATAGTGATGAATTCCTTTACGTCCAAAGACAGGCTGGATTTGCTGAAACAAAAAAAGACCCGGAAAAACCAATCGGCCAACTCGATCCACGATATCTCTCACTTTCATCGTTTCATCCAAGACAAGGTCTGGCCCTAAAAATAAAACATAGCTTACCCCATACTCGAAGCCAAAATCATCCCATCGCGCCTCTTCATTAAATTGGTCCACCCTGCAAGGGACATCCGGCTTCAATCTCTCATCAAAAATGGGACGACCATAAGGATCAAACCCCGTTTGTTGCCCCTTCGTTACCAGCGTGCACCGATGGATAAAATTCAGCTCCATTCGCATTTCTTCCCCACCCTTGATGGTCCAGATACCGAGAAAAACATCCCTGTCGCGAATGTCTTCGGCATTAGGGACAATAAAATGGAATCCAGTTCCTTGATTCCGGTCAGTCCCGTTTCCTTACCGGTATCATCCTTCAATGTATAGGCATAGGAGCCGATTCTTTCTTGTTTAACCTGGCTCATAACCCTCTCTTTTCCTTCGTCATGATCCTGCACCCACAGGTACTCCACGAGGAGTACGCTCGCTGTTTTAAGATCGATTAAGCGATCCAGATCAGTCTCATCATAAAATTTTCTCTGGGCGACGCGGTGTATCCATGCGGTGGCTCGTTCGAGATATAGCTGGAGCTTCTCTTCGGGAAGTTCAGCCACTTCTTTCAAACTGGTCCTTTCTCTTACTTCCTCGACGGAAAGATAGGCCAAAGTCAGTTCACCTCAACAATAAAACCAGAACGGATGCGGGCCAACAGTTCCGGAGAAGGATTCTCTGGTAATTCCTTCTCCTGATTCCCAAGCAACGAAAAAGACCCTTCCCCATATTGAGTAGAAGGATCTTTGAGCCTCACTTTCTTTTTCTCTTCTTTTTTGGTCGCCATTTCATATCCCTCCATTCTTTTAATGTAAAATTAACTTAGGACAATATGAAAGGAGTAGTGATAGATTGATTTTCGCTCTTATGCAGTTATTGGGTGGAATTATCTTATCACTAGGCTGGATACCACAGATTGTTCAAATCTGGAGGACCAAGTCCGTTAAGGATTTGAACATAAAATCCTATTTAATGGTTTTGTTGGGTATTAACCTGATGGAAGTTTATGCACTGAGTTTAGCGGTAAGAGGAGTTGGATATGCTTTTTTGATTACCAACACGTTATCTTTGGTTATTATCCTCGTTCTCGTGATCCTCATTTTACGATATAAGAAGTAAGCTTGTTTTGAATTAGAACCACCGGAAGATTTCCATATGCCCCTTATGCTCGTTGTTGGTCTAACGTAATAATTAAGCGAGCATTCTTCTCAAACGGAACGAACTCTGATATTTCTGTTCCGTAGGAACCCTCCAACTGGGTCTTCGCCGACCGTTCAAATTCGACACCGAACTCTTTATAGGAGTAGCGGATCAGGGCAAAGGCAGTGTCCACGAGGATAATCCGATTATCTGGAACAAGATTGTTAATATGAATCGGTGCTCCCAGTGGTGAAGGCCACTCTCCACTCTTTAAGTTATCAATAAATAAGTAGTTGCCATCGCCGTTTTTCAATTCGGCAATCGAAGAAGCCGTCTTGCGATTCATCACGAGCCGTTTTACGTTGTAGCCCAGCTCTTCCTCCATATACATGGCCGCATAAAACAAATCCCCAATGGTCAGATTGTTAGCCGTCTTTACCCCAATCACAGGCGGGGAATCGGAACCATCCGGAAAATAGCCATTCAACAACCGGTAAATCGCCGTATTTTCATAGTCGCGCCCCAGTTTTTTCCCTACTTTCATCAGAAACAGGGATACCAGTTTAATATTCATGTCTTTCGCTTCATCGGTCCATTCAATGCCACGTCCTCGTTTATGCAGCCGGATCGATTGATCTCCAATCTTGAGCGTACCAACCGGAATCGGAGCCCCTTGACCGATTTCACGCAGGGCGACTTCATCCTCATCATACTCGAGGAAATACCACTCTTGTGCCATTTTGGTGGCATCCACCGTATCCGCCACCAGCACTTGCCAGTTGGATTCCTTCTCAAATCCCATTCGCAATCCATCTTCGATCGCTGCATTAAACAATGGCTTCATGCCGTCATTCTGGAGCACCGTGCGAACTTGGACCTTTCCGATGTCCTCGATTCCAAATGCCCGGAACACATCATTCAGTTGAACTTGCTCTGCTTCCAAATAACGATTCACGGCATAGGAATCAGTTCGCTTATATCGCTCCTTTAAATGAGCAATTAAGGATGCCCCCGTTTTCAGCTCGACATTCTTCCCACAATGATTCCTCACTAGGATTCCCATTGATCAATCCTCCTTTTTAGGGCATGGCCACTTCGACGATCTGCCTACTTGAGTCCACAAAGAGAACGAACGTTCCGTTGTTATCCGAAGCAACCTTGACAACGCCATTTCCGGCGGCGACCACGGATGCACCGATCGTGGGTTCAGCCCCCGTAAATTTGAATCTGTCTACACGGGAAAACCCATATAAATGGCAACCTACAGGCGTCGTGCCGTCGGTTACTCCACCGTGGATGGCCTTTAACTGAATCGGGTCTCCATCTGCACATGGAGCCGCACTATAAGGAGCGGTCGTAATCAACTTGAGTAAATCCCCTTCATTCACCGGCTGTGAAGCCGTTGCACTGGGAACCAGGACAGTCACTTGCAAACCATAGGAATGCGGTGTGACTCCACCCACGCGCGTTCCATACATGAAACCTCACTCCTTCTCAAAGATGTTTTCACGCTTAAAATCCGATGGTTGTGCAGTTGGTTGACTATGAAGCAGTTCAGGCTCTGTCTGACGACCGGATGTAAACCGCTGTTTTACCATCTGTTCGTACAAACGGATTTCTTCTTTCACGGAATCCAGATCATTTAGTTTCAGCAGCATAGAGCGGTATTTCTCGGCATCAAAGCGATCCCCAAAGGCACGAATCCGAGCTTTTACCGCTTGATCGATCGAATCCTCCAGATAGGCGCGCCCCATCTGGGCCTCTTGTTTCAATTGGCGCACTCCCTCGACGGTGGCGTAATCGACCAACTCATTTCTTAGAGCAATATCGTCCGGTTGACGGAAAAGCTCTCCTTCTGAAAGGATGTCGTACACCCGGCTTTTTTCGATCTTGTTTTCCTCAATCGCTTGCCGCAGTTGGTCTAACAGATTCACTCTCTGTTCACTCCCTTTTTCAGGCATAAAAAAAGAACGCTTCCCATCGTCCAACCGGACATGGTACTGGCGTTCTAAGCGAGCAATATTCTGTTGGGACAATTGCCCTTGTGAGACATATTCGCGTGCCTTCTCAATATAGGCTCCCGGTGTGGCTCCTTTGTAAACCGTGCTTACCTCACAGAGCCGCGCATCCATTACCCAGGCAACATTCATTCTCCCTTCTTCATCTTCTAAACCGGGGATATGGGGACATTCCCAATCCCAAAGATTACGTCCGCAAGACCCACAGCGATACCACATGCTTGTTCCGCCAAAACCAACGGACAAATCCCGGATCACACCTGTTTGGATGGCGCGAATCAGATCTTTGGTATTGGCCCCATTGATGTTTAAGTCTCGGATAATGTACCAGTAACCCCGAACGGCATGTCCACCCTCATCCACCGAAATGAGTTCCCCGTGATAACTTCGCCCATAGGGATTCTTGTGGATATCATGGCCTTCCTGAAGACTGACCCCAGATTGAAGGTCCTCAACGTAATTCCGAAGCGTGGTGGACGTATCCATCCGGGTAAAGTAAGCATCTTGCTGATCATTGGAACAAATACCCGAAAAGGTAAAGACTTCTTCCGCTGTCACCGGCTCCAGTGTGTGCCGGTTAATCAGTTCAAGATCCATCTCCCGATTTTCGCCGATCAACCGAACAGGCAAATGGAGCAGGTTTGCTTGCTCGCTCATTTTTTCACCCCTTTCTCTTCCCTCTCCAAATCCGAAAGTAGCCACAGCGACAGTTCACGATATTATCTGCCGTCGCTCCAAGAGATGTATCTCCTGGAAACATCAACTTTTCGCCATTTACTTCAAATGGTTCATCCAATGGCCTCCTCTGACCATCCGCCTCTAAATGCCAGGGGCGGGTGCGATCTTGATGAGCCGCAAACCATTCTTTCCCCACCACTATTCCAGACTGTTTGTCCCCATAAAATTGGCCCGCCCTGGCCGCAGAAATCATTTCCGTCCGGGCAATCGTTCTGGCTCGTTCTTTGCTAAAGGCAAAGGAATTCCGCAATGCTTCCTCCGCTTTATCGATCGAATACTCCCCCTCAAGGACGACCACATCCCACAGGGTCATGATCACCTCGTGGTCGGTTGTTTGCTGAAGGAGGTTTGCCGATTCATAAGCCCGATTGGACAGCCATCGAAGCAATTGCTCATCGCGAGCATCGAAATCCATCTCCACCTCTAATTCCAGTAATGTTGCCATTCCAGCTTCTTCTGCCACCTGTTGAATCCATTCCATTAATACTGTCTCCCATTTATCGACCTGTACATCGGCATCATGAAGAATGCTGACCATGACCCACTTTTCAAACTCCGATGAGGGATGATCGTCATCTACTCGAGTTGTCAATAAAAAACGAGTGGGGAATTGCTTCGCCTCTCGTAGCCGCTGAATGTACGCTTCAACTTGGGCCTCCAACCTCTTATGGATTGCTTGAACAGCCTTGCTTGTTAACCGGGCCACATCAGAAGACCACGAAGTTTGGATCTCTTTGACAAACTCATCTTCTTCCTCTTTTCTCGTTTTCGGCACACGCTTGATTTGTATCCGGTGTGATCGGCCCCCAACTACCGGTGAAGAAGTCGGCAGCTGCGGCTCATTCACCGCTTCATGCCCCACCATTTCCATCGCTGCTTCATCGTTCGTGAACCATCCTTGCTGAATCTGAGCAATTTTGGTTTGCGTTTCAATCTGTTCCGCCTGTGCTTCCAGTAACCGATCCGTCGTCCGCAATTTATTAAAAGTGATCCTTGCCCGACTTTGCCTTCCTTGGACTTGCAGAGCTAAGTTATATGCCTGTTCCAGCACCCGCTTAACCCCACGCTGGATGGACTCGATTCCCGCAACGTAAATCTGCCACTGAATGGAGCCGTGCGTCTCCGTTGTCCCTTCATTCCTTCCGAGCAGGATTGGGAGTTGCTTCAATGCGGTTACCACTTGTTGGTTGATCACATCAATGATTTTGGTCACATCGATCGATTGCCCATTGGTTCCTCCTACCATCGAAATAGTAACCGAATCCGGATGAAAGAAATTATCATCAGGCTGTAAGTCCTTAAATCCCCGCTCAATTTCATGGATGTAATTCATGACAAAGGTACGAACGGCATCGGGGCCCTGAGCAATGATTGAAGGAGGCAAGTTTTCCATAATCGCTTTTTCAGCGATGGAAATATCAAAACGCGCATGCCCTTGATGGTGGGCAACCGCCTTGAGATCTCGTAAAACCTCTACCTGAAAAAATACGATTTGTAGGATCGGAAGAATTGGGCTACGACCATAAGGGTCACCAATATCCGGGTCAATGGGATAGTAAAATACCTGTTCCCGGTTCAATACCTTGTATGTGCCATCCGATTGTCGTTGTACCAATTCGACTTCCCCATTTTCTTTTCGTCTAAAATCTAGGGACGAAGGATCGATCGCATGGAAATCCACCACATCATCCAGACTTTCATTTAACTCGACCTCCAACGCCAGTGCCCCTTGGGTAAATCCGGACAGATTCAATACATTCACCAGTTGATCCGTTCCTCCGGCGTAAAGCTTTCCTATTCTTCTCGACAAATCATTTAAATAGGCCAGTCCTGTTTTATCAGGAGATCCCGTTGGTTTTACACATTCCAGGGTATGGCCTTGATTGGACAAGCGAAGGAAGTTCCAAATCGCCATGCTCGCATCCGGGTTAATATCTCGAATCAGCCTCAGCGTTTCCATGATGTTCTTCTGGCGTAATTCGTCCCGCTTGATGAATCCATCATACCAACCAAACTGCTTCCCCCATTGATTCCCAGTCTGACGACCGCTTTCCAATCGTTTCGTCAGCGATTGCCGAAGATCGGTAAAATACTTTCTTACCTGCCTTCTGGCTTGCCATGATCTCCATTTATCTAGAATCCACACTTCCTCACCTCCTCATAGCCCACCCCTTAATTGAGGGCAACACGACATGTTCCGGCGCTTCAAACTGTCGGAACCGGATCATGGCTTGTGAAAAAGCGTCCACTTGGTCATCGTTTTTCCCATTGGGAAAGGCTGCGCACTCCTCCACAAAATCATGAATCCATGGGGCAATACTTGGTTCGGGAATAAATACGTTCCCCGCTTCCAAGTCAACGGAAGCGGCTGCCGCTCGGGATTCCTTTCCACCTTCAGGATTGACCGGTATCAGTCCCGGAATCTCGTGGTGGAGCATTTGAATCACTGCCGGGCCATTGGCCTTATCTTCGATCAACTTGGTGTATGCATACGGGTGTTTGGCAGATAATCCCCGAATCGCTTGCATCGTTGCCGGTAAATCCATTTGTCCCCGAACCTGATCGATCAAATATTTATCTGCCCCGATCCGTCCCCATACTTGTCCGACCACATAGTCGCTGTCTTTCTTATCCTTAAAGGTACAATCCCATGACTGGATGACCTCATCAAACCGGCTTGGCAATTGGCGATAATACCTCCACCACTTCCGTTTTAATATTGCTCCCTCTGCGGGGGAAGGTCTTTGTTGAAACAGGGCCGCCCAGGTTTGGGAACCAACGGATTGTCTCGTTTCTTCCACCCATTTCTCGTCGAACCCGTACTCCGGCCATAACGGTTCCCCAATCGCCCTGGCAAGGGGGTCATTTTCATTCTCACAAACCGCTGGCAACGAAAGAATTTCCCATCGACTTGGTTCAAATTGAAGTAACCTTCCAGCCAAATCATCCTCATGCCATCGGGTTTGAATCAAAATCACTTTCCCTCCGGGTTGTAAACGGGTTCTCAACGTGTTTTGCCATTCATTCCAGATGTTTTCCCGATACGTGTCCGATTCTGCTTCTTGTTTGTTCTTAATCGGGTCATCAATGATGAGAAGATCCGCACCTTGCCCGGTGAGGGCTCCGCCAATCCCAACGGAAATCATTCCGCCACGATGGCCTTGGATATCCCAGTTCGTAACGGAACTGTTGTCTTGGGATAACTCGATTCCAAAAATCTTCTTTCCAAACTCCGCGATCTTATGTTTGTTCGCTCTTCCGAATTTCCTCGCTAACGTTTCCCCATAGGAAGTCAAGATGACACGCCTTTCCGGATTCCTCCCGATGAACCATGAAGGAAATGTTTCCGAAACGGTCATCGACTTGGAATGGCGCGGAGGCATAAAAATCATTAAACGATCCACTTCGCCCCTTTCCACCTGTTCCAGTTTCCTACAAATGAGATCGGAATGGCGGGAGGGAATATACTGACCATGATGGACATATTCGATGTAAACCGAATAATCATGACGAACCAATTCCATTTCAAGGACGAACCAATCAATTTGACTCCATTCGTTTAAGTTCATAAACTCTCCGGAAAAGCTGTTTAACCAGCTCCCTTGACTCCGGATCGGTAAGGATTTCATGCTGGATTCTAACGTTTCCACGCTGATCCACCTGCCCGCTATGCTCCACTTCATGAATTTCGGTTGACTCTCCTCTGGCTAATCGCTCCACTTTTACAGCGATGTCAAACCAGCGAATCAAATCAGCGGGAGTCAATCGATTCGGATCAAGTGTCCGAAGCCGTTCCAGGATTTTGTTTTGAAACATCATGGCCTGTTTCGCATGACGTTCTGCCATTTTCCGCCGCTCTTCCTCTTGTTGAAGGCGGTGTTGCCGATCCATCTCCAGATCATATTCTTTGGCCCGTTCCACCCAATTCCACTTTGCACTCCAACGTCTGAGAAGAGCCTCACTTTTGGTTAACTTTTGGGCTACTTTCTGTATACTCCGGGTCGATCCCATATCCCGGTAAATAGCGAACGCTTCAAAGGCTTTCTGGCTCTCACCCCGCTGTCTCTCCCAAGGTTTGATGGACATCTCTATTCACCACTCAGATAGTCGGCTGATAAATACTCCAATACCTGCCACTTGTTCTTATTCGTAATCTCGCCTGTTGACATCATTTTCTCCACTGCTTGATGGAGGATTACGGCAACGGGTGCAGGAATCATGTCGGTTCCCAAGATACTTGAGATCGGAACAAAGCTCTTATGAATGACACCTCCGTCTTCATCCAGCCATCCCGCCTTTAAATCAGCTTGGTGTCGTTCAAACACATCAAGTATAAGCATTAACGCAGTGGCCCCATTGTGAATGTTGTACGCCCCCTGCGTTTTCGCTACGGCATCAAGCAGGCGGCTGTATTCGGCGTGCCGGGCAAGGATGGCATCGGAAGCAAGCTCATTTTTCACCCTTTCAAACACTTCCACAAGCCGTTCTGCTTCCTCCGGCAAAAAGACGAAGGAGAGAGACAAGTAATCCAATTGCGCTTCGGTCAATCCCGACACTTGAACTTTTTCAAGCTGTTGCAATACCTTGTCATCCAGTCCCGAATAGTATTTAAGGGTCAAATCCTCAATCTCGTTGTACAGCTCCTGCAAAATCACCGGGTCATCTTCACCCACCAGCGAATTATGGGCAAGCTGGACGGCAATCTGCTCATCTTTGGTCATGGGTTTGTCTGTATACATGATCAGTATTTCAGTAAATCCTGCCGCTTTCGCCGCCTGTACCCGATGGTTGCCGCTCAAAACCCGATACTTTCCTTCTTCCGTCAGATAACAAAAAGGGACAGAGGATAATCCCCCATCCCGCTTGATATTGTTAACCAGGTTTTGAAAGGTCTCGTTTTTCATGTATCGAGCGTTCTTTTCGAGAAGTTCACATTCATCAATCGAAATGATCTTTAACTTATAGGGGCCGGTCATCCGCTCGTTGATCTGGTCAATTTGCCATGCTTTTTCAGCCACCATTGGAATCCCTCCTCCAGCGACCATTTTCCTGCCTCCCCCCAATAGTTGAGCCGACTCGGATTCTCCTTTCGGCTCTGCAACCAAAATAACCCCCGATACTTCATTGAAACGGGTTTGTCGGTAAAAGCGGTCGTACCAATGATTTGTACACGACTGTTAATGGCCTGTTCAATCATCAGCTTGACCTCTTTACTCAAAACGGCTGCCAAAATAAGTTTGGAAAGCCGCTTATATGTCACGGGCCGGATCACGAAGTCAGTCATCAAATAGGCCCCACCTTGCCCATGCTGGGGACGGGACAAACCGATCGCCCCGATCAACTTACCATCAATCAATACAGCCAGATTCAATGTCGCAGATGCAGGCGCGATCCCAGGGGTTAAATATAAACTCCGCAATGTATTCATCTGTCCCTGGGTAATCTTCATAATTGACAGCTTTGAATTCTCCGTGATCACGTCTTTCTCAGTAAACCGGGGAATGTTCACGATTTGCGTTTTCTGATGCGGCATCGTGATCCGCAAAGGTGCTTTATTTGCATAGACAATGACAGGCTTGCTCCGAAGCGAAGTTTGCACCCGTCCGACTTCATATTCCTCCAGTCCTTCGATCGGCTCATCACGAGCCATCATCCACCATTTTTTCTGTTTCACATATTTAACCATTGTTTTCAATCGGTCTTTATCGAAAATCTCATAGAACGGTTCGTTCCAGTCAAATACTTCATTGAATGCCTTATACAACTTTTCATATCCGCCTTTATAGGTAGGGGGGAAGCTGATAAATCCGGCCTCTTTTGGTGCGATGAGAGCCCACTCTACCACGTCACCGGGCCAAAAATCAGCCAGGTGAACTCCCTCGATCCCTTTCAATACCCTCTCGCATGTTTCTTTATGAAGGCGACCCCATTGTTTTCGGTATGCTTCGCGCCTCCGCATGAAAAAAGGCTCTTTCCGGTTCAATCCATCTAACATGGTTGTACTTAAGAGGAGCGTTGCGATCCGACTCACTCCATCCTGCATGTACTCCTCCAACCACTTCCAACCGTCGTGTTTAACACAGATATCCCAATCTTTCCCGGCCAGATGATGCCCGATGGTGCAGGTATATAAACTGACGTCATTTCCGTACAAATTAAATCCTCGATTCTTTAAGATTCGCTCAATCGTGAAGTTGCCCGAGCAGCCGATATAAACATCTTGGGTATCCCATCCTCTTGTAACCTCTGACACCAAACAGCGCAAATCTTGATTGATACTGCCCACAAACATCCATCCACACCCTTTGCCCTTAACAAATAAGAAATCCCTGAGAATTGATCCCAGGGACTTCCCTTTATTTATATTGAAAGAGCCGCATAAACACTTGACGATTCATATCGAATCACAATTTTTCCGTCTCTGATTCCACCATACATCGGACCGTTGAAACCCCACAACGTTGGCTGATGGTGTAATTCTTCTCTTGTTACTCGCGATTCCCAATAACCGGATCGTTCATATTTCGCCGTTAACTCATCTGTTGATTCAAATGTCTCTACCCTAAACTCCGAAACCACTTCATAAAGAAATTGATTTTGCATATTGTCCGCTCCATTAAAGAATTTTTTCCTCGAAAACCCTTTTGCCTTTCTCAATCTCTTCTTCTGGGGACTTCCCGAGCATAAGGTAAAAGTCGGGATGAACCAAACACTCATATGCCCGCACGATCTTATCCCGATCATCTTTGCTCAGACCAATCCGAAAAGATTTTGCGATCCATAACGCTTTCTTCACATTGCCGCTCCTGTAGGCTTCCTTTGCCAGTTCCGTTTTCTTCCTCATTAGAACAGACTTCCTTGAATATCGGAATCGTTGTCTTTCTTTTTTATGCCACACTGGCAATAAGGAAGCGTCTTGCTTCTATCAAAACCAAACTCAGGAACCACAATGCCAAGTGCTGACTCGAACCATTCCGCCACTAGTCGCCGATGACACCAGTCGTTATGTTTTTCAAAACAGAGAAGTACAGCATCTTCTCCCAACGATTGATATAACTGAACCGGATCAAGACTGGCGAGTTTCTTGAGAAAGATCCGATCATATGCTTCACGCGTCATTTTCAGCATGGCCCATGTTGGAGCTAACCGGAACTCACGTTCGCCTTTATACGTTTTAGGAAGGCCGATGGAGATTGCCACCGGCCTCAGCCCTGCTTCAACGATCTTTTGCACGTTTGCGAAGTTGGAGGTGTACATTAAACAGCTTCCTCCTCTTCCAGCTCTACGTCCGTATATTCAAGCCGCCTGCATTGTTCGAGCGTTGCTTTTTCAATACATTTCAGGTTGTGCAGAAACTTTTCTTTGCCCATCGTACCAACTGTAAAGGATTCAAAGGGAAGATTCTGTTTGATCACCAACCATTCGTCTCCACCATTGATTTGGTTGATGAAGCAAATCTCGCCCAAATAAAAGCCCTGTCCCAGACACCAGTTTCCGTGGGACAAATTCTCCCACAAGTCTTCTTGATCCTTACACTCAGCCAGCATGTCAACCGAGAATTCCGGGTCGTATGCTTCGCTGATCCAAGGATTGTTCATTCCAATCTGATACCAAACTTTCTTCCAATCTTTTTTCATCTTTAACACCCTCGTCAGTGTTATGAAACGGAAAGGGTGACCACTCCCTTCCCGCACTTTTTACTTGGCTGCTTCTCAGGACGATCAGGCCATTCCGTTACGAGAACGAACAATCGTTACCTGGAATTCTGATCCATCTTTCGTCCGAATGACCAGCCCTTTGTTGTAGGTTAAAACCCCTGCATCTTCGAAACATTGGATGTGCAGTTCATCTTCTACTTCCTCCAGTAAGGAATGGCAGATGAGCAATTCGAGTTTTCCGTCATTTTCAACACCCTCCTACGTGTTGCCCGTTGACCAGGCCGTTTCACCGATTGATTAACGGTTTGGTAAATCGATCTATTATCATCCTACTTTATTACCGCTCTATTTAAAAATTTCATACACATAGATACTCATAGGTAACTCGTCATACACTGTCCAACTCTATCTACACTTTTGATATACTTAAAATTACGAAGCCTAAGCGGGCCTGACCAACCCGCAGACATGCCTTGGTCCTCCTACCAAGGCTGGCTTCTTTTTATTTTAAGAAACCGACGGCAACCGCCATCGGCCTGAAATCCACATTTTTTCGTCTGGTCGAACCCTCACCAAACAATGATATGAGTTTCGATATAGTCATCCGGGTCAATCCGTTTGTTTTCTTCTTCAGTAACAGAGTGAAAATGAATCGGTAATGTCGATAACAACATCTCGATCTCGTCATCCGTCAACGATCGAAACTCATCATTCATGAAATAACAGTGCCAAAGAACACATCGTTCACACCGGGTTTTCTTGGTTTCAGATTGGCTGGCTTCCGATCCAGCTTTCCACAATCATCAATGGCCATTGTCAATCCAGCACCCAGATTGATAAAGTCCAAGTAAGTGCAGCCAATGATTTCACGAAGCCGCTCAAAGTTCCCTTTTGGAACTTCCATCACTTGATACGTTTTGAATGGCTCCTTGACCACGATCCGGACCAATTCACCTTTTTGATTTCCGCTCATCATGACATTCCCCTCAGGTATGAAAATGCCGTTCTATTGAAAGGAGGACGGTGGAATCCCACCGGCCCCCGTTCCCGCGTGTTTATCTCCAGAATTCTTCCAGCGTTTCGGTTTCAATGCGTTGAATGAGTCTGTAAAAATCGTACTTGTCCATATTGCGAGGAGGCGTGTAATATTCCAAATACACATCCCCTTGTTTCAAGACCATCCAGTCAAAACCGTCGCCTTCCATTCCGACATTGATAAAGCAAATGTCATCGTAG
Source organism: Thermoactinomyces sp. CICC 10521 (assembly GCF_016055135.1). Taxonomy (NCBI): domain Bacteria; kingdom Bacillati; phylum Bacillota; class Bacilli; order Caryophanales; family Thermoactinomycetaceae; genus Thermoactinomyces; species Thermoactinomyces sp. CICC 10521. The sequence continues at coordinate 42,050 of NZ_JAECVZ010000012.1, read as the reverse complement.
TAAAAAGCAGAACCGGTTGACTGCCTGCTTTTCACCCATTTGAACAGTTCATCGAGACCGTTGCACTCATAAAAATCGTCTTTGAGCAACGGATCTTTCGCGTGCGCTTCCCGAACCCAAGTATTTTGAAGCGCAGCTTGGTACCATACATCAATCCATGATTGGTTCATCAACAACACCCTTTCTGTGTTTTCGGAAACAGTTGACTAGGCTGTTTCCGTGATGATTTGGTCATTTGACCTATTATCATCCTAATACATAGTTAAACTTTTTAAAAAAGTCATACATAAGGGTGTTATTGAATACACTATCATTGGTTGAATAACGCCAACATTCACTATTCCGCTCTTAAAATTACTATTTTTACTGTATAATAAAGATTGAAGCCAAGCGGGCCTGACTAACCCGCGCATGCCTTGGTTACCTTTCGACCAAGGCTGGCTTCATTTTCGTGATCACCATAGCAAAAGAAAACGCCGCCCTTCCGAAATAAAGAAAGTGGCGACGTATGTATGCAATGGGTTTACCGCTACTCCGACTTCCAATATCATATTACAACATTTTATAAGCCCAAAAGTGCAATCAAGGTGCGAAACTACACCATCTTTTTAGAGATATAGGGGACAGAGCGATTTAGAGCATCAACATTTATAACTGTTGCTGATTCTGTGCCCTGGCTTCCCTCTTCTACACGTTCCAGTTCATGCATACCCCCGGGTTATTCCATGTTCAACCCATAAAGGAGAATCATAGTTCCCATAGCTATAAATCGTTCCGGAAACACCCAACTCCATCCAACATAGAACACAGGATGATACCCAAGAGAGATTAACTGTGCTGCGATTTCCTCTAGTGTCAAAACCGCATGTCTTCCACCCAGCTCATGCCATTTCAACTCATCTTTATTCACCAATACCTCTTTTTCGCCTTTACGTGCGATGATTCTAAGAGAACTTTCGCTTCCCGCATATATGTTTTTCTCTGCCAATTTCATTCGCCCAGCCTCCATATCTTTGTCTCCAACTTCGCTTTTTAGGTATTTATCCTTTGTCAAAATCATATCTTACACTATCTCCAACCCAGTTGATTCGCAATTTGCAACACGATTTCATCTCTCCAGGCAATAGCGGTTCGCCTGCTCACAGGAATTTGTCTGGCAATCCCTTCCCATGTAAGTTCTTGAGGGGTTGTCCAGTATTTCAGTTGAACAAGTTTCTTTTTCTCTTCGGGTAATCGGTCATAAACGGTACGGATCGCCTCTACAATTTTTTCTAACTGCTCAATCCTCCGGTGGGCGATTAATAGAGTAACGGTTTTGCCCGTTGGGTCACTGGGAAGAGAGGTTCTCCCACCGCCGATATTCTCAAAATACGGGGTTGAATGTAAAATCTCCGCTCTTAATCTTCTTACTTCCTTTACCGTATCCCAATAAGAATAAAGCTCAGACTCTATATGTTTGAAGGTTCCTGTTTTCAATTTTTCTTCTCTCGGCACTCCCATCCTGCTCCACTCCCTTGGTTCAAGAAGTTTTGTATCGAACAAGTGTCCAACCTTCCTGCTTTACACAATGATGGAACATGCAGACCTTCCCGGTAAGAAGCCATACACAACCCGCACAGAGATGCTTCTTCTTTTTGGCTTCTTCCAGTTCTAAAAGCTGTTTGATCCTTTTATGTCTTTTCCCCATCGTTCCCCACCCCTTTCCATCTAATTGAGTTCTCGAACTCGGCAATTCCCTCGTCAATCTCCTCTGGAGAGAGTTCCGGAAAAGTGGATAACACTTCGTCTCTTGCCGGCTTAACATTGGAATTTAAAAACCGATATTTTAACCAGTTATAAACATGCCAACGATTCAAATGATCTCCCCCGTATTGCAAGACTCTTTCACAAAGAGCGTCATACAGCTTCATGCCTTTTGCGTAATCCTCCGGCTTAATCAGTGGATTTTCTAAATACTGTGCCCCCTTTACGATCCGTTCCAAGTATTCAACATATTGCTCATCTGTTGTAATCGGCGGAATATGAAATCCCGTCATATCGTTCACTCTTTCTTTAATGGTGGCAAATCAACAAAGTCCTGAATCCAACCTTTGAAAGCATATCGAAACTCGTTTACTCCAATATCTCGCCCTTTCGCAATGAAAGACTGAACGACCCTGGCTCCGATCAAGTGTAATCCGGGATTCATGTCCTCCGGGTTCTCCCAAAGAAACTCCACGACATCTGCATCTTGTTCAATATCGCCACTTTCCCTAAGGTGTTCTAACGATGGTTTCAGCGCTTTTTTGCCCTCCCGGTTCATTTGGGCGAGCATAATCAACGGACAATCCACTTCCATTGCTAAGTTCTTGGCTTTTTTGCTGACTTCCCCGACCGCCTGCGCCCTTGTCATCCCTGTTGGTTGAGGAATATTCATGATGCCCAGGTAGTCGATGAAGATCGCTCCCAATCGACCGTATTTCCTTTTCAATTGCCGGGCCATCGACCGGACTTCATCGATTGTGACGGCTTTCCCATCGGCAATATGAAGCGGCAACTGTTCAAGCTGATTAAATGCTTGATCCACTTCTTCAAATTCCGTGGGGGTTAGCTTTTTCAACCGCAACCGGTTAACAGGGATTCCCGTGATGGAGGCAATCATACGGTTATAAAGGGCTTCTTTTTTCATTTCCTGGCTGATGATTGCCACCGCTCCATGATCTTGCGCTGCGATTCCTCTTGCCATTTTCAGCATTTTTGCCGTCTTCCCAACAGATGGCCGGGCGGCAAGGATATAAAGCCATCCTCGCCCCAGTCCACCCATCCATTCATCAAATTGCTTGAAACCGGTAAGAATCAGGTCATCTTTTTGTCTCAAGTAGTCCATATAGTCTTTCCGGGTATCCTTGATATGAACCAGGTCATTTCGGATACCTGGCCTGACAGAATCGGCCAACTGCTCAATTCGCCTGAACAGATCTTCATTATTCTCAAATTGATCCTGAAGGACTAATTGTTTGATTTGTTCACCGACGGTAGCGACACGCCGCCGGATCGACCGCTTTCTCACGATCTCGGCATAGTGCTTGGCATTTGCGGAAGTCGGGACGGCTGCGGCCAGTTCATTCAAGTAAGGAACCCCTCCAACTTCGTCCAAACGTTTGTAGATGACCAGCATTTCAGTAAGCGTAATCGGGTCGATCACTTTATCGTTTGAATGCATGTAGAGCATGGCTTTCCAAATCATTTCATGGGCAAAAGTGCTAAAATCCCTCGCTTCCAACAGAAAAGCCAGATCATCCATTACTTTGTTGTCAATCAAGACCGAACCAATCACAGCTTGTTCGGCCTCAATGATTTTTAGCTGTTCCAAGTTCATTTGGATCAGCTCCCCTCTCTAACCATGCGTGAAATCCCTTTATATCTTCAGGACTGTGTCCTGCCGCCACCCACCGATTAAAGGCAATAATCCTTGCCTGTTCGCTGATTTCCTTTTGCTCTCTGGCACGATCTCTCTCAGGAAATCGAACGACATTGCCGTTTCTGCTATTCATCTGCGCCAGTAAGGTTTGAAATTGTTTTCTTAGCTTTTCGGGTGAAAGAATATTGCTTTGCCAAAAGTGGTGACTGGTCGCCCAATCAATCACAGCAACAATCGTCTTTTTATCCCGTTTATCGATGGTCAATATCTTTCGGCAATCATCCGCCCATTTTTGCATGTTCTTGGCTTCATAATCTGGATTCCATTCATGGATCTTCCTCAGCAGGTACTTTGCCATTTTCATATACTCAGAATCATCATCGTACTTGCGACGATGATCTTTTTTTTGTTTCGTTTTGTTTTGTTTATTTAATATGGAAGGATTGCCGGAAACACTGTCGGAAGCAGAGGCGGAAAGATTGTCGGAAACACTGTCGGAAAATTTGTCGGCAATATTTGCAGACAAGCGGTTTAATTTGTAAATGGCTGATCGGTTCCCCGATCGGGATTTGAAGTCAATATACCCCTTTGTTTTCAACTCGTTTCTTGCATTTGCAACACTTCGTTCTGATAGTCCGGATTTGTGAGATAGCACCGTGACAGCTACGGAAAACTCTTCTGCCCATCCGGTTTTATTGCATGTGTGCATCAAGGCGTGCCACAGTGCAATCGCGGATGCGGACAATGGTTTTACCTCAAGCCGGTCATAAAATGCCCTAATCTCCAACAAATAGTTCATGTCTAAAACCCCTTTAAAATCACGCCATGAGCGAATGTCACACCTATCGGGTCACCAGCATATCTTAAAGTTCCTCCAAACAATCCTTTCTTGCTCCGTACTGTACTCAATGAGGGTCGGCTATCTTTCCCCCCAGAGGCAGAGTGTCACCGGGGGAAAGAACCATCATCACTGGATGTAACCCTCCGCTTTCAAAGGACGGTGGTTAGTCCGTCCCTTGCCAAGATATCCCGTCTATTTCACAATCTCGATTTTCAATTCATCCTCCCGATGTTCTACCGACACCCCGTCGATAACCATACCGGTTTCCGGGTCCACAACTCGATTGCCCTGAATTTTAAATGCTTTTCTGAGCCCGTTTTTATCCGGCTCCTCTTTGATACGAATTAAGTCGATGCGGCCCAAATCTTTGAGCGATTGAACCAAGGTTTTCTCTTGATAGTTCCATTTAGGCTGCTGCTTGCGGAATCCAATCTTCCCGTTCGGCAAATTCATTGATTTAAATTCAGGGTCTTCGTGCCTTAACTCATTTGCATAAGCCGTCAACAATCCAGTCAAGTAATCCAAATCCCAGTCAATTTGTCCGTTCACCATTTCAAGCCAAGCATAAATTTTTTCGATCTCTGATTCAGCCAGAGCGATGTTGCCAGCTTTTTTGCTTTGAAGAGCTTTGATTTTTCTAAGTACCCAATTGGCTTTTTCCGGTGAGTCAACCACGAAATGCTCTTTGATTTGCTCTTGTTCCTCCAAGAAATCATGCAAGCTGATTTCATTGATTACCATTTTGGTTCACATCCTTTGATAGAGGGCGGCACAAAGACCACCCCAAATCGACAGACTAGTCAGACACATATGTCGTCAGCTTTTACCCAATCACGTTGAAGTCGATGGACTCTTTTTTTACTGAGTAATTCTTACCTCGATACTTGATGTAAATGATGCTCTCCTTAACCCGGAGGTCAATCATCAACTTGATCTCGAAAAAATCGAACTGAACGTCTGAACCGTCAACCAACTTTGCTTTCATGATGATCTTTTTCACAGACGAACCACCAAATCTTCGGCAAAATAGCAACCAAAGTTTTTTGTCTTGATGACCGTTCGCCCGTTAACCGTAAAGATCGAAGCAATGGTGTCCATTTGTTTTTGGGCACAAACGATGGGATCTCCCTCTCGCAGATGATCAACCGGTTTATTGACAACAGCTTGAAATACAATGCGATCCTTATTCTTTTTCATCTTCATCACCTGCGGATTGGAGTAATTGATTTCTTTGATCTTCCAGTGCTTCAATCCCTTTCAGAAGCCGTGCAACAACGGGGTTGGTCGAAACAAGGACGGATTCGGTTGATTTTGGGGATCGAATAAAGGTGTTGCCTTTCCCATCGCAGAACCACAATAAATCTGGTTCCGACTTGATTCTCGTTAAGTCTTCGACTTTTTCCCATTTCAAATCAATCTGCTTTTGAACCTCATTTGCCTCACGATGCTCATAAAACCAAATGGAGGCAATTTGGCTTCCTGGGATGAAAATCCGTTTTTCTTCCCTTTCAATGATCAAGTTCGGGAATTTGTACCCTTCTTCATGGTCAAGTGAAATTTCGAAGACCCGTTGGGAATCTTGACCCAACACTTCAATGGTTTTATTGTCAACCATGCAAATTTCAGCTTTTCTGATGAACATCTCTTTCTCCCTTTCTTGGGAGCAAACCGGGCAGGCCAGCCACCCGGCTGCCCGATTTTATACAGACTGCTTGATTTGACGAATGGTGTAAACCAGGTCATCGTCCAGAATGCGACGAATGGCTTCCGTATGTCCGAGGTCCAATGCTTGGAGAATCTGAATCCGAATCCGTTCCAATTCCTCCACCTGTTCCGAGTCAATCACATGATACTCAGGAAGTCGCAGATAATTGGTTTCCATCTACTCCATCCTCCATCTCCACATGGATTTCCTCATCCAATCGCTCATTGTCCAGTCCCAAATCCTGATTTCCTTCTTGGTCTGAGGCAATCTGCTGGTCCCTGGAGGATGTGGTTTCAACTGGTTCTCCAGCTTCCAAATTGTCATCAGATTCTTGACTGGAAGATGTCGCTTGTTTTTCTTTGAATTCATTGACGGCTCTCACGATTTCAATTTCTGTTGCATTGCTCAAGGAATTGTTCTTATCCTTGCTCAAGAACTTGTTGATATCCGCGAATTCTTCATCCGTGACATCCGCTCGACTCGATTTTTTCGTGAAGGCGTACACGATGGCTTTTTGCCTTTTGGTGGTGATCTTCTTTTCACCACAAATTGCAAAGAAACGTCTTCTCTGCGCTCCATTTCCTTTTTGTTGTTTCGTTTCTTCTTGGTTCTCTTCCGCCAGTTGGTTCCACGCAGCCAAGTCTTTTTGCTTGGAAGGCTGTTGCTCGTGTCGATTCAGCTTTTTGAACTGGGATTTTGGTTGCTTCTGTTTATCACTTACGGGCTGAACCGGAACCGCATCACTATCCTCATCTGCTGCAAGTCCTAAGGCCAGGCTTAGAGAGTACCGTCTGGCGTAGGTAATGGCTGATCCTTGCTTTTGCGATGCCGTATTGGTTTGATTCCTCTCGTCTTCTTTCACCGGGATTGGTTCAAACTCAATCATTTCTCCCGATTCGTGAACCAGAATCGTGTAAATTCCAATAACCTTGTTGTTCTCATCCCGTACAGCGTTTTGAAACCAACCTAAGCCACTTTCTTTCATAGGTTGACGAATCACATCTGCAATGTCGGCCAAATCTGCATACTTGTACGAGTAAGATCCTCCGTTCTTGGTATGAATCGTAGCTGTTTGATTTTTGGGCGGGTTTTTTACCAGTCCTTGAAACTTCACAAAGGCCGCGAGAATATTGGTGTTGTTTTCGGCGAATTTCATTACTCGCTCACCTCGTTTTATTTGGCACATGTACATCAGCCAAAATACCGTCCGTTGGAGGGATAACGATTCCCTCCGTTGACCTCCAGTCTGTCGATCTGTTAGACTAGAGGTATCCAAATTTCTTTTTTAAGCTCGCTTGTCGCCACAAGCGGGCTTTTTGCTTTCACCATCATCTCTCTTAAACCACAAAACCACCCCCTTTCAGTACCCAAAATCTAGCCATGATTTATCGAAGCTTGACTATTCAGCCATTCCTCCAAGGCTTTCCGGGGAATCAGAAATCTCGTTCCAGCCCGAACCTTTGGAAAATCCGGACGACAAAGGAAATGCTCTCTTAACGTAGGTACAGATACTTGCAGTTGCTCAGCAGCTTGTTTAACCGTTAAAGCTAAAGGTTTATCTTCCAGCTCCTTGGTTTCAACAATTTCGATCATCCGCTCAAGAATATGTAATAGTTCACGCGATTTATCCAATTGCGAATTTGACGATGATGGGATTGTCATTTGCCCTAGTCGCAATGTACCTCACCTCTCTGAGTTCCCGTGGAACGTAACGGATAGACTTTTACATAGAGCTCGTCCAAACTCACTTGAAACAAATCAGCGATCATGATTAAATGCTCCGCTTTCATCTGGCATCTGCCTTTTTCAAGGTAGTGGTATCCAAGCACACTTTTATATCCTAGAAACTTTGACATAAACTCTTGGCTAAACCCCTTGTGAATCCTAAGTCGTTTGATCTTTTTAAGATCAATCAGGACATCACAGGTTTGCATAGGTTTACTCAGAACAATCACCACCCTTCCATTAAGGAATGTGGATATTTCCGTTTTGTCATTATATCTATATCCTACTTTCCGTTATGGCAAATGTCAAGTAAGAAAACTTACGTAATGGCATTTGTCTCTATTGATTTTACCTTTTCGGTTATGTATAATTTCCGTATCGGAATTACCAAAATGGCAACTTCAATCCGATCAAGGGAGGTGAATACTATGTCAATTTTAGGGGATCGCCTCAGACTGGCTAGAAAAAGAAAAGGTTGGACACAAGCTCAACTCGCATCTGCACTTGGTGTGAAAGAATCCACGGTAAATCGCTACGAAAATGGTGGAAGACAGCCAGATTTCGAGCAGCTTACCAATATCGCAAATCTTCTTGAAGTATCTCTTGAATATCTTGCTGGTCGCTCTGAAAATCCAAAGATTCCTGAGAGAGAGAATGACAAGGACCATGTATTTGATGAAATCGATACTTTATGCCTTCATCAACTTGGCGATTACACGAAAAAACTGCCCCCACAAGCGCAGGAGCAGTTACGCGAAATCATTATTGCCTATTTGAAGACATATCCCAGAAAGGTTGATTAACAAAAAACTTTAATCAATTGGACAAAAAATCAACAAACGCTCCGAATAAAAGTAGTAATACCTGTTTGTATGTAATATTTTATATACAAACGGTATCTATTACTTTTACTGTACAGGAGGCGGATATCGGATGTCATTGGACTTATTTAACATTGCGAATCAAGAAGGCATTGAAATTTGGTACAAAGAGTTAGATCCGCCCCTGGAAGCTATCTATTTGAATTCATTGAATCGCCCACCCTTGATCGTATTTGCCAACAGAATTGTTCATAATGACCCGTATTTCCGATGTATTTTTGCGGAGGAACTGGGACATCACTTTACATCTTGCGGCATAGCCGTCTGCCATCAACGGCTTAACAACCGGAAAGCAATAGAGATCGGTCGGATCGAGTTTAGGGCTATGCGTTGGGCTGCGGAATTCTTAATTCCATTCAAAAAGCTCATACGTGCTTATTCTAAGGGGATTACCACCTTCCATGAATTGGCTGATTATTTCCAAGTAACTGAAGAAATGGTTCAATTTCGATTTAAGTTACTTAACATCCGAAGAATGGGTTCAACAGATGTTTTATAGTCAACAAAATAGATATTTCTATCAGCAAAGATAAAGAAAAACTATCCGGGGAAACGATCATGATTCTTTATGCATGTGATCAATGTGAGAGAAAGAAAAAGAGCTTGGTTTTACCGGAGAACTGGATTACAATGCTAACCAAGCTCCCCAACACCTATGCAGAAAACCACTTTTGTTCTTGGGAGTGCCTTGCAAGATACAGAAATAGTGAAAAGAGTCTGAGCCATAGGTAGGGGAGCTTAGTATCTGATTGGTAGGGGGAACTGTATGAAAGGACATGTTCGTAAGAGAGGGAGTAAATGGTGCTTTGTATTAGATATTGGACAAGACCCACAAACAGGCAAGCGGAAGCAGAAATGGTTTAGCGGGTTTAAAACTAAAAAAGAAGCCGAAAAAGCACTGATCCAAAAAATTCATGAACTTGAGCAGGGGACCTTTGTTGAACCTGCTAAAACAACCTTAAAAGAATATATGGAACGGTGGCTAGAAGACTACGCAAAGACTGCTTTGAGACCATCAACGCTTCAAACGTACAAAACCTATATCAATGCACATATTATTCCCACTTTAGGTGCGATCACTTTACAACAGCTTCAACCTATGCATTTGCAACGCTTTTACAATGAGAAGCTCACAAATGGAAGGGTTGATGGGGAAGGGGGTTTATCACCGCACACAGTAAGATACCTTCACGTAATTCTTAAAGAAGCACTAGGTCATGCAGTAAAATGGCAATTGCTCAGTCGAAATGTTGCAGACTTAGCTGATCCTCCAGCTCTTGGAAAAAAGGATATCATCACATTGGAACCTGAAGAAGTCACTTTGTTCCTTGACCACGCAAGAAAAGATCGATTATATATAGCATTTCTTCTCGCGATCACAACCGGGCTACGAAGAGGCGAAATCCTTGGGCTACGGTGGAAAGACATCAATTTTGAGGCTAAAACTGCAAGTATAAGAAAGAATTTAGTAGTAGTGAATGGGAAGCCAGTATTACAAGAGCCTAAAACCAAAGGCAGCATTCGTTCAGTTTCCCTTCCGTCTACTACGATCGAAGAGTTAAAGAAGCACAAAAGAATACAGAACCAAGAAAAATTACTAGCAGGTGCGGGTTACCAGGATAATGATCTGATTGTGGCAACATCGGTCGGAACCCCGGTCAGCCCAAGAAATCTTCTAAGAAGCTTCTACAGAATCATAAAAAAAGCCAATCTACCTGATATTAGGTTTCATGACTTGCGGCACACACATGCCACCCTAATGTTAAAACAAGGGGAGCATCCGAAAATTGTGTCCGAAAGGCTAGGCCATTCAAATACACGAATCACAATGGACATTTACAGTCATGTTCTCCCTAATATGCAACAGGAAGCCGTTGATCGATTCGAAAAAATGTTCCTCGAAAACAGCAAGATTTCCAAAGTAAATCGCCATTGAGTGTATGTTTGCAAAATGTTTGCAATCAGCACTCTCCTCGACTATCCCCCGCCTTACATAATAAGAAAAACCCCTGAATTCTCAAGGGTTTTGGTTGGTGGAGCATAGCGGGCTCGAACCGCTGACCTCTACACTGCCAGTGTAGCGCTCTCCCAGCTGAGCTAATGCCCCGCGATATGCATTTTTGCGTCGAATCGAACTGACAGTTATAAATATAACTCATCCGCATTTGAAAGTCAAGCATCTTTCCCCAAAAAATTTTTCTCTTTTTTAAGCAAGATCCGGGCTCAAAAAGCTGGCTTTTCCCGTTTATGGCTGTTCTCCAATAAATCTTCACGACGACTGTGAAAAAATTCAATTCTTATTCACATCTTTCTTCGTTCAACCATTATACAATCATTTAGTAAGGTCGTTAAATTGCTCTTTGACATATCATTTTTTGGAAATCACTTTGATTTTCGTCAGGGCTATGCTCTGTTTTTTTGTCAACTATTGTTCAAACTAACATTGAGGTGAACCTATATGCGCCGAATCCTCGCCATTGGGTCCTTTTTTCTCGGTATGAGCCTGTTCCTGTCAGGATGTACTACTGATCAAGCGGACCAAGTACATAATGAGCAACAAAAACATCCTTCTTCGGCTGAAACGAATCATCCTCAGGATCAAAAACAATATGCTTCCGGAAGCAAACAAAATGCGGATCAGCAAAAACCAAGCAAACCGGCCGTAACCAATCCGATTCCAAAATACGAGTTCACCCCGGTCAATCCGGATACATTGGACCAAAAACAATCTGAAGATCTGGCGCGCCTCAAGGATCAATCGGTGATCTTTAACAGTTCGCGCAAAATAAAAAAGGTCGCCCTGACATTTGATGACGGGCCTGATGATCAATACACCCCGCAAATTTTGGATATTCTAAAGGAAGAAAATGTGCATGCCACTTTTTTTGTCGTTGGAAAAATGGCTCACAAAAACCCTCAGATGTTAAAACGCATTGTGTCAGAGGGCCATATAATCGGAAACCATACATGGGATCATCCGCTGATTCCGAAGCTTACGCAAAAACAGCTGGAAAGTGAACTGGAACGGGCCGACCAAGAAATCTATAAAATCATCGGCTACAAGGTTCATTTTTTCCGTCCCCCCTATGAAGCGATCCATGGCGGAAAAGAACAAATCCTGGCCAAAGGTTACCAGATTATCGATTGGGACGTGGATACAGAAGATTGGAAAGCAGGGCGCACACCGGAAGGCATTTATCAAACGATCGTCAAAGAGGTGCAACCCGGGAGCATCATCCTGGAGCATTGCGCTGGAGGTGATCGCAGTGCAACCGTCAAATCGCTGCGAAAAACGATTCAATATCTGAAAAACCAAGGATATGAAATCGTCACTCTGGATCAACTGCTGCAAATTCCAGCCTATGAGAACACACCGACAAAAGAAAACACTCCTCCCGCAGACGGAAGAGTGTAATCCCGGCACTTCCCGCAAAAGGGGAGTGCTTTTTACTTTTTTTCCCCGGCTAAAAACTCCATCCGTTCATTTAAGCAATTGAGCAAAGCTTTCTGCCGGTCTCCATCCTCCTGTTCGTGCGCGATCAATTCGCCAAACCGAATCACGATTGTCTTCCCTTTAAAAAGATCTCCCAACCGCAGCGACTCCGGACCTTCATAAACCGCCGGGAGAATGGGCACTTTCGCCCGGTCGGCCAAGTACGCCGCCCCTCTTTTCAAAGGTACTGATTCCTTGGTCCGGGTACCGCTGGGGAAAATCCCCACCACTTCTCCTTTTTTAAGTAAGCGAATCGGCGTTTTCAGGGAACTGGGGCCGGGTTGATCCCGGTTGACGGGAAAGCTGTTCAATTTGCCCAAAAACCAGGCGACAAGCGGTATCTTGAACAATTCAATTTTTGCCATATAGTGAATCGGCCTCGGAATGGAAACACCGAGCGCAATAATATCCAACCAGCCCGTGTGGGTGCAGGCCAAGACAAAGCCTCCTTCGGCTGGAACGTTCTCTGCTCCCTCAACACGAATGCGATAGAAAATTTTTAAAATGGTTGTAGCAATGATTTTCGCAAATGAATACATGGCTCCTCCTTTATCCGGATGACACAAGTGACTTTTGTTCTTACTCTTACAGTAACAGGGATTCCCAATTATGCAAAGAGGTAAATCAAAAATAAAAGGCCAATCCCTGCAATTCATACAGGAATTGGCCTATCAAGGGGTAGCTTCGTGGTAAAGTGGGAAATTCAAATTACATCAGGAAATGGTTATGCCATATTCTTTGATCCAGGAATTCACTTGAATCAAATACTCCAGTGCTTTGACGATCTGTCCTTCGTCGACGCCGGCTTTGCCATCGATCAACGCCTGCACGTTTCGTCTGTTGACCAGGGAGTAGATCGGGGAGTTATGGTCAGCCAGGATATCGTTGGCCCAGCGGATAATCGCTTGGTAATAAACAGGGTTTTGCGCAGTCGGATAGGCGCTTTTTCTGCGATAAAGCACATCGTCAGGCAGATAACCTTTCAGTGCACGCCGCAAAATCCCTTTTTCAATGTTATCGACTGTTTTCACCCGGTAGGGCACATTCCACAGGTACTCGACCAAACGATAATCACAGAACGGAACGCGAACCTCAAAGCCCGTGTACATGCTGGTCCGGTCTTTGCGATCGAGCATAAACGGCAGGAACCGGGTAATAAACAGGTAAGACATTTCCCGTTGCCGCGCTTCGAGATCGCCTTCTCCCTCCAAAGCCGGAACTTCGGAAATCGCTTCTGCATAGCGCGTCTGCACATAGTCGTCAGGACGGGCATAATTCAGCGTTTCCTGGGACAATAAACTGGACAAATAGCCGGTGGTGCTCACCCGCCACGGGAATGTGCCCGCATTGAGGAACTCATCCTGATGGAACCAGGGATATCCGCTGAATACTTCATCTGCCGATTCACCGGACAAGGCGACCGTGGCATCTTTTTTAATTTCCCGGAAGAGCAAGTAGAGGGACGTTTCCATCTCCCCGATCCCCGGCAGGTCACGTGCCCTTAACGGAACCAGCAGGTTTTCAAGCAATTCCTCCGAATCGAGGACAATCGTATGGTGCTCGGTTTTCACATGTTCGGAAACACGTTTTACCCACGGTTCATCGAGATCGCGATGGAGCAAATCCGTTTGGAAATCGCGATCGCTGCCGACAAAATCGAGCGAATACGTGTGCAGGGTGCGATTCTCTTTCGCCAGTTCCTTTCCGGCAATCGCCGTCAGACCGCTCGAATCCAGCCCGCCGGAAAGCATGGCCACCAGCGGCATGTCGGAGATGAGTTGGCGACGGACGGTATCTTCCAGGATTTCGCGAATTTTGGCTGCGGTTGTTTCCACGTCATCCGTATGGGGTTTGCTTTCCAGTTGCCAGTAGCGGGTCACCCGTTTGCCTTCGCGGGTAAAGGTGATCGAATGGCCGGCGCGAACCTCTTTGATCCCTTTGAATACACCCACGCCGGGCGTACGCATCGGGCCGTTTCCGAAAATCTCCGCCAATCCGTCTGCATCCAATTCCGGTTTCACTTCCGGATGTGCCAGGATCGCCTTGATCTCGGACGCAAACAGGATCATGCTTCCCTTTTCCGTGTAAAACAGCGGTTTCACGCCCAGGTGGTCACGTGCCAAAAACAGTTTTTGGTTCGCATCGTCCCAGATGGCAAAGGCAAAAATCCCGTTCAGGTGCCGTACGCAGTCTTCTCCCCATTCGAGGTAGGTGTGCAACAACACTTCGGTATCCGAATTGGTTTTAAAGGTATGGCCACGTTCTTGCAATTCTTTTTTCAGTTCAAGATAATTATAGATTTCGCCGTTGTATGTCATCGCGAAAAGACGGTCTCCCCATCGCTCCACCATCGGTTGCAGACCACCTTCCGGATCGATCACGATCAGGCGGCGGTGAGCCAGACCGGCCCGGGGTGACAGCCAAAAACCCTCTGCGTCAGGTCCGCGATTTTGAATCGTTCCCGCCATTTTCTCCAGAATTTCCTTTTGACCGGAAATGTCATTTTCCCAATCGATCCAGCCGGTAATTCCACACATGTCAACCATCTCCCATCATTTACCGACTTTATTAACACGACGTTTGTTAATCAACACATCGTTTATTATAATACATGTAGTATATATTTCAACAAGCAAACTGTTTCTAACCCGTTGATTAATCGACAAAAAGGGGAATGATTGATTATAAATACATGAAAACTCCACAGGGGGATGACCATGAAAAATCAACGGAAAAAACTTGATCCCCGGGTTGTCCGTACGCGCAAAATGCTGCGTAATGCCCTGATCGAACTGATGGGGGAAAAAGGATACGATGCGATCAGCGTACAGGAAATCACCCGGCGAGCAACTTTGAACCGGGCTACTTTTTACCTCCATTACCGGGATAAAGGGGATCTTTTGATGCAAAGCATCGAGGAAATTTTGGCGGAACTGGTGGAAGGGATGCAACAATGCCGGTTGGACAGTGAAAACATCACCGATGCCAATGGAAATGTGGTTCGTCCTCTTCCTGATCTGGTCTATGTCTTTGAGCATGTCGCCAAACACCAGCAGTTTTACAAAGTCATGCTTAACATGAACGGACAACAACGCTTTTTGTTTCGCCTGCTTGATGTATTTGCCGATATTTTGAATGAACGCCTCAATCAAAGTACGGCCTATGATATACAACCGGCTGTTCCCAAGGAAATTCTCATCCATTATGCCGCCTCCGCTTACCTCGGCGTCATTGCCTGGTGGTTGAGAAACAACCTCCCTTATCCTCCGGAATACATGGCCATGCAATTGACGCGGTTACGGATACAGCATCTGAAAATCGGACAATTTCCGCATCATCACAGATAAAAGACCGGTTACTCCGGTTAAAACCAGGGCTAAAAATTACACCAAGAGCAAATGATTCAAAAACTATACATTGTACCATTTTCATGCTATCCGCTATGATAAAAATGAATTCAGTTTTTTCCATAATAAATTCACCAAAACCCGCTTGAATTTCCAAAAGAGGGGGGTGGCGAGAATAGAAGGAATCCAGGCAGGCACTTTATCCAGAAAAGAAAAATACAAACAGGAGCGCATGCATCCCATTGTCCTGTTTTTGTTGTTCGGGACGGCTTTTACGCGGATGGCTGTGTTTATGAGTTTGCCTTTCCTCTCTTTTTACCTTACAAAACAAATGCACCTGGAAGTTTTGCAGGTCAGCACCGTCTTGGGAATGGCCGGTTTGGGAGGCGCAATCGGTGGGCTCATCGGAGGACCTCTCTCCGATTTCTTCGGGAGGCGGTTCATTCTCTGGCTTTCGATGATTTTGTGGACTTTCGTCTTCTTCGGTTTTATGTTTGCCAGGGATTATTACAGCTTCATCGGTTTAAGCCTGGCACATGGGCTGAGCCGTTCTTTTTTTGATCCGGCATCCCAGGCGCTGATGGCCGATCTGACGATAGAGTCCAAGCGGTTAAAAATTTTCGGATATCGGTATACTGCACTCAATGTCGGAATGGTTACCGGTCCGCTGCTCGGAACCTACTTATATGAATGGGTGGGGATTTATACCTTTTTCTTCACTGGAATCGCTTTTGCCCTTTACACGCTTCTCCTGATCGTGACATTGCGTAACTATCAGCAACAGACCAGATGGTCCCGGCCAAAGGAGTCGACACGGTTTTCCAGTTTTGTCCGGGTGCTGGCACGAGATCGGTCACTCGGGTATTACATCATGGGCAGTTTGTTGTTTTATATCGTTTATTCACAGATGGAAACAAACTTGCCCATTTATCTTTACAGCCTTTTAAGCAACGGTGAAAATGTCTATCCCCTCCTGATCGCCATTAACGCGTTGATGGTCATCTTATTGCAGGGGCTGGTAGCCAGCTGGGCCGAGAATAAAAACCCTCTGAGCAGCGTGATCCTGGGTTGCTTTATTTTCGCGCTGGGGTATGCCTCGTTTGCAATCGGAAAACACGCTTCTTTTTTTATCATCGGCATCGTATTGTTCACCTTTGGTGAAATGCTCATCTTTCCGATTACAAACAAGATGATCGACCAGCTGGCGGACGACCGCTACCGAGGAGCCTATTACGGAATCGGCAACCTCGCCCAGGCCGGTCTCTTCCTGGGACCGATGATTGGCGGCTGGATGTTCAAGCAGGTGGGAGCACCGCTCACCTGGTGGGTGATTGTCATCATCTCCCTGCATATCATCTGGTTTTATGCCATGGGATACCGGCGATACCGGCAAAAAAGCGGAGTGGGAATTGCCCAGATTGTCTATCGCGTGCTGTATGATCTCAGGCTCGCTTCTCTGATCAAGTTTTCCTATAAGATGATTCCTTTAATCTCCTTTCTGCTGGGAATCCTCTTTATCGCTTCCCGCTATTTCGGGGACCATCTGTCCTTCATGCGCTTGATTGATCTCTTTTCCACTTTATGATCCTGCCGTGAATCCCTTGGCCCGGTTCGTTTCCCTGTGGGGCAGATCGCTCCCGGCCAACGGGATTCTTCTCTTCATAAAAAAACAAGCATAGAAAATCTCAGCTGTCTCCAGCAGTGATCTTCTATGCCTGCTCCCGTCTGCCGTCATCTGCAATCCGAAGGATTCGTTTCGCTGCTCCTCACTTTCCAGAGCAGTCCAATCACAATGACCAATACAGTGAGACAAACCGGCAAAAAGTCATCAAAAGCGGGAAAGGAATCGACAACCAGGCGCCGGAAGATTTTGTCTTCCGCCATCATTTCCCCTGCGGTGTACCCCAACAATCCTCCCCCGACAATGATAATGACCGGGAAGCGTTCCATCAGTTTCATGATGAGCTGGCTCCCCCAAATGATGAGCGGAATGCTCAGCGCAAGGCCGATTATGATCAAGACCATATTTCCTTCGGCCGCTCCTGCGACAGCCACCACATTGTCCAAACTCATGACCAGATCCGCGATTAAAATTGTCCTGAACGCTTCCAGCAAACGCGAACTGCCCTGGATCTCGTGAGCATCATCCTCACCCTTTAATAATTTGATGGCGATCCAGACGAGAATCAAACTCCCCACGAACTGAACCAATGGAATTCTGAGCATCCAGGCGGCGATAAACGTAAGGACAACTCTGAGCCCGATCGCTCCAAAACTCCCCCAAAACACTGCCTTTTTGCGCAACTCGGGTTTCAATCCCCGGCTGGCCATGGCAATCACGACTGCATTGTCTCCGCTTAATACAATGTTGACTAGGATAATTTTTACCAGACCAATCAAAAAAGCTGATATCATAAGGACAAACATCTCCCGGGTAGAGGTTATCGGGTGCCTGATTTTCATCGGGCGCATCGGGGCACGATTATACCATCGAACAACACCCCTGGAACCCAAGAAAAAGGTTCATCTTCGCTCCGAAGTGAACCCCCATTCATTTTACTTTTACTGCAAATAATCATGAAGACTGCATTACCAATACAATTATCCAATAAAACTATCTTAATATCAAATAAAACACCTGAACCCGTTTACGAAAAAACGGCCGCCAGGAGCACTCCCGACGGCCTTTATATCAAACTATTTTTGTTTTCGCCATATTTTGGCATAGTCGATTGGATTTAAATTGACCATATCCGCATACTCTTCTGTCAGTTGTTTTACGACAGGCAGCGGGAGGCCGGATTGGATCAATTCCTGCTCAAACCGTTTGATGGCGGTCCGTTTGCCGAGACTGCACCGGATATAAGCCGAGCTGAATTTGGTCAGTCCGGCCGCCGTTCGCCCAATGAGATGAAGATACCCCATTGCCCCTGCCTCCGTTATTGGTCAGAGGGTTTATGATTGGGCGGGTTAAACGGCGGTCTGTCATGCGGACCGAAAGGCGGTCTCCGGCCCCAATCTCTCCAGTCTTTTTGCGGGAAATAAAATTGCTTGTTTCCGGAGGAAAAATTGCGAACCAAATCTTTCAGTGAAAACATGTAATCGGATGTCATTTTAAGGGCGGCATCCTGAGGAATTCCCGCATCAATCAATTCCTTGTACAAGCTTCCGATCGCTTTGCCCATCTCACGGGCAGAATCTTCGGAATAGAGAATGTCAAACAGCTTTGTAAATACCTCCGGAACTTTATTTGACACAACCTCAAGCAATTCCGGGGCTTTTTTGGCCATAACCTCAAGAATTTCAGAGATTTCTTTCGCAGAAGGACCCGGTCTGAATTCCATAATCCCATCTCTCCTTTAATTGAATTGAAATGATGAAACAGAAGCTCAGCGTCACGGAATGAGCGCTGCAAAAATCTTCGTAAAGCCAGCCGACAGCGACCTGAAGGCAAACCGGACTGCATCCCGTCCGAGGAGAAAGGGAGAAACTGCCTGACTGAGCGCAGCCGGGATATTCCTGATCCAACCGGTACGCCGCCGCGGTGCTTGAAACTGGGCTGCCTGGATGCGCGCCCAAAGCTGATCACGAAACGCAGGATCAGGCTGTGAGCCCCACACGGAAACAGCGCTGTTTTTTACGGCAACGAGAAAGGCAAGTTCCCGCTTGCATGCATCACATTCTTTAACATGGTTGAGGGTGGACACGATTTCGGCGCTCGACAGCGTCTCAGTCAATAACCAGGGCAGCAATTCCTGCACGGTTTTACACAGTTCGCTCATCATCAGTCCCTCCTTTGCGCAATTGTTGCCGCATCCGGCCCTTCGCCTGATGCATCCGGCTTTTTACTGTCCCTTCTGGAATACCCAGCAATACACTAATTTCTTTATAACTCATTCCTTCGACAAAGACGAGGTAAAAAAGCTCGGCATGGTGCGGTGGCAAGGCTGCAAGGGCGTCAGCGACGGAGAGTTCGGTCACCACCTGATCCGCAATATCCGGTTCTGAACCGCTTCGGAATTCGCCGATCTCCTCCAGGCTTTCCAATTGCGAATACCGGCGACGGGACCGCAGCCAATCAAGCAGCTTATGCCGGGCAATCGCAAAAATCCATGTCGCCACTTTCGCCTCTCCGTTATAGCGGGCGGAACTTTTCCAGATGGCCACAAAAATATCCTGCATCAAATCCTGAATGTCGGCATCATGATTTATCTGTACCCGCAGATAACCGTAGAGGCGCGGGGCAAACTCCTGATACAGTGCCGCAAACGCCCTCTGGTCTCCCATCGCCATCGCCTTTAGCCACTGCTCTGCCAGTGTGTCCGCATTTTCTCCTACGCGTTTCCCGGAAAACCCATCCCCACCACCTCCCCGTTCATTCATATAGTGAGTCGGGGCAAACCGGCTTTTGGTTCGATCAATCCAAAAAATTTTTCCCGTCAAAACGATATCCAGAACCAACCCGGGACTGATCACCTGAGCAACATCGGAAGAGAAATGTGCCCGCGATCCGATCATCCGCACATTTACAAAGAAAAAGCCCCGGGTTACCGGGGCAAAAACAACGATGGTGATACTACTTTTTGGCCATTAAGTACATAAAGTAGGGGGCGCCGATGATGGTTACGACGATTCCGGCCGGAATCCCGCTCGGGTCCAGGATAACCCTGCCGATGGTGTCCGCGGCAAGGAGCAAAATGGCCCCGATCATCGCCGCAAGCGGAAGAAAGCGTTGATGTCGCGGTCCGACCAAGGCCCTGGCGATATGCGGAGCCATAAGCCCAATGAACGGAATACCCCCGCTTACGGATACAGAAGCCGAAGAAAGGGCGACCGCGATCAGAATAAGGAGCCGTCTGTCTCTTTCCACCCGAACGCCCAAACCGACAGAGAGATGCTCATGCAAATTCAAGATGTTGAGTAAATTCGACTTTGCCAAAGCCAACGGGACGAGCAAAAGAATCCAGGGAAGCAAAGCAAGAACAAAGATCCAATCATCCCCCCAAATTCTCCCTGCCATCCAGTTGGCAAAGAAATCATATTGCTCCCGTTGCAAACGGGTGGTCAGGATCAAAACAGCCCCGTACAGAGCCGCCGCGATTCCGACACCCGTTAAAACGAGCCGATTCGGGTCAACCCCCTCCCCTCTTTTATAAGCCATAATATATATGAAACCAGCCGTTAATATCCCTCCTGTCAACGCAAACAGGGGGAGTGCGAATAAAGAGCGGTTCGCTTCCGCTGTAAAAAACACGACATAAAAAACAACCATGAGCCCTGAACCTGCATTGATTCCCAAAATACCCGGATCGGAAAGAGGGTTTCGGGTAATGCTTTGCAGAATCGAGCCGGAAACAGCCAGCCCCATCCCGGCCAACACGGTTATAATGATTCTCGGAAGCCGGAAATCATACAAAATCAAATTTTCCCTGGCCGTTCCCTGCCCGAAAATCGTTCGCACCAATTGGGCAGGGGACAAAGAGACATATCCGGTGGCCATGCTGATCACAATCAATGCCAGAAGCAAAACCAATGCGGCGATCAGGGTAAAGCGAACCTTCTTAAGCGGGTCGAAACGGATCATGTTCATGTTCTTCCTCCCTTTCGTGCGAGATAAAGGAAGAAAGGAACGCCGATGATGGATACGATGGCGCCTACCGGTGTCTCGTACGGAGCATTGACCATTCTCGCCGCTGTGTCGGCCAGCACCATGAAGATACTCCCAAACACGGCTGAACACGGGATAATCCAGCGATAATCAGTTCCAACCAGATAACGGACGATATGCGGAGCGATCAATCCGACAAAAGAAACGGGACCAGCCAGCGAAACCGCGGCACCGGCCAGAATCAGCACAGCAACCGTCAGGACTGCCTTTGTCCATACAGTACGCTGCCCCAACCCTTTGGCCATTTCTTCCCCGAAGCTGAGGACGGTCAATCCTTTGGAAAGCATGACAGCCATCACCATGCCGACAACAATGGCCGGAAAAACAAGTTTTAATTGAAGCCAGTTTGTCCCGGAAACTCCTCCGGCCGTCCAGAAAGCAAGGTTTTGGGACAGTTTGTAATACAGGGCAATGCCTTCCGCCAAAGCGGTCAATAAGGCCGACACCGCCGCACCTGCCAGAGTGAGGCGGATCGGAGACATCCCTCCCGGCCGTAAAGATCCCAGACCAAATACCAACCCCGCTCCGATTCCGGCACCGATAAAAGAAACAATCATGATAGACAAATAGTCAGACGTGAAATGGAACGCAAATGCACAGGCGAGCGCCATGCTTGCACCGGCGTTCAAACCAAGCAAACCGGGATCTGCGAGGGAATTTCTCGTCATTCCCTGCATGATGGCTCCGCTGACCGCAAAGGCAGCCCCGACAATGGCTGCTCCCAACTCCCTTGGCAACCGGATGCCGACAATAATCTGATCCGCTTCCCTGGCAGGTTCGTAGTGTAAGATCGATCTCCATACCGTAAGAAAATCCAGATGGGCGGCTCCCACTGAGATCGCGAGCACCATCCCCCCGACCAGAATAATCAAGCCAAAAGCCAACACGGATGTTCCAATGGCCGGTCGGGAGTAAACCCGATTACCTGTTGCCTGTTTGTTTTTGGTCATCATCATTCGAATTAGTCCTTTTAATTCCTATCTTTTCTCTTTTGTCAGTGCATTTACGATAAAATCAAGTTCGTTTTCAAGCGTAATCGGGTCATTAAAATTGAAAGAGTTTGAGTCAAAGGTAATGACATGGTTCTTTTGCACAGCCGGAATCCTTTTCCAAACCTCTGTCTCCATAAATGAATTGTCCGCTGCTCCGTATCCTGTTCCCACAAACAGGTAATCTCCGGCGTACTGCGGAAGCACCTCTGCTGAGATGGCTTTATATCCCGTCCCAAAAACATCCTGCTCCACCTTTTTGGGAGCTTTGAGACCCAGAGCCTGATAGATTACCTCTGTCCCGCGGGCCCAGTTGTTTCCATATACGTAAACATCTTTTCCATAGCTCTCCAACACGGTAAACGTTGCATCGTCCCCGATGGCTTCATGAACCTTTTTCTTCGCCGCTTCGGCTTTTTCTTGCCACTCTTTCACCCACGCACGTGCTTCCTTTTCTTTGCCGACCAACTTTCCGATTTCAATATGTTGTTCGAGATAGTTGTGTTTCTCATAGGTAAAGGCGACAGTCGGGGCAATTTCGGCGTATTTCTTGAGGTTTTTATCGTTAGAATAGGCAATGATCAA
This sequence comes from Thermoactinomyces sp. CICC 10521, assembly GCF_016055135.1. Classification (NCBI taxonomy): domain Bacteria; kingdom Bacillati; phylum Bacillota; class Bacilli; order Caryophanales; family Thermoactinomycetaceae; genus Thermoactinomyces; species Thermoactinomyces sp. CICC 10521. Next base: position 19,416 of record NZ_JAECVZ010000012.1, on the reverse strand, counting down.
ATCGGGATTCAGAGCCAGCAGCTTTTCCAACGAATCATTGCCGATCACTTCCACGCGATCCAATTTGCCCTCATAAAATTTGTTTTTCTTGGGCCATTCGTTTACCGCGATCGGGGTGATTCCCAGCTTCAGCAGATTCCCGGTGTAGGATGCGGCCAACACGGCTATTCTCTTCGGATGGGCAGGCACTTTTACATCTCCCGTATCCGAATGGTAAATTTTCATATCTGAATCGGCTTGGTTCGTCTGGCCTGCTCCACCGGAACACGCCGTCAACAACCCCAACAGAATAACAAGCAAACTGAATAAAATATGTTTTTTATAAATCCACATCCTGCTCATCCCTCACAAAAGATAATAAAAATCATTCTCAACAGCATATAAAAAATGATGCATGATTCCACAAACTGCCCGTGAGCTGCCAACACAACCCAGGGCTGAAAATCCGGAAGACGCGGGGAGGTCAGAAAGGACACACGCCCCGGCCAACAAATCCATTTTGAAAAATCCTCAGATCATCATTTCTTCCTTTGAATGAAACCTCTTGATCAAATCATAAGTAAGGCACATCGGCTTTTTAGTTCTCGGGTCCAGTCCGATCTCAACATCAATGTTAAAGACACTCCTGATAACCTCCGAAGTCATCACCTCTTGCGCAGTCCCTTCCTTTATGATCCGACCCTTTTTCATGGCCACGAGATGATCAGCGAAACGGGCTGCCTGATTCAGATCATGGATCACCATCACAATGGTGCGTTTTTCTTTTTCATTCAAATATTTCAGCAACTCCAGGATCTCCAGCTGATGTGACAAATCAAGATAGGTTGTTGGTTCATCCAGAAGAATAATCTCCGTTTCCTGAGCCAATGCCACAGCGATCCAAACTCTTTGCCTCTGCCCTCCCGAAAGGGCATCGACTTGCCTGTCCCTGAAGTCGGCAATACCTGTGACCTGAAGCGCCCAATCAATTACCTCCCGGTCTGTATCCTTCAGCCTCCCCATCCCCTTTTGATACGGAAACCTGCCGTAGGAAACCAATTCCGCAACCGTAATTCCCTCCGGTGCAACAAGGGTCTGAGGCAAGATGGCCATTTTTTGCGCAATCTTCTTTGTCGATTGCTTCATCATTTCTTTCCCGTCCAGAAATACAGCACCCGACCGCGGAGAGAGGATTCGGGCCATCGCCTTCAGCAGGGTTGATTTCCCGCAACCATTCGGTCCGATGATCGCGGTAATTTTCTGATCAGGGATGTTCAGGTTTAACGTTTTGACGATCTCCTCATCGCCATAGGCTATGCTTAAATTCTCAGTATAAAGCCTGGACATCGGTTAGCCTCCCGTTTCTCTTTCCCGAACAATCGAAGAGACAGCGGCCCACTCTGCGTTCATATCCGGGCCCTTTCCTTCGCCAGCACTGAATTGATATCGATTCTCAATTTCATCTGTATTTTATTTAAAACACGGGATTATGTCAATTACTGAGAAAAGGTTATTCGCCTTCCCACTGCACCTGTACGGTATTGCAAGCTCGGGAAAAAGAAACGCAAGGCTGATTCGAGTCCCCTCAAAAAGCACCAAATATCGGGCAACGCCTCTTCATCCTCTTTTTTCCCGAATTATCCGGCTTTTTCAAACAGGAGATCCTTCATCTGTTCAAACACCATTTGAGCATCCGGTCCGGAAATGAGCAAGGTCACCTGACTGTTGACCAAACCGGTGGCCAATATGCACATGCCGAGCAAACTTCTTCCGTTGATCGTGGTATGCTGTGATTGGATTAAAATGACACTGTCAAATTGATCAATCTTCTGCACAAATTGAATCATTTTTTCCAACGGAATGCGGGATGGAATTTTGCACTGGAAGCGAAGTTCTTTCATGTAAGTCATCCCCTTTAAAAAGATTCGCAAAATGAAAAAGGAGACGCATAAAAACCGTCAGCAACAAGGCGGGCAAGTTGATCCCATCGCTGCCCATGGCCCTTCGAGCCCCCCTTCCAAGTATTTCATACTTCCACCTGCATCCGCCACAATTACGCGACATTTTATGACAAGATTTCTCCCGACTCCCTCAAATTTTACGTAAGATAATCTGACAACCATTTAGAAAAATGTCAAAAAAGCTGCTAAAATCATGACATAAAGGGGGCGGATACCGTGTCATTAAAAGACCGAAAAGTGATCAATATCGGAACCGTCAGTGAATTAACCGGGTTATCCATCCGGCAAATCCGTTACTATGAGGAACGACAGCTGATTTTTCCGGAGAGAACCAAAGGCGGCACACGTAAATACTCCTTTTCCGACGTCGAAAAATTAATGGATATCGCAAATAAAATGGAAGACGGCTGGCAATCTCATGAGATCAGAAAAATGGAAGAAAAAAAGTTAAAAGATCCCAAACTCCGGCACAAAATGATCGAGGGACAGCTAAATGCCGCCTTTGGCATGAAAAACTACAATTACTCCAAGTGAAGGCCTGCTTCATAGGCCCGAACATTCCCGCAGCGGCAGGGATGCCTCAAGCAATCCCTTCGTCCGCTTTCCGTTTGAATAGAAAATCCCCCAGGACCATCTGCGCCTGGGGGCTCCTTTTTCTTTGATTCAGAACAGTTTCATGATCTGGCTGAGGATGAGACCGACCACGCCGAAATCGGCATCGCCAAATGTGGTTCCCTGAAAGCCGAGTTCCCCGAGAGCCGGAAGCAACAGGGCAGGCAAAAAGCTGATAATAAGACCATTGGCAAAGGCGCCGAAAATCGCCCCGCGGCGTCCGCCCGTCGCATTGCCGAACACACCAGCAGTCGCTCCGGTAAAGAAATGGGGCACCAACCCCGGCACGATCACTTTCAGTCCAACCAGCGGCAAGAGGAACATGCTGATCAGTCCGGCCACAAAGCTGGATAAAAATCCGATGATCACCGCATTGGGCGCAAACGGGAACACCGTCGGACAATCAAGGGCAGGCTTGGCATCCGGCACCAGTTTGTCGGCAATCCCCTTGAACGCCGGGACAATCTCCGCGATGAGCATCCGCACCCCGGCCAGAACCACATAAACACCAGCGGCAAACGTAATCGCCTGAATAATGGAATAGACGAGATAATTTTGTCCTCCGGAAAGCTCTTTTTGAATATAAGCAGGCCCGGCAAAGAGGGCGACAATCAGAAACAAAATCGTCATCGTCAAGGATACGGCAACAGAGGTATCCCGCAAAAAGCTGAGCTGTTTGGGCACTTTGATCGATTCGGTGGACTTCTCTTTGTTACCCGTCAGTTGCCCCACCAGACCGGCGACAAAATAGCCAAAAGAACCGAAATGGCCGATTGCAAAATCATCCGTGCCCGTAATTTTCCGCACATAAGGATGAAGGATCGCCGGGGAAACCACCATCAAAATCCCCAGGATCACGGACCCGACGGTGACCAGTAAAGCTCCGTGCAAGCCCCCGGTGGATAAAATGACGGCAAGCAAGCAGGCCATGAACAAGGTGTGATGCCCGGTCAGGAATACGAATTTCAAGCGCGTAAAACGGGCGAGAATGAGGTTGACCACCATCCCGAACACCATGATCAAAGCGGTGGAGGTGCCGAATGTGCTTTGCGCCACAGCCACAATCGCCTCGTTGTTGGGAATCACGCCCGAGATGGAAAATCCGCGGTTCAGCATCTTTCCAAAAACATCGAGGGAGCCGATAATCACATTGGCACCGGCACCGATCAGAATAAACCCGAGAACGGTCTTCAGCGTTCCCGAAATGATTTGCGCCAGCCCTTTCTTCTGCAGGAGCAGGCCGATCAGAGCAAAAATCCCTACCAGAATTGAAGGGGTTCCCAGGATATCAACGATCACTTGCAAAAACTTCATTTTCATCCCCAACTTCCTTTATTTGGATCGGACAGCTCTACTCATAGGTGCGAGGCGAGCTTCTCTTTGATCTCCTCGAGATTCATCACATTTTCCAACGCCACAATCGTGCGCGTGCCGTCGTCCAACTGGGAGATGATGTCCTGCGCCCCAAGATAGATATCCGCCTTTTCGGTGCGGGCGGTCGCCAAATCGGTGTGCTCCACCTCCGCCTCCTTACCCAGTTCACCCAACGCCTTCTTCACGTTTAATTCCATAATAAAGCTGCTGCCAAGTCCATTACCGCATACGACCAAGATTCTCATCTTTGCATATCCCCTTTTGAGTAATGATTGATCATATTCATCACTTCTTCCGTCGTCTCCGCCTGAATGAGGCGTTCAATTTCCTCTTCTTTTGCCAGCAGCTCCGACAGCTGGGCCAGTGCCAGCAAATGCGATTCATTGTCGGCAGCGGCCAGCACAAAGATCAAATGAACGGCTTTATTTTGCGGAAAAAGAACCGCTTCTCTCAACCGCAAAAAACTCATCGACAACTGGTTTACCCCATGTTCGGGACGAGCGTGCGGAATCGCCACTTTGGGCGCAAGCACCACATACGGCCCCAACTGGTTAATCGACTCAATCATGGCTGTCACATAACGCTCTTCAATCGAACCGCTGTCGATGAGAGGCTTAGCCGCCAGGCGGATCGCCTCTTTCCAATCAGCTGCCCGCGTGCGCAACTGAATGGTCTGTTCTGTGATTAACTCGTTCAACATCGGTTTCTTACTCTCCTTTTTAAATGGAGGAGTGAAATGGTTTGGCGCAAAAAGCGAGGCCAACGCTTTGGACAAACCGGCCCGGTCATGGATATCGGCATACTGCTCTATCACATCCATAACCTTAACCAATTGCTCCCGGTTTGCAGGAAAGCCATAAATTTCTCTCGATACTTCGCTACGCAACCGGGCCTTCTCTTCCCAGCTCAAAATCGGTTTCACAATAAACAACTTGCAATCGGTTCGCAAATAGACGGTGGAAAAAACGATGTCACACTTGATTCGTCCGGAAAAAAACTGCCTTACAGTCAGGACATCGAGAAACAGAATATCCGGAAAGAGTTCACGCAGCACATGCGTCAGCAAATTGGAAATAGCAATACCGTTGGGACACACCACCACCGCTTTGGGCCTGCTGGTCAGTTCAAGCCCCTGTCGCCTCAGCCATCCGCCAAAATGCATGGTAAAATAAGCCATTTCTCCTTCGGGAACGGGCTTGCCCACCCGGTTTTGAAAAGGAATCACGCATTTTTTCACCAAATAGTGCAATGCTTCGTTTTCGCGCAAAATCACATCAAGCAGGGGATTTTGCATTTCGAGATCGTATTTGATCCGGTAATAAGCCGAATACAGATGCATCGCGATCAGCGAAGCCAGGTGATCTTTCTCGGCCAGACTGATACATGCGATACGTTCAAATTCCCCGACCATGGCTGCGGCGATCTCTTGCATCGGTTTTTCCTTTTGGGAAAAAACATTGGTCACGAGCAATTGGAGGGCGATATAGGCTTGTTCGGTTCGGAAGGCTTCTTCCGACAGCCCGTCCGGTGCCAATTCACCGAGAAGATGCCGGCTCACCCGGTATTCTTCAGTCCGGGCAATTTCCTCCCATTCCGCCTCATCCCAGCAGATCAGGCATTTCCGTTCCAGCCGCTTCCCCAAAAACTGAAGCATATAGGTGAGTTGCAGCAAATGCTCATCCGTATAGCGAACTTGCAGATCGCGTTCCACTCTCTCCAAACAGGATCGCACACCGGAATACGGAACTTCCCGGTCTTGCTCCAACACTTTTGTCAGCAAAACTTCTCCATTTTTTTGCTCCAATGCATGCAAAACCAGCCATCGCATCAGTTTGCGCTGCTGCCACTCCGGTCCGGTCAGAAGGTAGCCCTCCATCCTTGAATAGATCAGATCGACACCCGCCTGAGCGGCGATCCGTTTTGCTTCTTTGATATCGGACAAAGCCGTGTTGCGGCTCACTTGCAGAAAACTGCTGGCATGAATCAGCGACCAAGTTTCCTTGGTGGTGAGAAGCGACAACAGGATCAACCGGGCTCTCTCCCTGCTTGACCAAACATACTCTTCTCTCTGAACCGGTGAAAGCATGCTTTGCACTTTTTCCTTCAACACCGGTGGAAACACGAATCCCTCCCGGCGTCGGTATTCGATTTCCGGCAGCTTTTCACAGGTCAGCCAGGCATTGATCTTGTCCAGAGCATAAGCGAGTTGTCTGCGCGACAGACGAAGATTCTGTTGCAATTGATTCCATGAACTGTCCGGTCTCGTCACGATCTCCTGAAGCAGTTTCAGGCAGCGTTCATCCAGTAGCATGACCCATCCCCTTCTTTCCTTTAGTATAAACAGAGAATTTTCGTTTTTGTAACCGTTTCCATCACAAATATTGTAAATCGCTTTGTACAAATGTGGGATGATCGACAAAAAAAGACACCGCAGACTGAAGCAAGCGGTGTCTTTTCTTTACCCTTTGAGCGATCCGGCCAACAAACCGCGGATAAAGTATTTGCCGAGAAAAATATAAACGAGCAGCGTCGGGAGCGCGGCCATCAGCGCCCCGGCCATCTGGATATTCCACTGGACGATCTGGCTTCCGGAAAGATTTTGCAACGCCACCATGATCGGCTGCTGTGAAGTGTTGGTGATGGTGATCGCAAACAGGAATTCGTTCCAAATCTGCGTAAATTGCCAGATGCCGACAACCACGAATCCGGAAATGGACAACGGGAGAATGATCCGCCGGTAAATGCCCCAAATGCCGTTTCCGTCAAGTTGGGCCGCTTCGACCACCTCCCTTGGGATGTTGGCATAGAAATTGCGAAAAATAAGCGTCGTGATGGGGATGCCGTATACGACATGGACAAGGATCAATCCCGGAATGGTATTGTAAAGCTGGATTTTCTGCAAAAATTGGATCAAGGGGATCAAAATGCTTTGATAAGGAATAAACATTCCGAACAAGATGAGCGCAAACAGCGTGTTGGAACCGGTAAACTGCCATTTGGACAGGATATATCCGTTGAGCGATCCGAGCAGTGCCGACAAGATCGTGGCCGGAATGACCAGGTAAAGCGTGTTGAGCAAATGGGGCTCCAATTTTTCAAACGCGATCCCGTAACTGGTCAGGTCGATTCTCGAGGGCAGTTCCCACATCTGAGCCAGCGTCGCTTCACTGACCGGCTTGAGACTGGTCGTCACCATCACATAGACAGGCAGCAGAAAAAAGACTGAGAGCAAAATGAGAATACCGTTGCTGAAAAATGGGGCGATGCGGTTTCGGATCACAAGCTCTCCTCCTTCCGAAAGGTAAGAACCAGATAGGGAATAATCAGAAGGGAAACGAGAACCAGCATGATTACGGCGATCGCCGCTCCTTGCGCATAATGACTTCCTTTGAATGTCGTCTCCACCATATATAGCCCGGGCATGTCAGTGACAAAGGCGGCACCGGGTCCCGTCATGGCATAAACCAGATCGAAAATTTTCAGGGATATGTGCCCCAGAATAATGATGGCACTGAATGTGATTGGTTTTAAAGCCGGTAACAGGATATAGCGGAAAACCTGCCATTCCGTTGCTCCGTCCACTCGCGCAGCCTCTTTCAGTTCATCAGAAATCGAGCGCAATCCAGATAAAAACATCGCCATGGTAAACCCGGACAATTGCCAGGCCGCCGCAATAATGACTGCGATCAGCGCCAGGGGCAGACCGACATGAAGCTGGCCGAGATGCAGATCGGGGACCACTTTTGTCTGCACGTACCAAAGCGGCGGATCATCGACGCCCAACTGTTTCAAAATCAGGTTGATGCCGGTGCTGGGGTTGAAAATCCATTGCCATACAACCCCTGTCACGATAAAAGACAAGGCCATCGGAAACAGAAAGATATTGCGAAACAGGGTTTCCCCTTTTCGCTTGCGATCAAGCAATACCGCCAAAAACAGGCCCAGGCAAATGCAGACGGCCATAAACAAAAGGGTAAACACAACCGTATTCCGCAGATCAGACTGAAAGCGAAAATCGGCAAACAGAAAGCGGTAATTGGCTAAGCCGGCAAAACTGAGATCCTTGAGGAACGTATTCCATTTCGTAAGGGAAATATAACCGGTCCACGCGATAAATCCATAGACAAAGACAAAAATCGCGATCAGCGAAGGGAGCACAAACAAAAAGGAAATCCATTTCTCCCTGTGCCGCCCTTTCTTCACTGTCGAAACCGTTTGTGCTTCGGCCAAAGCGATCGCCTCCTTTGAAAAAGATCAGGCGGCAGAACCAACTGCCACCTGAAACGATCTTGTTATTTTGTCGCCAGATTTGCCGTTGCATCTTGTTTCATCATCTGGATCGCCTGATCGACATTCCCTTGGGTGACAAATGTATTGATGATTTGGTTAAACTGCGTCACAAAGCCTTCCGGAGCGGCCGAACCGTGGGCGAGACTCGGAACCAGAGTGGACGAGCGAAAATCCTGCATTGTTTGTTTTCCGTAGACATCATACTTGCCCGGGTCCGCATCCAGCCGGGCGGGAATCGATCCTTTCAGCGGATTAAAGGCATCCTGCCCTTCAACCGAACCCAGCACGGCCAAAAATTTCCTTGTCGCCTCGGGATGTTTGATCCCTTTGGGCAATCCAAACGTGTCCGTTATAACGACGAACGTTTTATCCGTACCCGGGAACGGAGCCCAGGCGAAATCCTGGTTTGGCTTCAATTTCAGGTCATTCGTCAGGTAGCCTTTGGCCCAATCCCCCATCACATTCATCGCTGCTTCGCCTTTGCCCACCAATTGCGTGGCATCCTGCCAGTTTCTGGCCGCATGATCCTGATTGGTATACGAAAGCATCTTTTTAAAGGTAACGAGGGAATCTTTTACACGCGGGTCATCAAAAGATACCTGCCCTTTCCACAACTTGTCGTAATCGTCAGGCCCCAGTTTCCCCAGCAGAATATTTTCAAAAAGCTGCGTTGCTGTCCACGGTTCCTTATCCCCGAGAGAAAGCGGAGTCACTCCCTTGGATTTCAGCGTATCCGCCACCTTGAAGAACTCATCAAACGTCGCCGGCGGTTTCAGACCGTATTGGTCAAAGATCTTCTTGTTGTACCAGAGGACATTTCCCCGGTGAATATCGACCGGAACCGAATAAATCTTTCCGTCTTTGCTCACCAGATCAATCAACGCCTTGGGGAATTTGTCCTTCCAACCTTGCTCTGCATAAAAATCGTTAAGCGGTTCCATTTTGTCCGCTGCCACCCAGCTGTCGTTCAGCTCAGCACCGCCGTGAACCTGGAAAGTATCTGGCGGGTCGTTTCCCTGCATCCGCGTCGCCAGCACGGTTTTGGCATTGGTTCCCGCCCCTCCGGCGACCGCGGCATTAATGACCTCAATTTCGGGATTCTTCTTTTTGAAAAGGGCGATCAGTGCCTTCAAACCGTCTTCTTCACCGGCTCCTGTCCACCAACTGAAGATTTCCACCTGATTTTTATTGGCGGCATTGGATCCCGAAGAAGCCGAATCGGAACTGCATCCCGTCATGAGAACGAGCAACATGCCTGCCATCAGACAAGAGAACAAGGCGCGACCATTTAATTTCAAGCCCAAGCCCCCCTCTGGATCCAGAGTTGTATTAACATACTGAAACTAAATAAAATTAAGAAACCATCTGCTATTTGTAGTATAGCAATGAAAAGACCGTTTGAATAGACTAATATTTCAGATTAAAATATTTTGTCCTGTTCTTCATTTTTAATGTGTAACCGGATGAAATCATTTTTCCCGGTCTCCCCCCCATATCGGGTCGTGCGTTCTCCGATCGCAACTCATCAATACTCTTATGTGTTATTCACAAAAAATCAATCATTTATTAACTAAATATTGACATAAAGTTAAATAAAGTTATATAATTAATTTGTTAGTTAGTGCTCACTAACATCCAGGCTTTGTCAAGGAGGATGTTACAAACACCGATGACGACGACGGAAGAGAAAATCCTGACAGCGGCCATTGAGCTGATGGCGGAAAAAGGCTATCAAGCGGTCACCACCAAAGAAATTGCCAAGGCAGCAAATGTCAGTGAAATGACATTGTTCCGTCATTTCGGCTCCAAAATGAACCTCTTGGAGGCGGCCGTTGAGCGCTTTTCCATTATCGTGCCCCTTTGGCAAACGGTGGAGAAACAGATCTCCTGGAATCTCGAAGCCGATCTTCTTCTGATCGCACAACTGTACCAGTCACTCATCAGGCAAAACAAAAAGGCATTTACCGTCTTGTACAAAGAAAGCAAACATTTTCCCCATCTCAAGGAAAAAGTGATGTATAAAAACCCCGTTAGCCTGAAAAATCATCTCGTTGAATATTTCCGGGAAATGCAAGCGCGCGGACAAATGATCGACGTCAACCCGGAAGTGCCCGCGGTCGGGTTTCTCTATATGAATTTGAACGCTGTTTTGGGAATCAATGATCTACTCAGCCAACTGGATGAAAGTGAGTTCATCTTGCAGGCCGTGCGCATTTTCGCCCGTGGCCTGAAAGCTTAGGGACCTGAACGTAAACCACAGAGAGAAAAAAGGGGAGATGTGTTGATGTTCACCATCCCGTTTGAAACTGCACTCCAATATGAGGGCGCAACAGGGGCAAAAGCGAAAAACCTGTCCATCCTGGCAAACCACCAGTTGCCGGTTCCCGATGGTTTCGTGGTCACTGCAGAGGCACTTTCGCGTACGCTCGCCGCCAACCGAATCAGCCTGGATGATGCGCAGGGTCTGTCAGAGAAGCTGACGACAGCCGTGATTCCCGATGAAGTAAAAGAGGAGATCAAAGCCCGGTTTGAGCATTTGCGGAAATCGTTTGCCGCAGTGGCCGTGCGTTCCTCTTCCGCGGCAGAGGATCTGGAAGATGCCTCATTTGCCGGACAGTACGAAACCTTTCTCAATGTAACGGCATTTGAAGACCTACTGAACAAATTGCGGCATTGCTGGGCATCCATGTTTTCAGAACAGGTTCTTTCCTATCTGAAGAAAATGAACATCTCCCTCTCCGATCTGGCGATGGGCGTCGTGGTACAGGGTCTGGTGTATTCTGATGTCTCCGGTGTCATCTTCACAGCCAATCCCATCAGCAAGAATCCGCATGAAGTGGTGATCAACGCCAGCTACGGTCTGGGTGAGGCGATCGTGTCCGGAATGGCGACCCCCGATCAGTTCGTGATCGATAAAAAAAGCGGCAACCTGAAAAAAGAGCCGGGGTTGAAAGAAGTGAAAATTCTCGCCGGCCCCTCAGGAACCCGGACGGTGGAGACAACGGAAACGGAACGGCAGCAGTTTTGCCTGACCGATGCCCAAGTGCGGTCACTGGCTGACATCGCCCGGAGGGTGGAAGAAATTTATCAGCTCCCGGTCGATTTGGAATTTGGCATCGAACAGGGCAAGATTTACCTGCTCCAGGCCCGGCCGATCACCACGGCCATCTCCGATTTCCAATGGTCGATTCTGCTGAACGAAGAGGACAAAAAAGATCAGTTCTGGTTTTATGATGAAACCCACTTTGATGGCCCAAAAAGCCCGCTTTTCACTTCTTTCATGGTTCCCGCCTTTGTCCACGGATTTCATGCCGGCTTTAGCAAGTTTAAGTTTCCGGTCGGCAAAAGCCGCATCAAATCGCATCTGAGTCACATCTACATGTCGATTGAACCGTTCCGCGGCAACATAAAAGAACGTTTGGCTCAACATCAGGAAATCGTCCGTCCGTTGCTCCCCAATGTCAAACAGTATCTGGCTGACCGGGTCAATCAGGTACTGATGCCGATTTACCGTCAATTGGATCAGGACAGCCACAGAGAGCTGGAACTGGATGAAGCACGGGAAAAAGTGGCCGATCTGTTCCGCTTTTACCAAAAAGCCTGGGAAGTGCACTTTGAAGTGGTCGCACCACCCTCAGCCGTAAACAGGATGTTGGAGAACCTTTATCAACAATTGACCGGGAAAAAGGATCCCATTTTCCTTCAAGAATTACTGGTTGGTGTCATGAACAAATCGCTGGAAACCGACCGGGAGCTTTGGAAACTGGCAGAGCAGGCAAAACAGGATCCAGAAGTGTTGGCAGCTTTGCAGGAAGAGACAGCAGACCGGGTTACGGAACGACTCGCCAGAAGCGATGCCGGCCAACGCTTTTTGCGCGAACTGCAACGGATGCTGGAAACATACGGATACCGCAAAGACAATACCCATGAATTCCTGGGGAAAACCTGGATTGAAGACCTGTCACTCCCACTGAGCCGTATTCAAACCTATTTGCAAAACGGATATCATTTTGCAGATGAGCATGCCCGGATCGTGAAGTCACGCACTCAAAAATACGAAGCATTTCTCGACTCTTTGCCGGAGAGCGAGCTGAAAAGCCGGTTTATGGAGGTCTACCAATGGGCGCTGGACGCGGCGACGATCCGCGATGACCACCACTTTTACATCGATGCCATGCTCTCCGCCAAATCACGCCTGTTCCTGCTGAACGTGGGCAATACCCTCACCAGGCACGGAGTGATAAACGAAAAAGAAGATATTTTCTTCCTCTACTATGATGAATTGCTGAAATTAATGGAAAAACCGCAGGATTCTTCCGGATTGATTGCAGAGCGCAAAGCGGAATTTGCAAGGAACCAAAATCGGATCATTCCGACCCATTTCGGCAAACCTTCGCCTGAATTGTTGTCCAATCCGCAAATTGCCCAAGTCCATGGTTTGCGCAATGTGGAAGAAAAAGATGAAGACCGGGAACTCAAAGGGTTTGCCGCATCTCCGGGCACTTTTACCGGCAAGGTGAGGGTGATCCGCAGTGAAGCAGAGTTTGGCAGACTGAAAAAAGGGGAAATCCTTGTCTGCAAAACGACAACGCCGACATGGACCATCCTCTTTACGGTGGCGGCGGCTGTTGTCACCGATGCAGGGGGCATCCTCTCCCATTCGGGAATCATTGCCCGTGAATACAACCTGCCTGCTGTCGTCGGTACCCGGAACGCGACCTCAAAGCTGAAAGACGGCGATACGGTCACCGTTGATGGAAGCAGCGGGACGGTGACGATCCATGACTAAGGGCAAGGAACTCCTTTTAATTGTATCGTTGTTGGTGGGGACGATTTTGGTCCCCATCAATTCCACCATGATCGCCGTCGGTTTGTCGGCCATCTCCGCCTTTTTTCATGAGAGTTTAACCTCCATCTCCTGGGTGGTCACCATTTACCTGATCGTTATGGCCGTGACCCAGCCGATCGCCGGGAAGCTGGGTGATCTCTACGGTAACCGCCGCATCTACATGTGGGGACTCGCCCTGTTGTTCTTCGGTTCCATCGCCTGTGCCTTTTCGTTCAACCTGCCCTGGCTGATCGCTTTCCGATCGATTCAGGCAATCGGTGGCGCACTGGCCACTCCAAATGCCAGCGCCATCATTCGCCATGCCGTATCCAAAGAGCGCATGGCCAAAGTGTTCGGGCTGTTTGGAATGGGCATGGGGCTGGGGGCGGCGATCGGACCGTTGCTGGGTTCCACCCTGATCAGCTTGTGGGGGTGGAAGTCGATTTTCTGGGTCAATGTGCCTTTTCTCATCTTCGCCATCGCCACCACATGGTTCGTTCTGCCGAAAAGCGAGGTGCGCAAAAAAGCAGAACTCGACTGGCCCGGTTCCCTTTATCTGGCCGTCAGTTTTGCCATGTTGATTTTGCTGACTCATCCGCAAACGGTTCCGGGCTATATCGTGCTGGGGGTTCTGTTCGCCATCTTCGCCGCTTTATTCGTATATCGGGAGCTGCATGCCCCCTATCCTTTGATTCAGTTTTCACTGTTTAAAGACAGCACGTTCACCAGTGCCAATCTTTCCATTTTGCTCAGCAATTTTGTGATGTACGCCACTTTATTGGCCATGCCCCTCATTCTGGAATCCCACTACCACCTCTCAACCCAGAAGGTGGGACTGGTCATGTTTGTTTTCTCCATTTCCATGTCTGCCGCGGGATGGATCGGCGGACAGCTGACAGCCCGGTGGGGGAACCGCAAGATGATCGCACTGACCTTTGCAATCTCCGTGTTTGCCAGCGCGCTTTATTGGTTCCTTCATCTATCAACGTCAATCCCTTATCTCCTCTTCGCCTTGATCGCGGGGGGATTGGCCGGCGGACTCGGCAACTCCGCCATGCAGACGGCATCTCTGCAATCGGTGAGCAAAGAATTGTCGGGGACGGCCTCAGGCATTTTTTCCACGTTCCGTTATTTTGGCAGTATGATATCATCGACTCTGGTCAGTCTGTTGGTGGGCCAAGCATCATTGTTCGTCATTTTGCTGGCAGTATCGGCAGCAGGGATTTTCATTTCCAGAGGCATCAAGTTGGAATGGGAATCCAAACCGGCAACCCGGCTGGAGGCAAAATAACGGGAATTTCCCTGAATTACACTTAAGAAAGGGTGAAGCAGGTTGCCTGACTTTCGTCAATCATCAACAAGGCAGAAAACGCTGCTTCGCCCCACCACACGCGATAATTGAAAAAAACAAACTTTCACGGAAAGGAGCAAAAGATGGAAGCTGTAGCCAAACAATTGGAACCCGCAAAAAAAGAGCATAAAAAACTGCCCTTTGCCAACATGGTAAAGCGGATTATCTTGATTTTGGCAGGCGCTGCTCTTGTCTCTGTCGGATTGGAAATTTTTCTGGTGCCCAACCACGTCATTGACGGCGGGATTACCGGCATCTCGATTATTCTGTCACACCTCACCGGACTTAATTTGGGTGTTTTGCTCTTCACTCTCAATCTTCCGTTTTTCTTTCTCGGCTATAAACAAATCGGAAAAACGTTTGCCATTTCCACGTTAATCGGCGTCGTCGCAATGTCAGTCGGAACCAACCTGCTTCATCCCGTTCCCGGACTGACCAAAGATCCGTTGCTGGCCGCGGTATTCGGAGGAATCATCCTCGGAGCCGGTGTGGGCATGGTGATCCGCTATGGCGGCTCTTTGGACGGGACGGAAATTCTGGCTATTTTATTCAACAAGCGAATTCCACTGTCTGTCGGCCAAACAGTGATGTTCTTCAACCTGTTCATTCTCGGGAGCGCCGGATTCGTCTTCGGGTGGGACCGGGCGATGTACTCCTTGATGGCTTATTTTATCGCCTTCAAAACGATTGACATTACCATTGAAGGCTTTAATGAAACCAAATCGGTCTGGATTATCAGCGACTATCCGGAAGAGCTGGGAAAAGTGATTTTATACCGGCTGGGGAGGGGGGTCACTTATTTGAGCGGCGAGGGAGCCTATACAGGCGATGCGAAAAAAGTGATCTTCTGTGTGATCTCCCGTCTGGAAGAGGCGAAACTGAAATCGATTGTGGAAGAAATTGATCCCCAGGCATTCCTGGCGATCGGCAATATCCACGACATCCAGGGCGGTCGCTTCAAGAAACGGGATATTCACTGAGGTTACCGCCATCGCCTCTTCTTCCCGGGGGCTCTGCATCCATTTGCATGCCGGACATTCTCTGATCTCCAAGGAGTTGATTTCCCATGAAACGATCCGCTTATCTCGAACGGATCGGGATCAAAGCCGTAAAACATCCTGACCGGGCATTCCTGTCGCTTCTTCAGGAGAATCATCTGCTACACGTTCCCTTTGAAAACCTGGACATCCCGCTGAACCGACCCATTCGCATATCTTTGCCCGCTTTTTACAAAAAGATCGTGGAACAACGTCGCGGCGGTTTTTGCTATGAACTGAACGGCTTGTTTGACTGGCTGCTGCGGGAGTGCGGATTTGTCACCTCACGGATCTCTGCGCGCGTGCGGAATCCGGACGGTTCTTATGGCCGGGAATTCGATCATTTGACTCTGCTGGTTCATCTGGATCAGCCCTATTTAGTCGATGTCGGCTTCGGGAACAGCTGCCGGCTTCCGCTCCCGCTCACTGGTGAGGAAGTGGAAGACATCAGCGGCCGGTACCGCATCATTCCCGACCAAATCCGGGATCACTATCTCCTGCAAAGACAGGAGAATGGCGATTGGTCCACACAGTTCCGGTTTACGACCCAGTCGTATGAGCTGGACGCATTCACCGAGATGTGCGAATACCATCAAACTTCGCCCTCTTCCAATTTCACACAGAGAGCGATGTGCACCATTGCCACCAGGGACGGACGAATCACCCTCACTTCCAACTTTTTGACGATCACCCGGAACGGACAGCAACAAAAGTTTCCCATCTCGTCCCGGCAACAGTTTGATGAAGAGCTCCTGCGTTATTTCGGCATCCGGGTATGAGTCTCATATCTGACCACATACCCGGATCATGATCGATTTCCTTCCCGGCGCAACTCTTCCCTGACTTCCATCAAAATCTGCCCGAGCATATTTTTGCCGCTTCCGTCTGCTCCGCAACCCCAATAATAATCAACGGGTGAATTTTCCACAATCTCCCGGTTGCCGGTGGAGAGCAAAATCGCCCGAATGTCATGATGGCTTTTAAACTTTTGCAACACCGCTTTTCGCATCACTTCATCTTTCACCAATTCCCAATCTTGGCGCAGGGGCAGACGGCGATCCCGGCCCATGGTCACAGCGTCCTTCGGGCTTTTTATCAGGCGAATCTTCTCTTCATAGGGGGTTCCCGCAAACTTTTGCGCTTGAAAATAATGTTCACTGGTGGGCCACCATTTTCCGTCCAGCATGAAACCATGCGCCGAAAAATTGGAGAAACAACCATATGGTTCATTCACTCTATAAAAATAAATGGTCACCGAGGTTCACCTTCCTGCCCGTAAATATTCCCAATCAATAAAAATCTAGAATTATATCATAACATAATTTTTTAAATAGATATACACTTCCATCTCCTCTTTCCCATCGCCTGTCAACCAAAAAACACCCCCTTCAATCAGTTTTCCAGGGCGTGTCCGGTGAATGACGATCCGTCCGAATTCATCGGCTCTGCTGTCCAAATATGACTTATCCTCCTCCGGTTCAACTACGCTCAAAAAGGGACGGACTTCTCCTCTGGGGTGTTATCTTAAACCTTATGAATCACGCAATCATAAATTATGGTAAATCCACTCGAAAGGGGAGAGAAAATGGCTACTTTTTATGAAGCACTGATACACAAAAACAGACTTGCCCCCATGATCATGAAACGGCCCGAAGTAATAGGAATCGGAATAGGATACGCCAATCCGAAGGTTCCCTCCCAAGGTGCTTGTCTCAATCTATATACCTGCAAAAACTTATCCGCCTCCATTCACTCTTCGTTGCAATCAGCAATAATGAAAGCGATCAGAAAAAATTCCGCCGTGCCTGTGCGAATCATTCAAAGAGGACGCTGCACCACACATCATCCACGATTTCGCAAATCATCCGCCCTCCCGAGTTGGCAAAGCCGCCTTCGTCCCGTGCCCGGGGGAGCCAGTATTGGCAATGCCGATGGGACAGGGACAGCCGGAGTGATAGTATCCGCGTTTTCCAAATACCCCCAACTGTATATTTTGAGTAATAATCATGTTCTCACTCACTACAATACCAATCAGTTCAGTGAAACGATTCAGCCGGGACCTTCCGATGGCGGGAAGCTCATAAGGGATCGGATCGGACGAGCATTTTTATATGTTCCTTTCAATCGAAACGGGGTAAATTATATCGATGCTGCCCTCTCCATTCCGGATCGCAATGATCTCCTGGACCCCAGATACCTTTCGGGAGAATCAGGTCAGCGAATGGCATTGCCGGGCCATCTGATCAGTTATAAAGTGGGGGAACGCTTTAAAAAAACAGGGAGAACGTCGGGGATGGTCAGGGGAATCGTTGAGTCGATCCATACCGATATCAAAGTGCTCTACTATCTGCCTGAGGAAACCACATTTTATTACCGCAACCAAACGATTGTTACCGGGAGCAAACCCAGCGCTCTTCCGGGTGATTCCGGTTCTGTCTGGCTGCGGGATCGGGACAACTTTGCTGCCGCGGTCCTTTTGGCCGGAACGGACGATGGAATCATGTCCGTCAATTACCCAATTCACTGGGCTGTCCAGGCTTTAAAAATCAGAATCGCCCGTCCTTCAGGCCTGGGGAAAGCAACAAGCCCCCCTCCCAATCATAACTTTGCCTACGTTCAACCTCTCAACCCCGTGGAATTGGAGCAGATTCGTGTGCTGAAAGTAAAAGATCGGGGCATTCCATCGTCTCTACCAATCCGGAGAGCCTAAAAAAATAGAATTGGTTTTTGGCACAAACTATCATCCTCTTTTCTTCATATCATAGAGTGTAAATTTCAAAAGGAGTGATGAGATGTTGAAAAAATTATCCGCAGAAAGCAAAGCTGTTCCGAAGAGAAAATTGAGAGCGGCACAAGGGACGGTTGCGAATCCGACGGGTGTCTACACCTCTGATGACGGCGGCCGTTATTATGTCCGGCAAATCGGGAACACCATTTGGTGGGCTGGACTGGGGAACGGAGGAACTGGAGATAACTTTACGAATGTCTTTCGCGGAACCCGAACCGGAAACGTCGTCAGCGGAACCTGGGTCGATGTTCCGCGGGGAACAAACACCGGGTCTGGTACCTTAAGTTTCCAAATCAGCTTGGATCCGACTACACAGAGAGTCACCTTTACCAGAAGATCTGCAACGGGCGGATTCGGCGCAACCTTCTGGCAATTTGACATTCCGCAGGGATTAAGACGACCGGCAAGAAGAAGAGTCAAAAGAAAAAGATAAACGGCTTTCTCAGAAAGATGCCCGTGTACTGCGGGCATCTTTTCCGTTTTCAAGCAAGACTTCCACACCAGGAAATCAGCAGAGTTATTCATTTATTCGTTCATATTTGTGCCAAAAAACAGAAATGGTCGTTTGGTACAAACCATCATTCTCTTTTTTCATACGATAAATTGACTTTGAAAAAAGGGAGTGATTCCATGTCCACAAGCAGTTTGATTGCCGGAAACAAACTGATTCCCAAGAAAAAAGTGAGAGCAGCACAAGGGACCATCTCCAATCCGACGGGTGTGTACGATTGTGATGATGGCGGCCGTTATTATGTCCGGCAAATCGGGAACACCATTTGGTGGACTGGACTGGGAAATGCCGGAGATGGGGATAACTTTACGAATGTGTTTCGCGGAATCCGAAGCGGCAACGTCGTAAGAGGAACCTGGGTCGATGTCCCACGGGGGGTGACCAGAGGGTCCGGCAACTTAAGTTTCCAAATCAGTGTGGATCCCACCACGCAGAGAGTCACCTTTACCAGAAGATCGGCAACGGGCGGATTCGGCGGCACTTTTTGGCAGTTTGACATTCCGCGGGGATTGCGAAAACCGGCGAGAAAAGGGGTCAAGAAGAAAAAATAACCGGCAGAAAAAAGCAAGACCCGTCATCAAACGGGTCTGGAGATTGATGACAAACCCCACCCTTTTCTTCGGAAAAGGAATGGGGTTTTGTATATTTCTAGGATATATACAGATAAAGTAAACCTGATGTGACC
>NZ_JAECVZ010000011.1:0-115295 GCF_016055135.1 Thermoactinomyces sp. CICC 10521 | reverse complement strand
GATGAATTCGTCCTGAACATAGAAACCTTCCTTCGGAATTTTTTTTATACCTTTTCAACAAAAAAAGGCTGTTGACCTTCTTTGTCAACAACCTCGGGAACGAATCCGTTCCCTTTAAAACGAATAAGTCAGCACTTGTTCCTGATCAGGATCATATCCTTTGATGGTCAGGGTAATCTTTTTTAATTTCGTCCCATTTTGGGCAAGCAGGAGCCGGTAATTGACCTGCATTTTTTCCGAAAGGGCGAAAAGTGGTGTCTCCTCTTCTAGGTAGAGCCGCTCTTTTAATTTTTCCAACCATTTGTGCTGGTCGATTTCCACATTGAACGCACCGCCATTTACCGGATGATACGATTTGGCGATCTCTTTGATCAACTGCAAATGATCCCGCGGAGAGATGACACCCGCTTGTTTGGCAGTCATTTCCTCTTCTTTCCCGGCAACATGAATCAGGATATGATTTCCTTTTCTCTCCATCTTCAGCTTTTTTTCGCTTTCCTGGATCATCCAGTTCTCACCCTGCTGTTGACCGGTGAACGCCCGAACCTGTCCCGACTGTTTGACGGTGAGGCGATAGGAGTAGGCGGATTCCTTTAATTTGCGGTTAATTGCGCTGATCACCCGTTGATCCTCCCGCTCCTGTACGGCCTGGTGATCCGAACGACCCGTATGATCCAGGTAATCCCCGGAACAAACACCCAGAAAAATAAAAAGAAGCAAAGATAATACCCAGTACATGTACCTTCACTCCCCTTTTCCCATATTTACGTCGCCTCACCGGATTTTAGCACCCAATGATAAAACCAGACTGCGCAATGCAGCCTGGTTCAAACCTTCATACGTGAAAAAAGTGTAAATCATATTGGGTACAGCTTAGGTGATACTAAAAGCAACAAGGGAGGTGATGGCAAATGTCAACCTCTTACCTTTACCCGGGGTGGGTACATGAGTTTCTCCAAACTCATTTGAGCGAAGAAGAACTTCGGCAACTTTCTCCCTTTATCCATGCCGAAACATGGGCATCCCCATCTGCCCAAAAACGTTATTGGCTTCAGGAAAACACCGATATTCCCCTTCGCTTTCATTTGGATATTGATATGAAAATATAACCTACCTTTAGTATGACTTAGAAACTCCTGCCTATTCCTTATACCGTCCCACTGTCGCTGCCATATGTTGGCAGCTTTTTTTCTGCGGGGCAGCCGTTTATGCCAAAAGATGGCTGTTCTCTGTCTGTCGCAGGGCAGGTATGATGATTTTCAGCGGGTCATCGCTTCAAATGACTTCATCGCTTCATGACAAATTTTTTCTTCATCGAGCGTCAATACTTCACGGTTTCGCATGATCGGCCGGCCATCAACGTACATATCGCATACATCTCCCCGCGAGGCCGAATAAACAAGATGCGAGACGATATCGTGGAGCGGCTGCATATGGGGACCGCTTAAATCAATCGTGATAAAATCGGCTTTTTTTCCCGTCTCGAGGGTACCGATCTGCTGATCGAGAAAAAGGGATTCAGCTCCGTAACTGGTTCCCATCCTCAAAGCGGTCAAGGCCGGAACGGCGATCGGGTCCTGATTGGCTCCCTTGTGGATCATCGCAGCCAGGTGAATCTCTTCCAACATATCAAGGTTGTTGTTGCTGGCTGCCCCGTCAGTCGCCAAGCCCGGTCGAATCCCTCTTTCCAGCATTTTCGGGATCGGCGCGATTCCGCTCCCCAGCTTTAAGTTGCTCCCGGGATTGTGGGCTACCTTCACGTTATATTCTGCCAAAATATCGATTTCCTCATCCGTCAAATGCACGGCGTGCGCCACCAATGCCGGCAAATCAAAAAAGCCGAGGCGGCGAAGATGTTCAACCGGGCGCAATCCGTAATCTCTTACGTTTTGCTCCACTTCGGCTCTGGTTTCCGACATATGGGTATGAATGGGTAAATTCAGTTCAGCAGCCTTTTCGACAAACTTTTCAATGTACGACGGCGAACAGGTATAGGGCGAGTGCGGCGCCAACATCGTCGTAATGCGACCATCCGCCTGTCCGTTCCAATCGATGGCAAATTGAACTGCTTCCTGCAGTTTCGCTTCTTGCTCGGCTTCGCTGCACAACCCGATGGCCCCGCGGCACAGGCGTGCACGGATGCCCGATTCCTCCACAACTTTCCCTACCTGATCCATGTGATCATACATATCGAGAAAACAGGTTGTACCCGATTTGATCATTTCCAGAACAGACAATGCCGTCCCGTCGAAGACCTGTTTTGCCGTAAATTTCGCTTCAAGGGGCCAAATTTTCTCCTGAAGCCATGTTTGCAGCGGAAGATCATCCGCATATCCCCGCAGAAGCGACATTGCCGCATGACCGTGCGTATTGATCAATCCCGGCAATATCGCTTTCCCGCTCATATCGATTACTTCATCATACTGTGCAAGTACAGACTCTTCTGGTACGGGACCGAGATAAGAAATCGTATCTCCTTCGATTCCCAGGGCACCGTCCCGGATCACATCTTCCTGCCCTTCCACCATCGGCAGTAAAGCTGCATGGATAAAAATGCGTTTCAAAGGAGCTTCCTCCATTCTCTTTCCTTTTACCAGTTAAGCATAACATGAACAAATTCAATCTTCATAGCCTGTGTTGCTCCAAAAAGCGCAAAATTTCATCCAGGCGGTAACGCTCACCACCATAGATCGGGGCAAACAAATCCCCCTTTTCCTCCAGCCGGGAGAAAATCGTATGGAGAGTCCACGTTTTCGGACTTAACTTTTCCGTGACCTCATCCCATTGCAACGGGGTGGACACCGTCGCTTCGGGAACCGCCCTCGGTGAATAGGGAGCGATTAAGGTTTTATTATGCCAGTGTTGCAAGTAATCAAAATAGACTTTGTCCCCGCGCTTCTCCACTCTGCGCTCAATCGTCACCAAAGCCGGATGCTGCTCGGTTAAATAACGGGCGATCATCTCCCCGATTCTTCTCGTTTGTTCATATGTATAAACCGGTTCAATCGGTACGTAGATCTGCAATCCCGTCGCTCCCGATGTTTTCGCAATGCCATCCAGATTCAACTTGTTCAGAACCTGACGTGTCAGCAGTGCCACTTCCACCACTTTGGAAAAGTCAGGGATGGACGGATCAATGTCAAACACCAACTCCGTCGGAAAGGATTCTTCCGCGGCAGTATGAAAAGAGACATGGAACTCCAGGGCGGCAAGATTAGCCAACCAAATCAAGGACGGAACCTGGTTCAGCAGGATATAATCAATCTCACCGGAACGATATGTTTCAATCCAGGAAGGCCGAAAAGACGGGGCGTTTTTTTGAAAAAAAGATTCTCCGCCCACCCCGTCGGGAAAACGAATCGTCGTAAGCAGCCGATTGCGGCAATACTTGAGCAAATAAGGAGCCAGCCGGGCGCACGCCATGATGAAATCCCATTTGCGAATTCTCGCCTGCGGAAACAGCATTTTATCCGGATTGGAAATTTTCAGTTCGACTCCTTCCACTTGCACATATCGTTCGTCTGCCACCGTTTCTTCACACCTTTCGGCTGAAGGAATCACTCTGTTTATTATCTGCCTTCTTAAGAGATCTATCCGTAAAATCCCCTGCGCGGACGTCTTCGCTCCGGCGGCATGCGGACGGGTCTTCCCGGCCCGGGAGTCAGAGGAGTTGGCGGGCGGACAGGTCTGATCGGCCGGATGGGCCGCGGTGGCGTCGGCGGTCTTGTCGGCCGCGGTGGCCTCGGATTCGGCGGGTCTGTTTCCGGGTACGGATAAACAAACGGAACCGCGATGTAATAAACCACCGGAATGATACACCAGCACCAATACATGAGCCTATCTCCCTTTTTCGCAGAGTCATTCAAGTGATCTATTTCAGTTTATTTCGGTTTCGGTTCGCCCGGAACCGCGAAGAAGTTTATAATAGAAAATAAATTCAATATCATCAATATTCTTTATAAGCGAGGGTAACATTATGGTCATCGGGGGAATAGAAGCAGGCGGCACCAAATTTATCTGCGCTGTCGGAGACGAACATGGAAATGTGACGGAACGAATTCAATTCCCCACCACAACACCGGGGGAAACGATGAAGCAAGTGATTGACTTTTTCAAAAAATTCACGTTAAAAGCAATCGGCGTCGGTTCGTTTGGACCGATCGATATCAATCCGGCCAGTCCGACCTATGGTTACATCACAACCTCACCCAAAAAGAAGTGGAGGAATTTTCCGATGGTTCGGACGCTGCAAGAAGCATTGTCCGTTCCTGTCGGTTTTCATACGGACGTGAATGCAGCAGCTCTGGGCGAATCAGCCTTTGGCGCCGCTAAAGGGCTTGACAGCTGTTTGTATATCACCGTGGGAACTGGAATCGGAGCAGGAGCCGTCATATCCGGAAAACTTCTTCAAGGATTTTCACATCCGGAAATGGGCCATCTCTTGCTCAGGCGGCATCCGGATGACCCGTACACCGGGAAGTGCCCGTATCATGCAGACTGTTTTGAAGGTTTGGCTTCCGGACCAGCGATTGAGGAGCGCTGGGGCAAAAAAGGGAGCGAACTCGCGGGCAACCCCGAAGTGTGGGAACTTGAGGCCTACTACATCGCACAGGCACTAATGCATTATATCCTGATTCTGGCACCGCAAAAAATCATTTTAGGCGGAGGCGTGATGAATCAGAAACAGCTCTTTCCTTCCATTTATGCAAAGCTGGAGAAAATGCTGAACCAATATTTATCTTTTCCATCTCCACTGAACCGGTATATTGTTCCTCCGGGCTTGGGAGAAGATTCCGGGATTATCGGCTCGCTCTTGCTCGGAAAACAGGCTTGCGGCGCGAATTGACCGGCAACATCCAAAAGCTGGTTCCGTACTGCCGGACACCAGCTTTTGCTGCCTACGTTTCTTTTGCATACACAACAAGCGAAACTTCTTTATTTATTAAGTCTGCTATTTCCTTTTCCAGTTCCGTTATTTTGTTCATCACCTGTCGATGATTCCGGAGATCAGGAATTTCGTATTGCCGGGACTGATCTTCCATCCTTATCCTCCTTTCGTTGTTTGCAATTAAATTATCCCCGGCATTCCCATGAAACATGCGACACAGAGCTTTCAACCGCCTAAGTCTTCCAGACAGACCCGTTTGCTCCATACGCCTCCCACCCCCTTTTCTCGTGACCGGATACCAGTCGGACTGTCATCCATGAATCGGAAAAGTTGAGTCAAGGCTTCACCAATAGATAATGAAAAAAATTGTAATTCAAAATGTTCCCTTGATAAAATAGATTCATTCAAACTGTTTTGAGAGAAGGTGGTTAAGTGGCAATGAAGAGTTACGATGAAGTATACAGCAAGGACGAGTTTTACTGGAGACGCGAACCCAACCAACTCTGCAAACGCGCAGTAGAGTTGGTTACGTCTGAAAATAAAGGAAAAATCATCGAACTTAGCTGTGGAGAAGGGAAGGACATTATCCATTTTGCCCGAAACGGATTTGATGCGGTTGGCGTTGATGTTTCCCAACCCGGTTTGCAAAAGGCACAGAAATGGGCTGACCAAGAAGGACTGACAATCAAAACCGTTCAAGCCAATCTTAATGAATTAAACCTGACGGAAATGTTTGGTATTGTATATTCAAGCGGAACCCTGACTTATCTGTCTCCCTCTCTTCGGGAAGAAAAATTCAAAAACTATAAGGAACATACCAACATCGGCGGATTAAACGTCTTCAATGTATTTGTTGAAAAGCCGTTTATTGAAACCGCTCCGGACTGGGGAACGGACGAATATTTTTATCGTTCCGGGGATTTGCTCAACTACTATTGGGATTGGGAAATCATTTCATTTGAAGAAATCATCTTCGATTGCAATTCCAGTGGTGTTCCGCACAAACACGCGATGAATATCATGATCGCCAGAAAAGTTCATCCATAACCAGAATGGTCAGTCGGCCTTTTCACGCATTCACAGGCAGTGATTTGGTTCCGTCCAACGCTGCCTCTTTAGGCATGAGGAAGAGCTTGGGCCTGCCAGATTTTTGACTGGATGGTCGCGTTTTCACATTCCGACCGCTTATGGAAGCAGGCATTCGTGAGGCGGAACATCAACAAAAGCCTGAATGCTTGGTTGTCTTAAGGTATGGCCAACGCTCCATTCCGCAAAATTCACTTTCACCGTGATTTCAGGTTTCAGCCAGATGGTTTCTTTCCATCTTGACGGTTTGTTTGCAAATGGCATGGTTGAGATAATAAGCGGCTTGATCCCCCGGGTTAGTTCAAGCCAGTCCTTCCGGGTTAAACGTCCCGTACCGGCGTGACCAATATACCATAACCGGCCGTCACGATCGAAAAGACCGAGCAAAAGTGAATTCACAATCGTATCTCTTAGTGTGACACCGCCCACCACAGCGATTAAGTCTCTGTAAAATTTTTTCTTGCGCCAGCGCGGGTCTTTTCCGTTGATCAAATATGTACTGGAAAGGTCCTTGATTACGATTCCTTCCATCTCATGTTCTTTTATCACCTGAAACAGCGCTTCCGCATCTTCGTGTGAAGTGACCAGTTGCACATGCTCCCCGGGAACGATAATCCTAGAGAGTATCTCACTTCTCTCCAGCAAACTGCGCTCAGTCAGCCATTGGCCATCGCAGTAAATCACGTCAAAGATCATGTAGCAGATCGGCACATCTTTCCGCACCTGTTTAACCCGTTCCAGACGCCGAATTCCATCACGGCGCATCACTTCGTGAAACGATGGTTTTCCATCAGAACCCAACGAAATGATTTCACCATCCAAAATTACGGATTTTGCCTTACAGTACGTTTGAATCGGAAGTAACTCCGGATAATGAAAAGTACGCTCGTTTTTTTTGCGGTTGTAGAGTTTCACCTGATTCCCGTCCCAATAGGTTAAAACCCTTACACCATCCCATTTCACTTGGGCAACCCAGTTATCCTCATCCGGAATGATGTCAGTGCTCGTTGGCTCAAATGGAATGATCGGTGTCAGCGGCATCCTGAAAACCCCTCTTCGATGACTCCTGTTTGCTACAGTTTACCCCACTTCCGCACATGAAATGTTAAAGATGTCTACCACAGGAAAACGGCGACCAGAGTGGAAACGACTAATCCCATGATGACGGGGATGGCGTTTTTCCGGGCCAACTCCATGACGGGAACACCTGCAAAACCGGCGACCGCCACAAGCGATGACCAGGCGATCAGAGTCCCTCCTCCCGTCCAAACCGACCCCATCTGCCCAATGGCAGCCAGCGTGGACGGGTCAAATCCGGAAGAACTTGCCAAAGCTCCGGACAAGGCTCCGGTTAAAGGCAATCCGGAAAAACCCGATCCTTCCAGCCCGGTTACCATGCCGACCAGTAAAATACCGAAAGAGGTCACGATGCGATTGGCCGGAATAAAGGCTTGCATCGTTTTGACAATGTCAAACAGAAAGGCGGGGGCACCTTTATGCACAGAGAGGATGGCTCCGGCAAAATCCCCATTGCCAAGGAAGAAGAATCCGGCGATTGGAACAACAGGCCCCATCGCTTTAAAGGAGAACAAAAATCCCTCCACGATATGCTCGCTGATCCGTTCCAAAGCTCGAAACCGGCCATGAACAAAAGTAGCCATAATCAACAGGACGGCAGCCACACCCCCGATAAAGGCGGCTCCGTTCGCTCCTTCCAGCCTGCCGTGACCGTGGATTTTGGTGTAAACCATATACAGCATTACCCCAAGCAAGGCGAACGGAACCAATACGGCGAAGACTCTTCCCCACTTCTCTTCTGCTCCGCTGCACCGGGATATATCTTCTTCCGCCGACATGACCGCCATCTGGTTCAAGGCGTCATCCTCGTACAAATCCGGATTTCTCACTTTCCTGAACAGGTACAAATACGCGGAACCACTGGCAATCACCCCCGTGACCAGCGACAGGATCAGAGCTTTGTCCGCTACCGCCGCCGTATTGATTCCGGCTGACTTGGCACTCAGCATCGGCGCCACTTGCATGACATAATCAGATGAGAGAGCCATTCCCTGTCCGGCCACAGCGACGGCCATCGCCGCCCCCATCGCCGGAAGACCGGCCCGGACCGCAGGCGGGATCAACAGGGCACCGATCAGCGGCACGGCTGGTGTAGGCCAGAAAAAAAGGGAAATGACATAAGTAATTACGACAAGAATAAAAAAAGAAACGTGTCCGTTAACCATGAGTCGTTGAATCGGTGCGATCATCTGCCGGTCAGCCCCCAAATCCTTCAAGGCCCGCAGCAGGGCCACCATAAAGGTAATAATCAGGAAAATGCTGAACAGCTCATTGGCGGCTACCAGGTTGGCATTAAAAATCGCCTGCAATCCGTCTACAAAACTCCCCTTGTACACCCAGGCAACCAAAAGGGTGCCAACCAGGGAGAGCAAAACGACCCCGCGGCGAAAAAGCACAGCGAGAATCACCAGCAGAGTAAACGCACCATAAAGCCAATGGGCAGGAGTCAGCATTGATTCCGGCCTCCTTTACCTATCCGCTGTTTTTCGTCCCATGCAACTTTTATGCATATTCAATTCCTGTTAATAATGTAATCATTTCATCTATAATAAATTACATTTCTATTCTGTCATCTAAAATCCATTGTTAACAAATTGCACACAAAACTGAAAAAAACAGGTTTCAATTTTCCGATATAGTGAAATTAAAGGGAAGATCGTTTTGTCAGTTGAAAGGAGAAGCATTGAATGTTTAAAGATTTCATGGCGAGACTTGGTCATGGAGCCGCAAAAGTGGATCTGATTCTGGAACAAAACCGATTTGCTCCCGGTGATCCCGTTGCGGGAAAAGTGTTGATCAAAGGTGGAAGTGTGGAGCAACGCATCAATAAAATCGATGTCCGTTTCATGCTCAGTATCTATGCAAAAGGACACGTGCACACGCATCCGGTCGCATCCGTGCCTTTTTACCAGTCGTTCGTCATCCGGCCCGGCGAACAAAAGGAACTTCCTTTTCATTTTCAGTTGCCGGGAAACCTGCTGGTTACCGGACAATCGGTTTCTTACTACTTTGATACACAACTCGATCTTGCCGGTGCCGTCGATCAATCCGACCGGGACTATATCGAGATCGTTCCGCCGGTTCCGCTCAGCAATATCCTGGCAGCCCTGAGCCGTCTCGGTTTCCGGGAAACACATCATTCACGCAAGTTTAACGGATATGTGCAAGAATTTGAACTGGTTCCGACGGAATTGTTCCGCGAGCAGGTAAAAGAAGTGGAATTTGCAGCGGCAATTGAGCCAAACGGGGTTCGCTTACTGCTCGAAGTGGAGTATTATTCATTCGGACATCATCATGAGGTAAAACGGGAAGTATTCATCCCGCAGGATCAAATTTCGGATCCGGATGCACTGATGATGCTTTGGCAAAATCTGATCACCGAATCGATGTCAACTCCCCATTACGGACATGGTCACTACCATATCCCTCATTCCTATCACCATGGTCAAAGTCATTACGGGCATGGTCACCATCACCACGGGCATGATCACCATCACCACTCCCATTTGTCCGGAATGACAGGGGCGATCGGCGGTTTTGCAGCGGGGCTGATCGGAGGCGTTCTGCTTGATGAACTGCTGGACGGAGATGATAATCAGAATCACGATGCCGGTCTGTTCGGCAACAATGACAACGGCGGATTTTTTGACGATGGGGATGATGGGGGATTTTTTGGCGGCGGTGACGACGATAACTGGGTTTAATTGATAAAACCAGCAAAATTGCCGGCGATCGTTCCCGGATTGGCCACGGGAGCGATCGCCGGACATTTTTATCGGGGCAAATGAAACTGACTCAGATTACCCAATCTCCGTTGCGGAAAATGGGGATCGTTTTTCCCTCCCAATTCTCGCCGTCAATATCCAGTTCGGATGAACCGATCATAAAATCGACATGAACCATACTTTGATTAATGCCCCGCTCGGCCAGCTCCTCTCTTGTCAATCCGGTTCCCCCCCTCAGGCAGAACGGCAGAGCAAAGCCCAAAGCCAGATGGCACGAAGCATTTTCATCAAACAAGGTCTGGTGGAAAATCGCACCCAATTGCGAAATGGGAGATGTATGGGGAACCAGTGCCACTTCACCGAGATAAGCGGCCCCTTCATCCAACCCGACCAGCGATTTTAACAGCTCTTCACCTGTTTCCGCCCTTACTTCGGTCACTTTTCCCTCCCTGAAGGTCAAGGAGAAGCGATCGATCATTTGCCCGTTATAGCTCAGCGGCCGTGTGCTGCTCACCACCCCGTTGACTCCGGTCTTCAACGGAACGGTAAACACCTCTTCAGTGGGCAAGTTGGGGACAAACAACACGCCCTGTTCATTCTGCTGGCCCGCTCCCACCCATAGATGGTCTTTTGGCAATTCGATCGTCAGCGCGGTACCCGGCGCACGATAAGAAAGTTTTTTCAGGTGAAGGTTATTCAACAACTGCACCCGATCCTCGATCTTTTTCAGATGTTCCTGCCAGCGCTCCACCGGATCAGTCGCATCCAGCCGCGTCGCCTTTTCAATGCATTCCCATAACTTTTGCATCGCTTCTTCTTCAGGCAGATGCGGGAAGACTTTTTTAGCCCACTCTGTCGTGGGATAAGCGACAATCAACCAGCTGATCTTATTTTGCCGAATCAGTTCCCGGGCAAAATGCATCGCTTCATTGTTCGCCCTGCTGACCGCGGTAATTCGTTTGGTTTCAACCCCGTGGAAGTAATCAGGCTTGGGGGAATGGATTGTCAACATCGCGGCTCCATTTTCCAGATCCTTGCGGAGATCTTCCAGTTTGCCCTTCCTGATGTTGGAGAGCGACTCCTCCGGTGCATGCAACAGGCGGATGCGGTTTACTTCATCGTCAAACCAGTCAACGACAACATTTTTTGCTCCATCATTATAAGCGACTTCCGTGATCTTTCGTACGAAAGGAGCGGCTTCCAGCGCAGCTGAAATGTACAAGGTCTGCCCTTTTTGAATGTTTACCCCAATCCGGACTGCCAGTTCCGCGTATTTTTCCAATTTGTCATATTCCAACATCCGGCCTCACTCTTTCATTTTTATTCATAATAATTAAATCTAATCAAATAATTCATCCATATGCAAATAAAAAATTTCAACCGTCCACCCGAACCAATTTTAAGGCTGCAACACAATCTCGTATTTGTACCGGTCCGTACGATAAATGCACTTCGTAAACTCCATGATTTCCCCTTTTTCCAGATAGGTGGTTCTGCTGAACAGGATGGCCAGCGAATGATTGGGAACACCCAGGAGTTTGCTTTCATAATCATTCAGGCTGATCGGCTCAATCGTTTGCCGGGCATAGGCGGGATGGTATTGGTATTGATTTTTTAAAACCGTATACAATGATTCGCCTTCTAGCTTTTCCTGGGTAAGACCGGGAACTTTGTCATGGTTGAGCCAGACTGTTTCCAGCGCGTACGGCAACTCATCCACATAGCGAAGCCGCTTGATTTCCACCACTTTTGACTGATCGGGCAGCATTTTTAAATTTTTTTTCAATTGCAGAGTCGCTTCGACAATGGAAAATGACAAAATTTCCGAACGCACGGAAAAACCTTGTTCTTCCATCTCTTCGGTAAAACTTCGCAGGCGGGTGAGCAGATGCTTGGGCTTTGGCTCGGCCACGAATGTTCCCTTTCCCTGCTCCCGGAACAACACGCCTTCATTCACCAGAGCCATCACCGCTTTGCGCGCAGTCATCCGGCTGATTCCATGAACTTCGCACAATTCACGCTCGGGCGGGACTGCATCTCCAGGTTTTAATTCCTCATTTTCGATCATTTCCTGCAAGATCTCTTTCAGTTGGTAGTATAGGGGAACTGGACTTTTTTTGGATACCTTTTTCATCGTTCAACTTGATTTCCTTTCCCTTGGAATTTTTCCGCAAAGAGCCTGATTCCGGGGCGGGATTGTCCGCAGCGCCGAAGGCTGTACCCGGAAAGCAGGTACAACCTTTCTTATCTTTGGTATGCCAGTACACCCCGGCAAAAAGTCATAAAGATCTCAAGCTGGTCATCAAGCACGACGATATCAGCGTCTTTTCCCGGAGCGAGTGCGCCCTTGCGATTGGCAAATCCCAATTCCTGCACCGCATTTAACGATGTCATTTCAACCAGTTGCTCCATTGAGCAACCTGCAAACCGCTCCATATTGGCCAAAGCGTCTTTCATCTTCAAAATGCTTCCCGCCAACGTTCCGTCTACGAGCCTTGCATCCCGTTCGCTCACGATCACTTCCTGACCGCCGAGGTCATAAACTCCCCGTTTGAGGCATTTGGCTCTCATCGCATCCGTGATCAGGATAATCCTCCCGCTGCCGATCTGGTTATAGGCAACACGCACGCTGTGAGGATTGATGTGAATCCCGTCAGCAATGATTTCCACATTGAGTTCATCGCGCAAAAAGGCCGCTCCGGCCACCCCCGGCTCACGGTGATGAAAGCCGCGCATCCCGTTGAACAGATGCGTCACATGGCTCGCTCCGTTCCCAATCGCTTCGACCACTTCATCATAGGTGGCGTCCGAATGGCCAATCGAAGCGATGACTCCTGTTTCCTTCAGATAGCGGACCAACTCCGGCCCGCCCGGCTGCTCGGGTGCAAGTGTCACCAATTTAATATGCCCCCGCGCCAGCTCCTGCCAGCGGCGAAAGAGATCCACATCCGGAGGAACGATGTATTCCGGAGGTTGCGCTCCCGCGCGTTTCACATTGATAAATGGCCCTTCCAGATGGATCCCAATGCATTCAGCCTGCCCCGCAACTTGATGATTTTCAATGAAGTCGGCGGCATTGACCAACGCTTTCTCAATTTTTTCGTGCGATTGCGTGATCGTAGTGGCCAAAAAACTCGTCGTCCCCTCCTTCGGCAGATTTTCGGCCATCGTTTTTAAGGCTTCCGGCGTTGCATCCATCGTATCCGCTCCGGCTACTCCGTGAATATGGACGTCCACCATGCCCGGAATCACCTTTTTTCCGCTGAGATCAATCACCTCACCGGCCTCAATGCCTGAAAGTTGTTCCATCGACCCGAGCGCAGCGATTTTCCCATTCTCAATAAATACATAGCCCGGATCAACCGTACCATTTGCTGTGCAGATCTGTGCGTTGGTCAATAAAACTGACGGCTTATTCATATTTGTTGCGCCCCTTTTTGCAAAATTTCTCCATTGTATTTAGTTTAGCATTCCTATTTATAATGGTCTATACCAATCCTCGATTAAGAACTGAGCACGGATTCCTTTGCGATGTTGAATCACTGCCCGAAAAAAAAGAGGCGTAAAACGCCTCTCCCATCCGTGAAAAAATATTATTCATGCGTATCAGTTTGCCGATTAATTTCCTCTCTGAGAAGCGGCCCGGGATCCTGCCAAGAAGAAGGCTTGATCACTTTTCCGTCAGACTCCCGGTACCGGGGTTTTCCGTCTTCCCAGAGTTTATCCATATTGGCCGTGTGGACAATATCAAACAGGGCTTGCGGGCGAACTCCCATTTCAACCAAAGTTCCCAAGGCCAGATAAATCGTGTCGATCATCGCATCCGCTTGCTCTTCAATCGTCCTTGCCTGTTTGAATTCCCCGATTTCTTCCTCCATCCATTTCGCCCGCTTTTGCACCCGCTCCATCGCCAGTTTTTCGGGTTTTTCCTTATGGGGAACCCCAAAGCAGCGATGAAACTCTTTTACTTTTTCCCAAGCCTGATCCATCAACTTTCCCCCGTTCGCATTAGCAAAATGATTAAAAAGTCCGGGCCCATTTTTGGGGTAGTACTAGCTTAATTTGAATATTTTTCAACTGTAGGAGGTGAAAAATATGCCAGTCTTACTTTTTTCGATCGCGCTCGTTCTCATTCTTGTTCATGCAGTCGTCACAGCTATTCAAATCCTGCAAGCACCGAAACAAAACTGGTTTGAATTTGTCTACCAACTTGCAATTGCCGTTGCCGCCCTCTGGTTTCTGTTACAACAGTTATAGCGATTAAAACACCTCCCCGATTCAGGGAGGTGTTTTGATTAAAGATCGCCAAAATCGAGTGTGCTCGCTTTGGTGTAATTGGTCACTTTCTGTTCAAAGAAATCCGTTTTCGTCGCATTCAGGTTGGAGAAACTCTCAACCCATTTCATCGGATGCGTCGTAATCTCCGGATACAAAATATCAAAGCCGAGACGGGTCATGCGTTCATTGGCCAAATATTTGATATAGCGGTCGATAATATCATTGGTCAGTCCTTGAATGTTGTTGTTGGTGATATATTGACCCCAGCGAATCTCATGTTCAACCGCCGTACGGGCCATTTCCCGCAATTCCTCGATAAATTCCGGTGTGAAGAGATCGGGATTTTCCCGGCGCAATTCCTTGATCATGTTTTGGAACAAGACCACATGGGTTAATTCATCACGCTGAATATATTTGATCAGTGTCGCGGTTGCCGTCATTTTTCCCTGCCGCGCCAAAGCGTAGAAAAAGGAGAATCCGCTGTAAAAGTAAAGCGACTCCAGCAAGAAGTTGGCCATGCAGGTTCGGACATAGTTTTCATCATTTCTGTCATCGACAAACCGCTGGTACAAATCGGCGATAAACCGATTCCGGCGGAGCAGATGCTCATCGTTGCGGTAGGGTAAGAACCCGGCGCCTTGCCGCCTTGCAGCGGGAGGTTTCCAAGAACTCCCCTCCGAACCGGACGTACATGTCTCCATGTATCCGGCTCTCCACTTATCCGAATCCAGCCTCCGTAAAATCATCTTTCCAAGTCAAGAGATGAATGTTTACTTATTGATGTACTTTGCAGCCTTCGGGAGGTAATCCACCCTGTTGTCTTCCGACGGATCAGCTTGCCTGGCAAAACCTTCATGGTACAACGTTCGCGTTCTTGTTCCGTTTCCCGTTTCGCAGGTAACCGTAAAGACCTTGTTCACTTCGTATTTTTTGATGATCTTCCTGGTCGTCGTCCGGTATTTGCCGGCTAAGGTTTTGTACAGGCTGTACTTCATGATGTGGTAATACTTGTTGAGTACACTCACATTTGACGCCAATCGGTAGTAATGGTAGAGTCCCCTGATCTCTGCATTGTACGTGTCGAGAATCGCACAATCATCAAGCCTGATGAGAGATGATCTGTGTTTTGATTTCCATTTTCCGTTTTTTGCAATTTCAAGCGAACCGCTCTCAAGGAGTTTCTTCTTCCATACTTCATGCGGTACATAAAGTTTGCATTTTAACGGGCTGCCCGATGAACCGCCCCCTGAACCGGCCGGCCCCTTGTGTTTCCTTGATACGCGAATATCATATCCGAGGAACCTTGCCGGCTTTTCCGAGTGGGTGATCTTCATCTCCTCCCCGGAGAGTTGGAGATTCAGCTTTTCTTTTAGAAACTCCGCCAGCTCCTCTTTCACTCCCCTGGCATCATCTTTGCTTCCGATGATCCCGATCAGAAAATCACCCGCATACCTTACATAGTAAAGCCTTTTGTATCTTGAGTCCGGAATGTTCCTGTCGTCTTGGGTAAAATTTTCTTTCAACTTGTCGATGTATTGATCCAGTTCATTCAGATATATATTCGATAAAACAGGACTAATAATGCCGCCTTGCGGAGTACCGCTGTATGTACGATGGTACTTCCAATCATTCAGGTACCCTGCCCTCAGAAATTTCCGGATCAGCCGGAGGAACTTTTCATCATCGATTCTGTTTCCGAGGATGTTGACCAGAACATGGTGATCCATCTGTCCAAAAAAACGCTTGATATCTCCTTCGACAAACCATTTTACCCAAGTAAAGGTCTTCCGGACTTCCGTTAACGCCGTGTGGCAGCTCCTTCGTGGACGAAAGCCGTGCGAGTGATCAGAGAATGACCGGTCGTAGATCGCTTCCAGCATCATCCTCAGGATTTCCTGAACGAGTTTATCGGTCAATGACGGAACTCCAAGAGGCCGTTTCGTTCCGTTGGCCCCAGGAGAGGAAACACTGTTCACCGGATTGGGTTGATAGCTTTCGTCCTTCATGCTCTCGATTAAACAATCAATCCGCTCCAAGCTCCGATCATCGGGCGGATGCCCCTTGATTCTCTTGTACGCCAGAAGAAAAAACTCCTTGTTATACAGGTTACGGTACAATCTGCGGTATTTGTACCCGTCATGCTGCGCTTTGGAGGCCAGACTGTTTAATACGTTCTCAGGATTTCTCACAGAGCCTCGCGCTCCTTCCCTCGCTGTATTAAACAAGATAAGCTGTTCCCCTTCGCCATGCAGCAGGCTTTCCCTGCCTCGGACTACTACGGGAACTCCGTCACCCTGGCGGATATTCAGGCTCGATCAGCCATAGCCTGCAGGAGGCATTCCGCTTTAGGTGATCCCCGTTTAACGAATCTGGAGACTTGACATGATACAGTGTCGGATGTGACGTTCGTCCTTTTCTTCTGATTGAAGATGCGGAGTCTTGGGACGCTCCGGAGATTGGCGAATGGCACTCCCATCTCCCATAAGACTCGGCAACGTACCAACTGCCTTTCGTCACCGGCTACGATTCGCCCGCTCGGACTATCATTCAAGCAGTTTAGCCTTCATCCTCGTCCGTATCCTTTCACCTCGCCACTCAGTCGTGATCCGGCAGTTGACCAACTTGTGGCTTTCCGAACATGCTGCACTCCCCCTCCGGTTTCCCTTCGGGATCAGTTCGTCGGTGATAGGCTTTGCCAGCGTCCTTCGCCTACTGCCTTGTCAGGGCAGATTCCCCAGATCCTCTTACGGGCGCACCCATTCATCGTAAATGTTTTCGCGCGTTTCCGGAGAGCAGACACTGTCAAGGATATAGCTGTAGGATTGCGCATGAATTTCCTCTTGAAACGCCTGGATATTCAGCAGTGAGCAAACCTCCGGGGCCGTTGTGTATTCATTGATATTCGGCAGGTTTTCTCCCTGAATCGAATCCAGAAAGTTAAGGAAAGAAATCGTCTTGTCAAATGCGCGGCGCTCTTCCGGCGACAGCTCCATAAACTGTTTCGCATCGCCGGCCAGCGGAATCTCTTCCGGAATCCAAAAGTTGTTCAACATGGCCCGGTAAAGTTTATGCGCCCAATCGTATTTGATCCGGTTCCACTCGCGCAGATTGGTTGTATTCCCGTTGATCAGGCGCTGGGTTCCGCGCTGTCCGTGTTCGTTAAAAATCTTTTTCCGCTTTAATTCTGCCACTTTTCATCACCTTTCCGACTGATTAGGAAGAACAGCTGACGCACTCTTCCACTTCGAGCGACTGATTGCGAATATAATAGATGGTTTTTAATCCGTTTTCCCAAGCCGCCAGATAGAGATCCAGGAATTCCCTGGCCGTTGTATTCGGCGTAATGTAGAGGTTGAACGATTGCGACTGATCAATGTGCCGCTGGCGCTTCCCGGCAGCACGGATGCTCCAATGCTGGTCGATCAGGTGCGCCTCCTTGTAATACCAGGTTGTCTCCGGCGAAAGATTCGGCGCCGTCTGCGGAATGACAGCTCCCCGCTTCTCCTCGACAAAGAATTTGGCGTACACCGGATCAATCCCCGCGGTCGAACCGGCGATGAGGGAGGTGGAACCGGTCGGAGCCACGGCAAACACCCAGGCATTTCGCAAGCCGTATTTTTTCACGTCTTCTTTCAATCTCTGCCAGCGTTCGCTCGTATAGCCGCGTTGCTCGAAATATTCGCCGGATTCCCATTCACTTCCCGCGAACAGCGGATAAGCACCTTTTTCCTTGGCGATTTCCATCGAGG
The DNA here is from genome assembly GCF_016055135.1 of Thermoactinomyces sp. CICC 10521. NCBI lineage: Bacteria > Bacillati > Bacillota > Bacilli > Caryophanales > Thermoactinomycetaceae > Thermoactinomyces > Thermoactinomyces sp. CICC 10521. Next base: position 97,491 of record NZ_JAECVZ010000011.1, on the reverse strand, counting down.
CACGAATCGCCTGATAAGCCAGTTCCTCAAATAAACGGTCAGCTTCTTCCACATGCTCTTCCGATTCCCAGGCGATTTTCCGTTCGGCCAGGTACTGGTGATACCCGCTTGTTCCCAGGCCGACGGCACGATACTTCTTGTTGGTGACCTCCGCCTGCTTCACCGGATACATGTTCAGGTCGATCACATTGTCCAGCATGCGCATTTGCACGGAAACAACGCGCTCAATATCATCCATCGTTTTGACCCGTCCCAGATTGATCGAAGACAGGTTGCAAACGACGAAATCCCCCGGCTTTTGCCTGGTCACGATGACGCCGTCTTCCAGCTCTTCACTGATCAATTCCGTGGGCGACATGTTCTGGCAGATCTCGGTACACAGATTGGAAGAATAGATCATGCCTTTGTGTTTGTTGGGGTTTGCCCGGTTTACCGTATCCCGGAAGAACATGAACGGGGTTCCGGTTTCAAATGCGCTGACCATCATCCGCTTCATGATCTCGATGGCCGGGATCTCCGTTTTGTTCAGTTCCGGATGGTTGACGCATTCCAGATAGCGGCGTTCAAACTCTTCGCCCCAGTAATCTTCGATGGAATAACCCATCACTTCCCGCACCTCATGCGGATCGAACAGATACCACATTCCCCGCTCTTTCACGCGTTTCATAAAAATGTCCGGAATGCAGACCCCGGGGAAAATATCATGTGCCTTGAGCCGGTCATCCCCGTTATTTGTTTTCAGGTTGAGAAAATCCAAAATGTCGGCATGCCATACATCCAGATAAATGGCAAAGGCACCGCGGCGAACTCCCAACTGATCAACCGCGACCGCTGTGTTATTATAGTTGCGGATCCATGGAATCACACCTCCGGAAGCTCCTTTATGGCCACGAATCTTCGAGCCTTTGGAGCGCACTTTTCCAAGGTAGATGCCCACGCCGCCTCCGTGCTTCGACACTTGCGCCGTGGCCGAGTTGGTATTGTAGATCGACCAAAGCGAATCATCCACGGTGTCGATAAAGCAGGAGGACAACTGGTGAAGCGGCTTTCCGGCATTGCTCAATGTCGGGGTTGCCACCGTCATTTCCAGCTTGGACAACACATCATAAAATTTCTTCGCCCAGCCAAGCCTGTCTTCTTCTTTTTGCGCCAGGTGCATGGCGATGATCATGAAGCGCTCTTGCGGCAACTCCATGACCTTGCCATCGTAATCCCGGACGATGTAGCGATCAGACAACACTTTGAGACCGATGTAGTTAAAAAGATAATCCCGTTCCGGAATCAGATAAGCTCCCAACTCATCGATCTCACTTTTGCTGTAATGTTGCAATAGATATTTTCCATACAACCCTTTTTCCGTAAGCGTATGTATGAGCACATACAAATCCCCGTATTTCCGGTCAGCGTCGTAATTGCGGTTCTCTGCCGCTTTTTTGTACAGGTAATGAGCGAGCAGATGCGACGCAACAAATTGCCAATCCGGCTCTTCGACGCTGGTCTTTTCAACAGCAGCCTGGATAAAGGTTTGCAACATTTCATCCTCTGACATGTTTTCTCTCATCTGGGCCGCTGCATCCCCAAGCCATTCATTTTTGTCCAGGTGGGGAAAACGACCGCAGATGTCATCGATTAATGCCCCATAGGGTGCCATTTTCTCTGGCAGTACACTTAACATCTTATCACGTCCGTTCTCAATATATAGTTGCTTTTGTAGTATAGCTAATACAACATATTGTGCCAAATACAAAAAAAAGGGCTATGGGCAGATTCAGCTATTCAAGAGGAGGTTACCATCCGATTTTGTTTTTTTTCTCTTTCAATCGCCTTATTCTTGTATTTGACGGGGGAACAAATAGATTAATAGAAACGCTTGGATAGAAAGCCTTATTCTCCGTGTTCCTCTTCAGTTCTTATGAAATAAAACCAAATAGATTAAAAAGAAGAAACCCAGACGATATTCTCGCATAACCCAAATCCGCTGCCAAGCATTCCGTTTAAATTTTTGCTAGCAAGTGTTGACTCACTTTTCGCTTTATTTTCTGTAAAAGTGTGATAACCGACCGTGAAGCAGCATTCTTCCTCGTCTCCAGATTTTTTCATCCCCGGGCTCCGCCGGCAAGACACGAATCTTTTCTTGCAGGCCTTTATTCTAATTGGAATTTATTGTATAATTATAATAAATAATCTTCTTTTTGATCGTATTTGTCGTCACTGGTTTTTCAATTCGTTTTGGGGTGGGATAATGAAACCGTTTATATTACTCATCTCTGCAATCCTTCTTGAAATCATCGCGACAACCGCCCTCAAGGAGTCAAACGGGTTCAGGCGTTTGCTCCCGACACTGATTGTCATAATCGGATATGTTGCCGCAAGTTATCTTTTTACTCTCAGTCTGCGCCACATTCCTTTGGGTGTGGCCTATGCCGTCTGGTCCGGGCTCGGAACCGTCGGAATGATTCTGATCGGTTACTATATCTGGGATGAAAAAATTCAACCTCACCAACTGGCCGGCATTATTTTGATATTGATCGGAAGCGTGATCATCAATATTTCCAGCGAAACAGTCACCTGATCTCCAGAATTCGATTTGTGAAATTTCGTTTTATGGCAATAAAAACATAAAAAGAGCAACCGGCATGCTCCCGCGTAATCTCTCGGGAAGGCGGAAGGGGAACCATTGAACCTCCCTCTTCCGCCTTCATGTTTTGTATTCCATCCTTTCTCCCTTACCACCGCTCAAGAAAAAACATCTGCTCGGAGTTTCAGACTGAATATTAAGAACCCGAAAACCCGTTGATCCCCTGCCAGTGGAAATGTCAGGCGAATGGTCATCCCTTTCACCGGAACGCTGCCCCCCGGTCTCTCCCCCGTGCGCTTCGATCAAGGGACATCGACATTCCCGCGAATGCTTCTTTGGCCAAAACAGGTGAACAAGCTCCAAAATCCCCCGCTCATCATCCGCCTGTAAAATTACGCTTCATGCATCTTACAACCATCGTTTTGGTATGTTATAATAAAAAAAGAAACAAAGTTTCACTATATGAAACCAGAGAGGAGCATATCGGATGCCGATCAATTTTCACGATCGCGCGAACCGTTTTACGTATGCCAACCGGAACATCGATCCGGCCTGGATCCGCTTCATGGAGCAAGAGATCTCCTGGCATGGAAAACGGGTAGTGGATATCGGTTGCGGCGGAGGAATCTACACCAGCGAATTATTAAATCTCGGCGCCAAAAGTGTTGTCGGCATTGACTCTTCAGAGGCAATGCTGTCAGTGGCGAAATCGGAACATAAGGAAATTGAATTTCGCAAAGGAGATGCCTATGCAACCGGATTGCAAGATTGCTCGTTTGATCTTGTCTTTTCACGCGCTTTAATCCATCATCTCCGCGATTTGCCGGCATATTTCCGGGAAGTTTATCGGATTCTCAAACCCGGTGGAATCATCATTACGCAAAACCGCACAGTCGCAGATTGCCATCTTCCGGGAAGTCCCGATCATCTCCGCGGCTATTTTTTCGAAAAATTCCCCCGCTTGCAGCAAATTGAAAAAGACAGGAGACATAACCATGACAAAGTGGTTCAGGCTTTGCTGCAAACCGGTTTTACCGGGATTGTTTCCAAGTCATTATGGGAAACCCGAAAAACCTATGCAACATTTGAGCAGTTTGCCGATGAAATGCGAAACCGTTCAGGCCGGTCGATTTTGCATGAATTGACTGACGGGGAGATAGAGGAACTCATCCGGTATATCGCGGCAAAAGTCGGTACCGAAACCCCTGTCACGGACAGGGATCGCTGGTCAGTCTGGATCGCCGTTCGCCCCGAATAAAAAACAACCCCGGTTGCTCTCCGGGGTTGCCTCATTCTGTATTACAATGTTTTGCTCCAATCCTGTGTCGTGCTTCCTTCGAGGAAACGTTCGCAATCAAGGGCAGCCATACATCCGCTTCCCGCTGCTGTAATTGCTTGACGGTAAACACGATCCTGTACATCCCCGCAAGCGAATACCCCTTCGACACTTGTTCGGGTGGAACCCGGCTGTACCTTGATATAGCCCAATTCATCCATTTCCAATTGTCCGCTTAAAAAGTCGGTGTTCGGCTTATGGCCGATGGCAACAAAAATACCGTCCGTTTCCAGAATCTCTTCCTCGTTGGTTTCATTATTCTTCACTTTAAGGCCGGTTACGCCGTTTTCCCCTCGGATCACTTCAACCGGTGTGCGATTCAGGCACCATTTGATTTTTTCGTTTTCACGTGCACGTTCCTGCATGATTTTCGATGCGCGCAACTCATTGCGACGATGGACAATCGTCACCTCGGTGGCAAACCTCGTCAGGAATGTTGCTTCTTCCATCGCCGAATCCCCGCCGCCTACCACGACGATTTTCTTTCCGCGGAAGAAGAACCCGTCGCATGTGGCACAAGTGCTCACACCCATGCCGATATTCTCTTTTTCTCCCGGGATCCCCAGCAATTTCGCCGAAGCACCTGTGGAAATGATGAGGGCTTCCGTTTCCAGAACCTCGGATTCCCCGATATAAAGCTTAAACGGGCGACCGGACAAATCAACTTTTTGTACCCATCCGCGCTTGAATTTGGCCCCGAAACGCTCCGCCTGTTTGCGCATGTTGTCCATCAGTTCCGGTCCCATGATGCCATCAGGGAATCCCGGAAAGTTTTCAACTTCTGTTGTGGTCGTCAACTGTCCGCCAGGCTCCGGACCTTCCACCACCAAAGGTTCCATATTAGCCCGTGCCAGATAAATCGCCGCGGTCAGACCAGCAGGTCCCGTTCCCAATACAATCACTTTCTCCATGTTGACACCTCCATTAAGTTAAGACGATACCGGTCTATGTAAATAAAAAATAACCAGTTCTGTCTTTATATTTTATATACCCAGAATAGAAAACAGACAAGTGGATAAAACTTGAGGGTAATGACGAATTTTATCATTCCCCTTCAAATATGAAATCAAACTTTTTTCCATCCCCTCTCTTCCGCCTTTCTTTTCATCTCCGGGTTTGACTGAAAATACATCGGTGTTTTCTGATCTTATTCGCACCCGCCATTCTGTTCATCCATCAACTCCGCCTGTGGCTTCCCGATCTGAAAATTTCTCGTTTGTATTGCAAACTAGTTTTTCTTATTGATAAAATCAGGCATTTTCATTATCTTTTTCCCTCTCTTGTGCTATGATGTCATTTGAACTTAACGGAAAGTGAGTGTAACAAAAGATGGGAACACAAAAAAGCCAGCGTTTGGATAAAATATTGGCTCATATGGGCATCGGAACACGCAAAGAGATCAAAAAACTGGTCAGGGCCGGACGGATCCGCCTCAACGGAATCACTGCAAACGACCCGGGCATCCATGTCTATCCTGACCAGGATGAACTGACTGTGGACGGGATCCCGATTCTCTATCGGGAACATATCTATTTAATGATGAATAAGCCGCAGGGAGTCATTTCCGCCACCGAAGACCGCTTCAATGAGGTGATCAGCGATCTGCTCGAGCCCGAACATCGCGTTTTCGATCCTTTCCCGGTCGGCAGGCTGGATAAGGACACAGAAGGGTTAATCCTTTTGACCAATGACGGAAAACTTTCGCACCAGCTTCTGTCTCCGAAGAAACACGTTCCCAAAGTCTACTATGCTTTGGTTGAGGGAGCAGTTACCGAGGCGGATCGCGAAGCATTTGCAAGCGGAATTACGCTTGACGATGGATATGAAACCTTGCCCGGCCAACTCCGCATTCTCAATTCCGGTCCGGTCTCCGAAGTGGAAGTAACCATTTATGAAGGGAAATATCATCAGGTTAAGCGCATGTTTGAAGCTGTAGGCAAACGGGTCAAGTTCCTCAAACGGATTGCAATGGGCCCCTTAAGCCTCGATCCGGATCTGGAACCGGGCGAATACAGGGAATTATCGGATGAAGAAATCGAAATGCTGAAAAAAGCAACTTCATCCCGTTAAATCAGGTGCATTGCGCAATCCATTATTCGATTAATGGCATGTATGCAGTTAAATAAACCGGGAGAGCGGCTTCGTCCCGGCCGCTTGTCCCCTGTTCAAAAGGGGATTTTCGACATCATTTTCATTAATAAGAACATTCTTGAACTTGAAAACGCTATCACCTCTTCAGTAATATAGAGTTGGTTCTTTATTATTGATTTAATGAAAATGCGTCTAGGCGAATAATTGCAAGGGGGCCAAATATGAAGTCAACAAATCAAAAAGAACACCTGTCGAGGGGATTAAGCGATCGGCATATTCAATTGATCGCCATCGGAGGAGCGATCGGAGTAGGTTTGTTTTTGGGTTCGGCTCAAGCAATTCAAGCCGCGGGACCTGCCTTGATCCTCTCCTATGTATTGGGAGGAATCATCATTTTTCTCATAATGCGCGCATTGGGAGAGCTTGCTTTGGATCAGCCTGTCACAGGTTCATTCAGCACTTATGCAACGCAATATATCGGGCCTTGGGCCGGTTTTATCACCGGCTGGACCTATTGGTTCATGTGGGTGGTTACCGGTATGGCGGAAATCACGGCCGTGGGTGTTTATGTGCGCTACTGGTTCCCGTCTGTTCCCCAATGGCTGCCGGCTCTGATCGCGCTGATCGCCGTTTACCTCGTCAATCTCATAGCGGTCAAGCTGTTCGGTGAAATCGAGTTCTGGTTTGCCCTTATCAAAATCGTGACGATCATCGCACTGATCGTCATCGGCCTCGTGATCATCACAACCGGCTGGGGCAACCAGGGGCAAGCGGTCGGATTTTCAAATCTCTGGACCCACGGCGGATTTATGCCGCATGGATTCAGTGGAGTCATGTTTGCCCTCCAGATGGTGATGTTTGCCTTTCTGGGTGTGGAGCTGGTCGGAGTGACGGCCGGTGAAGCCAGCGATCCGGAGAAAACCTTGCCTTCGGCCATCAATAAGATCTTATGGAGAATTCTGATTTTCTATATCGGAGCATTGGTCATCATCATGTCCCTGTATCCGTGGGATCAGCTTGACGGAAAGACAAGCCCGTTCGTCCTCACCTTCGCGAAAATCGGAATTCCCGCAGCTGCCGGGATCATCAACTTTGTCGTGCTGACGGCGGCTTTGTCGTCATGCAACAGCGGCATGTTCAGCACCGGGCGCATGCTCTATACGCTGGCCCATCAAAACCAGGCTCCCGGCACCTTTAAGGAAGTGAGCAAGCGAAAAGTTCCCGCCCGCGGGATTACCGCCTCATTTATCGTTCTGTTGATCGGCGTTTTGCTTAACTATTTCATTCCCAAGCAGGCCTTCACCTACATCACGAGTGTGGCAACGATCGGGGCCCTGTGGGTTTGGGGAGTAATCGTTTATGCGCATCTCAAATACCGGAAAAGCAAACAAACAAAGAACGATTCCTTCAAAATGCCGGGTTATCCCGTCACCAACTGGATTGCCATCCTGTTCCTCGTGATGGTGGCCGTCCTGCTGGCATTTAGTCCGGATACGCGGATTGCTTTGTATGTCGCACCGGTCTGGTTCGGCATTCTGGCCATCAGTTACCAGTTTGTCCGAAAACGGAATAACCGGCTTCAAAATCAATAAATGCATAAGATGATGCGGCTGAAACAAACGGGGTTCTTTCTTTGCTGGCGGCAACGGAAGATCCCGTTTTTTCTTTACCTTGCGTTTTCCGACTATCTTCACATGGATTCATCGAAAGTTAAAATATTCTTCCGCCCAACATTTCGTAATATTATTCTTAATATTATTTATATTATTCATACTTTCCATTATAATTAAAGAGAGTACGTCAGCGTACCAAATGATGGAGGGGTGATTATGCAAGCCATGTTACCGCTCTTCTCTCTTTTGCAAGAGGATTTTCCATTGTCCAATCAGCAATACCGTCTTTTGTCCGCCTCTTTGGCAGCGTTTTCAAAGAGCGGTTACCCGTCCACCTCCGTCAGCATGATCGTGGCAAACGCCCGCACTTCGAAGTCGACCTTTTACAAACATTACAAAAACAAAGAATCCATTTTAATCCATCTGTTCGACTTGCTGTCAACTGCACTCATCCGAAAAGTGGAAGATGTTCTCCGCTCAGTTCCTCCCACTTCCAAACGCACCTTTCAAGCCATCAAAACCTATATCGATACCTGTTTTACTCACCGGGATGCGGCAAAATTGTTAATGGTGGATACTGTGGGATTGGTTCCTTCACTTGAAAAAAAGAGGCAAGCGGTAATTGATCAATTCGCTTCCATCTTCCAAAGGGAGTTATCTTCCCTCACTTGCCATCGGCTGACAAAAGAACAATGGATTCTCTCCCATGCCATGGTGGGAGCGATCAACCAAATCGTGATCCGCTCCCTTTTGGAAGAAGAACTTCCATCCCCGGTCGAACTCGCCGGCGTCCTGGAAAAAATGATGAGCAAACTTCTGCGCGAAAAATCCGAGTTTGACAGTTGAACGTAAAAAAGGCGGTGATCTTGTGAGTCTAAAGCGCAAAGCGGTGACGGCACTCGTCCCGATCTTGTTGGTTGCTGTACCGGGAATTTACATCTTCACCCATCCGGAAAGTTTCACCCCCGGGCAGTTGAAAAAGTTTGACCTGAACGGAATGTTGAAGGAGATCAATGAAAAGACAAAAACACTGGGGCTGCTCAACAAGGATATTTACAACGGACTGCTTCAGCTGGACGCACAATCGGGCAAAACCCAAACAGTCAGTCAGGAGTTGATTGAAGTGAACCAAGGCGTCCGAAAGCAGGGAACCACGCTGGAGGAGATCCGCCGGGTTACCGGCCAACAAGTGACTTTAAGCCAAAACCTGAACCGTTTGAGCAAACAGTTGTCCACACAGATGGAGCTGATCTCCAATTCAGGACAAAAGCAAGTGGATCAAGCGGCAGACTTGAAATCGGTCACCACCTCCACCCGATCCAAATTGGCGGAAGTCCTCAAACAGAACGACCTGTTGGAACAAAAATTAAAACAGGCTGCCGATAAAGCCGAGAAGGTCAACCGTTCTATGCCGTAAAGGAGGGCGAACTTTGAAGTTTCTCAAAATTTTGGCTATTTTGGTGTTAAGCGGTCTTTTAATCAATTCCATCACGATGACCCAGCAAATGAAAAAAATCGAAGCAAGTCTGGAAGACAATCTGGAATCAATTCAAAAACTGAATCAGGTTCAGGCCAGCATCATCCGAAAAAATGAAGAACTGGGACAAATGAGCAACACCCTGAACAAGCTGGATCAAAATCTGGATCAAGTGATCGGCAAGACCGGAGAAACCCTTGCCCTTTTAACCGAAGTCGTCCGGTACAACAGCGGCAGTTTAGCCCTTAATGAACAGATGGAAAAGTCATCAAAAAACGCCGGGACTCAAATTTCCGCCGTCGATTCGTCAATGTCGGCGTTAGCCCCATATCTGTCCGATCTCGATCAACTTTTGAAACAATTGGCGGCCACCGCCAAAAAAGATGAGCAGCATTTGAACGATATCTATCATTCAACAAGAGAACTGAACCAAAAAACGCCGGGGGTGAAATTGCCGTGACCAAAATCGCCTCCAGTTTCTCTGCCATCATTTGCATGCTTCTCATTGTTCTGGTCGGGAATACCTGGCTGCAACTGGCCATTCAGGACAGAATCGCCGCAAAATCGAACCAACTGAAGGAAAAACTGGAACAATCAGCGGCCAAATCAAAGACCATGAATCAACAGCTTGCTCAAATCCGGACGATCAACAAGAAAACAGCGGCGTTAAATCTTAAAATCTCTCAAGTGGAATCCAATACCAACGGGCTGAAGGCGCAACTTGCCCGGTTAGATTACGTGGTTGCCTCGATTGCCAGCCATGTGGCCTCCATCGACCGCAACACGGCAGCGACGACAAAATCGCTGGAAAGCATCCTCAATTCGGTCAATCTTAGTACAAAGGCGCTTCAATCCATGCAAAACAGCAATCGTCAAGTCATCTCTTCCCTTTCAATGATGGAGGATATTCAACGTGAGATTAACGATCAGCTACACGAGATCAATGAAAAAACCAAACTGATTCCGCGGCTGGGAGGGAAACACCAGTGCAAGGCTTTTGGAAAAACCTCTTGCTGAAATGGCGGCTCTTGCTGGTTGCATTCGGATTGCTCATCTTTATCCTGTTCATTCCCACCTTGGCCTCCTGGAGCGACCGAATCGTTCTGCCGGCTTTATCCAATATGAATATTTTTTCCATCACCAGCCAATTGGTTACTTTGACTGACGATATGATCAGCGAAACAGACAAGTTGAAGGGACAGGTGGAGAAAGCAGGCCAATCACTGTCCGCTCTGGATGATCAAAAGCGCTTGCTGGACGCGCAAATCGCAACCAGCGGATCCATTCAAACAGAATTGGGCAAACAATTGGACGGGAACATCTCCGCCCGTGAGAAAATGGAACAAATTTTGTCCCGTCAGGCCGATACCTATCAAATAACGAGCAATGTCGCTTCCACGGCTTCCGCCATCTCAGGCCAAATGAATTCCACCATCTCCCATCTTCAGGATGTAGCGAACACCACCGGTCAGATCGGTGAAAACAGCAATCAGGTAAATGGCCTGTTGGACCAGCTTCTGGCCGAACTCAGCCAATCGGAGAAAAACTTTCGCTTCCTGGGCCATATCACCAGCTTGCTTGACAGCTTGCAACGGCTCATCGGAATTCATCTTCCATTTCCAAGGGGCACGCAACAGGAACCTCCCACCGGCGGGGAGCCATCACCCGTGAAGAAAATCGTCAATGGTGTCACCGGGCTGCCGAAACAAATCATTTCCGGCACGGAGCGATCGAAACAGGGGCAAACTGAAGAAAAAGACAAGAAAGGTCTCTTGGACTTTTTGTTGCCATAAGGGGGGAAATCACAAGTGAAAATCACCTGGCTCATCGTCAATTTGACCTTGTTCGCCCTCTTCGGATACGGCACTTGGCAGCAGATTGACAATCAGAAGGAAACAAACCGGTTGATGGAAGAGGTGTCCCAAAACATCACCGTCTCTCACCGGCTGACACAGCAAACAAATGAACAGCTAAAACCGTTGGAAGAAAGCGCCTCCACCATCGGTGAGATGAATCATAAACTGGAAACCACCCATCATTTGCTGATCCGGATGAATCAAAGCGTTGCCAGTATCAACAACAGCGAGCAGAAAATCATCTCCGGGCTGGACCAGTTAAACAAAGATACCTCCGAAGTTCTTGAACGGCTCCGGTCAATTTCCTCGGCCAATCAGGAATTGGACCCGCTCACCCAGTCGATGGCCAGCCAGACTGACCAGGAAAACAGAACCATCAACGCCATTGGCAAATTAACAACCACCTCGATCGCTGAATTGCACGAGCTGAATGAAAAGCTGCTGCTACTGAGTCTGCTGCCCTGACATCATGTCGGCACGATCTGGGGGTGAAACTCAGCAAAATGGTGAGGGTCGTGCGGGAGCACCGGGCAACCATCCGAAACGCAAAGAGCGAAGGATGCCCATCGCCCCGTCCTACGGCACTTTCACAGAAAAAGTCATTAGCAGAGGGGTATTTTCATGTTTTTTAGCGTACTCTATCTCCTGGTTCTCCTCTCTATTCTCATTTTTACCGTGCTGGCCATTCGCGCCGTCCTGCTTGATCGGCCCATCCTGCCCTGGCTGTTGGGGCTGGCCGCAGCCACCGGAATTTATCTCCTTGCCGTCGGAGCAAGCATCTTATTTTAAGAATGGAACAACAAAGCAAAACCAACCACCCCGCATCAGGAAGGTGGTTGGTTTTGCACAGATGAAAGAAACAGGATCCATTATCCCCGGTCATATTTCGTCAATCCCATAATCCGGATCTGTTCGTAAATGGCTTCCTCAGTAAATCCTTTTTCCCGCAATTCCTTGATTTTATTTTCCTTACGGCGCAAAATATCTTCCTTTTCCTTTTTATCAAATTCTTCAATCAGGCGTTTTTGCTCTGCTTCGGTCGGCGCAACAAACTCATAAAGCTCGTCCGGCTTTACCCCCAAGAGCAAGGCCATATGAAAAATCGTCTCCGGCCTTGGGATCGCCCCTCCACGAGCCCATAAAGAGACTTGTTGCTTGCGCACTCCCAGCGCCCTCGCCAATGAAGTCTGACTCGGTTTCTTCCCCGCGATCTTCCATCCTTCTTCACGCCTTCTCATCAAAATGCTGTCGATGCGAGGGATTAATTTCATGTATCATCCTCCTACGGATTCGTTAAAGCCAAAATGATGGAATACTCCCTCTATTTTGTATTGTATTCGTTTAATTCTAAAAAAATCAATCTTTTATATGTAGAATACCAGCGCAAAGAAAGCAATTCATTTTAAATAAAATTGACAAAAAATATTGAATTAGCATTCTATTATGTTGTAAAATATAATTGTTCCAGAGTACCAATTGGTACTCATACTGATCTGAATGGAATGATGAACTTGTTATTTTTGCAGGAAATGCCGCTTGAAGCACGGGACAAAATCTTGTTTGCCGCTCTTGAACTGTTCACTTCACAAGGGTACAAAAACACGACGATTCTTGAAGTGGTCGAACTGGCCCGCGTTTCAAAAACGACGTTTTACCAGCATTTTAACAGTAAAGAAGAACTGCTCGTCCACCTCTTTAAACAACTGGCCGAAGAAATCATCGCAGAAATTGCAGACGCGGTAGAGCGGGAAGAAAAAATCACTTATAAAGCGTACGCCGGAATCCGCCGTTATCTCGAAATCTGCATCAGCCAATCCCGGGCCGCCAAATTGCTGCTGGTGGAATCCGTGGGAATCAGCCGGACGGTGGAAAAGGTGCGGCGCGAAGCTCACCAGATCTTTGCCGGGCAGATTTTTCAAACGGTGCAAGGCGTGGTCACGGAATCTCTCTCCAAAGAGGAAATCCGCATCATATCCCAAGCGATGGTCGGAGCGATTAACGAAGTGGTTGTGCAAAACCTGTTTTCCTCCGAAAAGAGCGTGGAAATCGATGCGCTCGCCCGCTTGCTCAATCGGATCGTAGTCGGCTCTTTTGTCAATCTGTCCCTGTTGAAGGCTTAACGCAGAGTACCGATACGTATCAGTATTAAGGAGGGATCGATATGCCGGAAAACCCCCCCTCGACATCAGGATTATGCTTCAGGCTTTCCGACGAACAGGAAGCATTGCGCAAATGGGCCCACGGGTTTGCTGAAAAAGAGATTCGTCCCGTAGCCGCAGAATACGACGAAAAAGAGGAATTTCCGATGGAAGTCCTTAAAAAAGCAGCAAAAGTGGGCCTGACCAGTTATGCCGCCCCGGAGGAATACGGCGGAGGCGGTCTTACCAGCGTCATGGCCGCCTGCCTGATCGGCGAAGAGCTGTTCTGGGGTTGCGCCGGTATCGCCACTTCCCTTTCCGCCGTCGGCCTGGCCGGGTTGCCGATCTACTATATGGGAAATGAAGAGCAAAAACGGAAATGGATCTCCTACCTGTGTGATCCGGATCACCCCCGCCTCGGAGCAATGGCACTGACAGAACCAAACGCCGGATCGGATGTGAAAGCGATTCAGACAAAAGCGGTCCGCGACGGAGATCATTGGGTGATCAACGGGCGCAAATGTTTTATCACCAACGGCGGGATTGCCGATCTCTATGTCGTGTTCGCGAAAACCGACCCCGCGGCAGGATTTCAAGGCGTATCTGCATTTATCGTTCCGGGAGACACACCGGGCCTTTCGGGAGGCAAAAAAGAACGCAAAATGGGCATCCGGGCCTCCCATACGGGCGATGTCATTCTGGAAGATGTGCGCGTCCCGCTTGACCACTTGCTCGGCGAGGAAAACATGGCATATTTTGGCGCTCTTAAGATGCTGGAGTACTCCCGCCCGGCTGTTGCCGCAGCTGCGGTCGGCGTTGCCCGCGCCGCCTACGAGTATGCGCTTGATTACGCGAAACAACGTGTGCAATTCGGTCGTCCCATCATCAAAAACCAGGCCATTTCATTCATGCTGGCTGATATGAAAACCAAAATCGACGCAGCGCGCCTGTTAACTTGGAGAGCAGCGGAATTGGCCGATCTGGGAGAGTCATGTGTGGTGGAAGGAAGCATGGCCAAAGCATTTGCGGCAGAGGTTGCAATGGAAGTGACCACCAATGCTGTCCAGATCCTCGGCGGATACGGCTACATGCGGGATCATCCCGTCGAAAAATGGATGCGGGACGCCAAAATTTTATCGATCTACGAAGGGACGACGCAAATCCAAAAAAGAACGATTGCAGCCGGTTTGTAAACGGAAAGCGCTGCATTTTCCAAAAATGAAAGGAGAATCCATATGACAAAAGCGATTTCTGTGGATGAAATTTTCCAATTGGTCGAAAAGGCTTTAAAAGACAATCCCAAGCCCGTGCAGGATCTGAACGTGGTTTACCAGTTTGATCTGTCAGGGGATGATGGCGGAACCTACCAGCTTCATCTGAACAACGGTACAGCCAAAGTCGAAAAAGGAGCTTCAGCCAAGGCTGATTGCATTTTGCAGATGAGCGTCGACAATTTCAAAGAACTGCTGTTGGGAAATCTCAGCGGAACAGCCGCTTTCATGACCGGCAAATTGAAAGTGAAGGGAAATATCGGACTGGCGCTGAAATTGGAAAACATTTTGCGCCAGTATGATCCGAGCCAATACCTGTCATAATCCGTCCGGGCCCAACAGTAATTCTTCCGGGGTGATCGCGATGAAACCAAATAATTTGGTGGAAATGCTGTGTCAATCCGTTGAGCGTTACCCGGATAAAGCTGCTTTCTTATGGAAAAAAACCGATTGTTATGAACCAATCACCTACCGCCAGTTTTGGGAGGAAATCCGACTGGTTGCCTCCGGTCTGGCACATCTGGGGATCGGCCGCGATGATAAAGTGGCCATCCTCTCTGAAAACAATCCGAAGTGGGCGGTTTTCGATTTCGCCATTTGCAGTCTGGGAGCGGTTACCGTTCCCATCTACCCCACCCTTCCCGCCGGACAGGTGGGTTGGATTTTGCGCCAAAGCGACTGTAAAGCGATCGCCGTGCAAAATGGAAAACAGCTTGCCAAAGTAACGGAAGCCGGCGCAGACATCCTCGCGATAATCATGCAACCCGATGAAACAGATGAAAAATCGGGGATGAGCCTGACCCTGAAAAAACTGACCAATCTCGGCCGGGAACACCCTCTCCCTGATTGGGAACAGACATGGCGGCAGCTGAAGCGCAGCGATCTCGCCACCATTATCCACACATCGGGAACGACCGGTGAACCGAAAGGCGTCATGCTGACCCACGGAAACTTTTTGTCCAATATCGAAGGCGTTCAATTCTGGTGTTTGGAAGCCCGCGCCGATGACCGCCTGCTTTCCTATCTTCCGCTCTCCCATGTGTTTGAGCGGATGGCCGGACACTTCATGCCATTATCCGTCGGAGCCACGATCGCTTATGCCGAGAGCATCGAGAAAATTCCGGAAAATTTATTGGAAATCAAACCGACAGTCATGACCAGTGTCCCTCTGCTGTTTGAAAAAGTGTATGCCCGCATTCAAAGCCAAATCCTTGCAGGTACCTCCTTAAGGAGAAAGATTGCAAACTGGGCCGTCAACGTTGGCTTAAAACGCTATGACTACTATTCACAGATGCCGCTGGATCAACTGCTCCTTCATCAATGGCCACTCAAACTCCGCTGGCAATGGAACATCGCCGAACGGCTGGTATTTCGGAAAATCAAAGCTGCGTTTGGCGGCCGGCTTCGCGGTCTGATTTCCGGCGGAGCCCCTCTTAATCCCGAAATCGCACGCTTCTTCTGGGCTGTGAATATCCCAGTTCTGGAAGGGTACGGATTGACAGAAACTTCTCCGGTCATTTCCGCCAACCCGATGGCGCGGGTCAAAATTGGCACCGTGGGCAAACCGCTCCCCAATCTCGAAGTCAAAATCGCTGCGGACGGTGAAATTCTGGTCCGCGGACCCAATGTGATGCAAGGGTATTATCAGAATGAAGGAGCCACCGCAGCCCAATTAAGCGGGGAGTGGCTGCACACAGGCGATCTGGGTGAACTTGATGAAGAGGGCTATCTGCGTGTCATCGATCGAAAAAAACGCCTTCTCATTTTAACCACCGGAAAAAATGTGGCTCCGCAACCTGTTGAAAACGCCATCAACCAAAGCCGGTATATCGAACAATCTGTTCTGGTCGGCCACCGGCGCAAATATGTAACCGCTCTTATCGTCCCGGATTTCCAAGTATTATCGGAATGGGCCGGGCAAAATCGCTTACCGGCGGGTCCTGCATCCCGTCTGATCCGGCAACCCCCCGTCAAAAACCTGATCCGGAGCGAGATCAAGCAAGCCATTTCCCCCTTCCCTCCTCATGAACAGCCGAAAAAAGCAATCATTCTTTCCCGGGAATGGACCATTGAAGCGGAAGAACTCACCCCCACCTTGAAAGTGCGGGCCAAACGGGTTGAAGAAAAGTATGAAGCGCTGCTCGATCAGCTTTACGGGGATACCGGGGTAAGCGAATGGAACCTGGACAAGGATGAAGCAGCTGTTGCCATCGAAATTCAAAAAAAGGGGGAGGAAAAAAGATGAATTTACCCCTGGCCGGAAAAGTGGCCCTTGTCACAGGGGCTTCCCGCGGCTTGGGCCGGATGGATGCCTTGATGCTGGCCAAAGCCGGTGCCGATGTGATCGTGACCGACATTCTGTTGGAGGAAGACGGCAATCTGGAAGAGACAACGGAGAAAATGGGACCATTGGCGCAGATCATGGCACAATCGAAGCAGATCTACACCCGGTCGACAGCTAAGGAAATTTGTGCGATGGGACGCCGGTCCGCCGCGTTTCGCATGGATGTGACCAACCGGGAAGAAGTCAAATCCGTCATGGCCAAAGTCATCGAACAGTTCGGGCGAATCGATATTTTGGTAAACAATGCGGCAACGGTCGATCATACAGCGCGTCTCGAACATCAAAACGATGCATTTTGGGAGCGGGATTTGCAGATCAATTTGACCGGCACCTATAACTGCTGCAAGGCTGTGTGGCCTTACATGCAGGAACAAAAAGGGGGCCGGATCATCAACATGGCTTCGATCACCGGCATCATGGGGGGCTTTGGGCAATCGAGCTATGCCACGACCAAGGCGGGCATTTTGGGGCTTACGCGGACCCTTGCCCTGGAGGGAGCACGCTATGAGATCACCGTTAACGCGATTGTTCCGGGCATCATCAATACTGAATCGTTTCAAATGACCAAGCCCGACCTCCGTGAGCGCATGATTGGGCGAACAGCACTGAAAAGACCCGGTAAGCCGGAAGATATCGCTCACGCTGTCGTATTCCTGGCCTCCGATTATGCGAGCTACATCACGGGGATCGGCCTTCCCGTCACGGGCGGCCTCGATTTATTCACTTTCTGAAAGGGAGGGAAGCCGATGAACGAACAGGATGCGGTTATCATTGATGCCGCCCGGACGCCGATCGGACGCAAGAAAGGTTCCCTCTCCGGAATAAGGCCGGACGAGCTGGCCGCCTTCCTGCTTCAAAAACTGGTTGAACGAAATCAACTCGATCCTGCGGAAATTGAGGATATCAAAATGGGCTGTGTGACACAAACAGGTGAACAAGGGTATAACATCGGTCGGCTGGCCGGCCTGATTGCCGGATTTCCCGTGGAAGTATGCGGAGTGAGCGTCAACCGCATGTGTGCCTCCAGCCTGGAAACATTGGCTCAGGGGGCCCATGCGATTATGGCCGGTATGTCCGATTGCGTCATTGCCGCCGGTGTCGAAAGCATGAACCGGGTTCCGATGGGCAGCGACGGAGGCAGCTTCAGCGACCAACTGTTAAACCGTTTCAACATTGTCCCGCAAGGCATCTCAGCTGAACTGATCGCGGAAAAATGGCAGCTCTCCCGGGAAGAACTCGATCAGTTTTCCCTCAGCAGCCATCAAAAAGCGCTGAAAGCCCAGTCCGAAAACCGTTTTCAAAATGAAATTATTCCGGTAAAGGCACAAACCCCCTCCGGAGAAACCATACAGCTTCAGACTGATGAAACGCCAAGACCGGACACGAATCTTGAAGCCTTGTTATCCCTGCCTCCCTCCTTTCTCCCCGACGGGAAAATCACTGCGGGCAATTCGAGCCAAATCAGTGACGGCGTTGCCGCCGTTTTGCTCGCCTCGCGGAGAAAAGCGGAAGAGCTGGGATTGAAACCCCGGGCAAAAGTCCGAGCCACCGCCATTGCCGGTGTAGACCCGGAAATCATGTTAACCGGCATTATTCCGGCCACACAAAAAGTGCTGAAACGGGCGGGGTTAACCCTGGATGATATTGACCTGTTTGAAGTGAATGAAGCATTTGCTTCCGTGGTTCTGGCCTGGCAGCGCGAATTGGGGGTTCCATCCCATAAAATTAATCCCAACGGCGGTGCAATCGCCCTGGGCCATCCGCTTGGAGCCAGCGGAGCCCGAATCGTCGCAACGTTGCTGAACGAGCTGGAACGGCAGGAAAAACGCTTCGGCCTGATTGCCATGTGCATCGGCTTTGGCATGGCGTCCGCGATCATCATCGAGCGGGAGGGCGAATGATGGGGAACAAAAATTGGCTGGTTCAGATTAAGGATCGCGTCTGCACCCTGAAAATAAACCGTCCCCCGATGAACACCTTAAACCGGGAAACATTAAGGGAATTGGAAGAAATCTTGAACCGGATGGAAACGGATGAATCGGTCGGATGTCTCATCATAACCGGCGCCGGAAACAAGATGTTTTCCGCCGGCGCGGATATTTCCGAGTTCGGTGACATCGGGCATCCGGAAACCGCAGCAGAAACGCTGCGCCGCGCCCATGAGCTGTTTCATCGGATCGAACGGTTCCCCAAACCGGTCATCGCTTGCATCAACGGCAATGCCTTGGGCGGCGGAAATGAATTGCAAATGGCCTGTCATTTGGCCATCGCCGCCGACACGGCCGAACTGGGATTGCCCGAAGTCCGCCTGGGCCTGATCCCGGGCTATGGGGGAACCCAGCGCCTTCCCCGCTTGATCGGACGACGGCGTGCTTTGGAACTCTTGCTGAGCGGACGGAGGATTTCCGCACAAATGGCGGCAGAGTACGGGTTGATCAACCGGGTGGTGCCGGCAGAACGGGTTTACGAGGAAGCTTTCTCTCAGGCCAAACAGTTGGCAGCCGGCCCCCCGATTGCGCTCAAAGCAATCTTGGATTCCACGATTCGCGGAGAGGAAGTATTACTGAAGCAAGGGCTTGAGATCGAAAAGGAAAATATGCTGAAAGTGGCGCAAACGGAAGATGCCATTGAAGGAGTGGCCGCCTTCTTCAGCAAACGCGCTCCTTCCTTCAAAGGACGTTGAGGCGAACGAGATGTTCGCCTTTTTCTTATGGATTTTCATTTGACTTAAAATAAATCTTAGTCTTAAATTAAAGGGTAATTGTCATTTGTTGCGGAGGAAGGTATCTTTTATGCTTATCAAAATCATGGTTGGCATTGTCTTGGCCTTTCTCATCTGGAAACTGTTAAAAGTAACCTTGAAAACCGCTTTCTGGTTGCTCATACTTGGATTGATCGTACTGGTCCTTTCCCCTGGTCACCTTTTTCTCGTCGAGGGACTTGGCCTGCTGGTCCTCGGTTTTTTGGGTGGCCTTCTCGTGCTGGCCATCATCGGCTTTTTCTTTTTTGAAAACAGTTAACACTTATACAGAAACGGAGGAACATCTGATGCAAATTCGTGTCGGACTGATCGGCTTTGGTTTATCCGGCTCCACCTTTCACGCCCCGTTAATCGGACACGTGGAAAATCTCGAATTGGCAGCCGTCGTTTCTTCCGATCCCGCCAAGGTGCACGCGCGTTATCCCGATGTAAAAGTCGTTCCGGATACAGAAGCACTTTTGAAGATGAAAGAGATTGACATCGTGGTTATCTCCAGCCCCAATCTCACTCACTTTGATTACGCGAAGAAGGCGATTGAAGCGGGCAAACACGTCGTGGTCGAAAAACCGTTTACCGTCACATCAAGTGAAGCGGACCAACTTATTCAGTTAGCCGAAGAAAAGGGCGTGATCCTGACCGTCTACCATAATCGCCGCTGGGATAACGATTTCCTGACCATCAAAAAAATCCTCGATCAACAATTACTCGGTCGTTTGTCCACTTTTGAATCCCATTACGACCGCTATCGCCCGACCGTCCGCCGTCGCTGGAAAGAGCAAAACCTGCCCGGATCCGGTGTGCTATATGACCTGGGCTCACATCTCATTGACCAGGCCCTTCTCTTGTTTGGAAAACCGCAAACGATTTGGGCCGATTTACGTGCTGAGCGGGAAGGAACGGAGTCTGTCGATTATTTTCATCTGGTGCTGGGATATCCCGAACTGCGCGTCATTTTGCACTCCGGTTCTCTCGTTCGCGAAGCGGGACCCCGGTTTATCCTGCACGGGGACAAAGGAAGTTTCATAAAATACGGGCTCGACCCGCAGGAAGAGCAGCTTAAAGCCGGTTTGCTGCCGGATGAACCCGGTTTTGGTGAAGATGAAGCGAAATTTTACGGGCAGATTCACACAACAATCGGCTCTCTTCAGACAAAAGGACGAATCCAAACCATACCCGGGCGTTATGTTTCCTTTTATGAACAATTGGCCGAAGCCGTCCGCAACGGCACAAAACCGCCCGTGGCGGCAGAGGAAGCACGCGATGTGATTCGCATGATCGAATATGCGATGCAAAGTGCCCAGGAGCAGCGGACCATTACACTGAACGGCCACCGCTGACCATATCCCCCATCCGCAATGAGTACCTCTCACAGCGGGACGTATCAGGGAAATCTCATCGTTTCCCCTCCGATTTCCGGCAAATGCCAAGTTCCCCTCTTCGTCGGGGAGCTTGGCATTTCTCACCTTTTTGGACTAACCTCTTTTTTTCCGCATAAAATGAACCATACCGGATATTGGAGGAATGGAAATGGATAAACGGATTTCTTTCAGGCCAATCATCTTCGGCACGGTTGTGGCAATCAATTTGATGCTGCTTGCTCTTGTCATCGGCAAAAAATCCGTTATCATTCAGGAAGCGGTTCCGTCACTTGCCCCGGCGTCAAAACAGGCGATCACGATCAGTTACGAAATGGAAAAAATCGGGTCGCGCAAAGTTCCCGCTGCCTCAGATACCGGCAAAGGATACTGGATTGTCGAACACTACCGCCAATTTGAATGTCACTATGACAGAAAAAACGGACACTTGCTTTATAAAAGCCCGACGAATAACGACACCTATCTTCGTTACTGGCAACCGGCCAAGTAATTCAGGAGGTCGCCTTCTTTTTCGCCCGGGTTCCCTTTCTCTTTCCTTTTCCTTTCCCCGAAGCGGCAGCCAGACTGGCTTGCAGCGCTTCCATCAAATCGACCACTTTCTCCGGTCTTCCGGCCGGCGCTTCCACTGTATCCTCCTCCCCGATTTTCTTTTCGATCATTTCCTCCAGCGCGGTCCGGTAATCGTCTTTGTATTTTTCGGGATCAAATGGCGTAGACAGTTGCTCGATCAATTGTACAGCCATCTTCAATTCCTTTTCCGGCAGCTCGCTTTCAGCCGGAATGTAAGGGATTTGCTTATAATCACGCACTTCATCCGGATAAAAAATGGTTTCCATCACCAGGCTCTCCCCGTAAACGCGAATGACAGCCATCGATTGTTTCGAGCGAATTGTCACTTTGGCCACCCCGATTTTGCCTGACTCCTTTAAAGCCTGCCTGAGAAGGGCATATGCCCGGTTATTTTCATCCTGCGCTCCGAGATAGTACGATTTGGCAAAATAAATCGGGTCAATCTCTTTTAACTCCACAAAATCGATAATCTCAATGGCCCGGTTGGCATCGGGCGCCAGCGCCTTCAAGTCATCATCTTCCAGGATGACATATTTCCCTTTGGAATACTCCACCCCTTTGACAACTTCATCCCACGAAACTTCCCGCTTGCAGTGCGGACAGGTGCGCACCATCTTGACCGGCGTCTGGCACTCTTTATGCAAATAGCGAAAGCGAATATCCTTGTCCTCCGTCGCCGCATACATCTTCACCGGAATATTCACCAGGCCAAAACTGATCGATCCTTTCCATATCGTGTGCATCGTTTATCACCTCAGCTTTTGGAAATCAGCTGCCCCCAACAAGATCGAGTCAAATCAGGCCTTCCCTCCATCAAGTGGCATACTCCTTCATAAAAGAGGGGATCTTTCCAGTTCGGAGCAAGCTTCTGTGCCGTTTTAAAATGGCTGATCGCTTCGCCGGAATGTCCCATCTCCAGTGTCGCCCGCCCTTTCTGATAATAGCCCATCGCTTGCAGAGCCGTTTGTTCATGCGTAATCAGCTGGTCTGCGATGCTGGCGGCTTGCCGGAAGTCACCGGTATGTGTCGACAGATGGGAACGAACCGCCAACCACTTGGGCTGTTCCGCCACCTTTGCCGGCAAACGGCTCACCGCCGATCTCGCCTGCTTCAACTCTCCCTGGCTGATGGAGATCCATACATAGGCAAAAAGCAGATCCGGATGGTCCGGGAACAAACTCAACCCTTTTTTTAACCATAACAGGGATTCGCTTTCCCGTTTAAGCGTCCACAAATTCCAAGCAATCCCGTAATAGGCTTCCGGTTTTTTCGGGTCGGATGACAATAACCTTTTATACCACTCCATCGCCTGGGCCGGCTGCCCCATCTCCTCATAATCATGGGCGATCGATTCCATGATTCGGGGAAGTTTCGCTTTTTCATAGGAAGCCAGCCGCCAGAAGGAAACACTCCCCCACTCCTGATGGTGGCGGTAACAGCTGGATAAATAATACATCGATTCCCAATCATCCTCATTGAGCGACAGAGCATGATAAAAATAAGGGATCGCTTCATGGTATTCCTCAAGCCGGTAATGACAGGCTCCAAGATTAAACCAGGCATCCGCGTGATCCGGAAGCATGGAAACCACCTTGGAAAATTCGCGAATCGCCTGACGATCATTTCCTTCTTTCACCAAAATGCAGCCCAGCATGTGCCTGGCAAACCCGATAAATGTCTCATGCGCAGCGGTTTTGGCCACCAATTCAAACTGACGGCGCGCTTCATCCAAATTCTCCTCCTGAAAATGGGTAAGCCCCAGATAAAGCCGGCCTAAAAGGAAATCAGGTTCGAGTTCGATCACTTCCTGAAACAACCGCTTGGCTTTCGCGTACATCGTCAGGCCGTAGTAACCCTGCCCCTGGCGAAATTGGCGAACAGCGGATTCATCGAGCCAAATCTCTTCATCAATCTCTGTTTCGTCACTCCCCAGATCAGGGTGGTCATGCAGCAGTTGTCTGATCTCCTCCTCAACAAGCGCCCATGTTTCCAGCAGTTGATCACAAGATTGTTTGATTTGTAAAAACCTCTGCCGCCATTTCGTTTTTTCGGCCAATGAACAGTTTGGATACTTTAACTTGATCTCTTCCAAAGCATTGTGCACTAAATCTTGCCATTGTTGGTGAAACATCGTTCTTCCCTCCAGCCGGATATTCCCTATGTCATAGCGTATCTCTGCGGCACGGTTTCCATGCAAAAAATAAAAAAGCGGCCGATGGTTCCGGTGTCCATCGGTCGCTTCTATTAAACTTCACGGGAACGACTCTCAGAGGATCGCCCCGTGAACTTCTTCGCCAAGCATTTCCACAATCCGGTTTTGCTCATCCAGCAAAGCGATTTTCGGCTTGTGGGTGCGTGCCGTCTGCTCATCCATCATGGCATAGGACATGATAATCACCACATCACCCGGCTGCACCAGCCGCGCGGCCGCACCGTTCAAACAAATCACTCCGCTGCCGCGCTCCCCGGGAATGACGTATGTTTCCAGCCGTTCACCGTTGTTGTTATTGACGACCTGCACTTTCTCGTTCGGCAAAATATCCACTCGTTCCAAAATCTCCTCATCAATCGTAATGCTTCCGACATAATTGAGATTGGCTTCTGTTACCGTCGCCCGGTGGATTTTTGCCTTCATCAACGTACGCAACATCATCTTAATCCTCCCTGCCACCAATCAACAAGTTATCGATCAATCGCGTCGCCCCAAACTTCACCGCCACGGCCACGATCACGCGCTGCCCTTCCCAGCGGAAAAAAGGTTCCAGATCCGGGTAGGTTAAGGCTTCGACATAATCGATCTCCGCCAGCGGCATGGTGGAAATGCGCCGGCGTACGTATTCCTTAATCTCTTCCGCGTGTTCCAGTTCCCCGTGTTTCAATTTCTCCTCCGCTTCACGCAGGGACCGGCTCAGAATCAGCGCCTGTTCTCTTTCCGTCTCAGACAAATAAACATTGCGCGAACTGAGCGCCAAGCCATCCGCTTCGCGCACAATCGGGCATGGAACGATGGTGACCGGAAAGTGCAAATCTTGCACCATTCGTTCAATCACGGCCACTTGTTGGGCATCTTTTAACCCGAAATAGGCGCGATCCGGCCCGACGATATTGAACAATTTGGCCACGACGGTTGCCACCCCGTCAAAATGGCCCGGTCGGGAAGCACCGCACAGCGGTTCACTCACTTTCCTTACCTGAACGGTAGTCAGGGTTCCCTCCCCATACATTTCATCTACCGAGGGATAAAAGAGAACATCAACCCCCGCCTGGCGGGCCAATGCGGCATCGCGTTCCAGATCGCGCGGATACCGGTCAAAATCTTCACCGGGTCCGAATTGTAAAGGATTGACAAAGATCGACATTACGACCGTTTGGCACTCCTGCTTTGCCCGTCGCACAAGACTGAGATGCCCTTCATGCAAATAGCCCATGGTCGGAACGAAACCGATTTCCCTATTGATTCTGAGCGGCTTCAAGTACTGTCGTAATTCTGCAGCTGTTTCTACGATTTTCATTTGCCATAAACTCCTTTTTGATTGCCATACAATTGTCCAGCCAACTCCGCCCCCAGATGCGTCGCATGCTTCTCTTCGGGGAAACGGCGGGTTTTTACCTCATGAACATAATCGCTGACCCCTTTGAGCATCAATTGCCCGGTTTGCTGATACACTTTTACGAAGGATGGATGCCAATCGCCGGACATAGCAAGGACATCATGCCAGACAAGAACCTGACCGTCGCAGTAGCGGCCGGCTCCAATTCCGATGGTCGGAATGGATAATTGTTCCGTGATGCATTGCCCGAGCTCTTCCGGCACACATTCGAGCACCAGCGCAAATGCCCCCGCCTCTTCCAGCCGCTTGGCTTCCTCGACAAGCTGCTCGGCGGCTTGCAGCGTTTTTCCTTGAATCACATATCCTCCCAACTGGTTGACCGTCTGCGGGGTTAAGCCCAAATGCCCCATCACCGGAATGCCTGCTGCCGTCAACGCCCGCACATTCTCCAAAATCTCAGAGCCGCCTTCCATTTTGACACCATAAGCCCCGCCTTCTTGCATTAATTTGGCCGCAGCTTTGATTACCTCATCTTTGGACAGATGGGCCAAGGCAAACGGGAGATCGGCAATCACCATCGTCCGTTTTGTCGCTCGCGTCACGGCTTTTGTATGGTGTAACATATCGGCGAGGGTGACCGGAATGGTCGAATCATATCCCAACACGACCATCCCCAGGGAATCTCCGACCAAAATCACGTCAGCCCCGGCTTGTTCGGCAAGTTTGGCCGAAGGATAATCATAGGCCGTAATCATGGCAATCGGCTCTTTCTCGCGCTTCATCTTCACGAGCGCTCTGGTCGTCACTTTTTTTGGCTTATCGCTCATGCAGGTATCCTCCCTTTTCTCAGGGCCCTTGGGAGAAGAAAAAGAAAACGCCCGTTTTGGCATTCACGGGACCAAAACAGACGTGAGGTTGCTAAATCGGGTTCCCTCTGTCTCCGTCCCAACGGCTCGAAGCAGATCCATACAGATAAAAAAATGTACGCAAGGAGATGAAGTGCAGCTCCTCTCCGGATGCCGCCTCTCCCCACTTATAAATTAACGAAAAACAAGGCAAATTGCAATTTCCTCCGCTAAAGAGCGAGGATTTTTTCTTTGAAAATGCATCGGCAGGTACGGGATTGTGCGTGATAAGTCAACAAGTTATCCGTAAAATTTTTGCATCGGTGGAGTATTTAAACAGCGATTCCTGAAAACTCAGCATTGTTACAGAAATTAATACAGATATATTATAAAATTTATAATTATTTCGAAAGGAAAATTTTATTTTATGTCAAAATAATTAAAGAAAACTTACATCAGGAGGCGGGTTATGAGCTGGAAAAAATCGATTCGCCGATCTGTGCAATGGGCGAGTGTGCTGACGATTTTGCTTGGAACCGCTGTAAGTCCGACTTTTGCCCATGCCGAATCAGTTGTGCCAAACCGGGTGCCGGGAGCTTATCAAACGCCGAATCAGCCGCTGTCGCAATCCCTGCTGCAAGCAAAGGACCCGGCAACCACCAAAAAGCCTGAGAAAAAAGGCGTATTGGGCCCAATTCATCCACGCTACGAGATGAATGTCAATTATGATTCAAAGGCACATCAAATCAACGGAACCATGAAAGTCCAATTTACCAACAATCTCAAACAAGATCTGACCGAGCTGTATTTCAACCTCTGGGGAAATGCCGCAGTTTTTAAAGAAAACGGCGGTGGCATCGATGTTCAAAATGTGAAAGTGAACGGCAAAAAAGCCAGGTACGAGGTAAGAGATACCTCCTTACATCTGCAGGGGTTTTCTTTGAAAGCAAACAAAAAAGCTTCCGTTGAAATGGATTTTACAGTCTCTGTTCCGGAAGGACAGGATCGTTTCGGCTGGTCCGGGACCACCGTCTCCCTTGGCAACTGGTTTCCGATCCTCGCTGTTTATGACGATGAAGGGTGGAATGTCGATCCCTATTTCCCATATGGTGAAAGTTTCTATTCTTTGACCGGTGATTTTGATGTGACTGTAACCACCGACAAGTCACAGGTGATCGCTGCCACAGGGACGGAAAAAGGCCGGCCGAAAATCGTCGGAAACCAGGCTGTCCACCATTATGTGGCCAAAAATGTCCGCGATTTTGCGATGGAAATGGACCCAACCTATCATGTCAAGTCAGGGATGGCCGGAAATACCAAAGTAAACGTGTACTTCACGGACAAACAGGCCAAATTTGCCGATGCGATGTTGGAATCAGGCATTGACAGCCTCAAACTCTACAGCGAAAAATTCGGGAAATACCCGTGGCCGGAACTGGATGTAGTCAGTATGGAAGGCTGGTTCGGAGGGATGGAATATCCACAGCTTGTGATGATTTCCATTACGGACAACAGCACCGTGGACAGGGTGAAATCGGTGGTCGCTCATGAAAACGGCCATCAATGGTTCTACGGGATCATCGGCGATAACGAATATGATGAACCTTGGCTGGACGAGTCGTTTGCCACATTCTCGGCCGCTTTGTACGACGGAACCTTGGACAGCCTGACCGCAGAACCTTTGGAAGATCCTTCCTATCACCTGTCATCCAAAGTTTCCGATTTCACGGCCCGAGGGGATGAAGGAGTGGATGCTTATTATTACATGATTTACTCCTACGGGGCCCGCACGTTAAATGACCTGCGAAAAGAACTGGGCGATGAACAATTCTACCGCTCCATGCAGGCTTATTTCAAAGAGAAAAAGTTCGGGGTGACAACGACTGCGGATTTCATCCGGATCATGGAGCAGACAAGCGGACGTGATCTCTCCGGATTCTTCGCGGATCATCGGGTATATCTATCCGATCAGGAAAATTGACCCGATCGCCGTACAGCAAAATGAGAGAGGGGCACTCATCCCCTCTCTCATTCTTTCTTCCGGCCAATACGATTCCTCCCCGGAGCTGTGCCGGAAATCTCTCCATGACTGACACATTGCTGACCGTATAACGCCCGGTTTTCTGTCCCCGTCGGTACATTTTGCAAATTCAATTCTGCAATGGAGACGCATCTTTCGACGCATCTTTAAAAAATTGCGGTAAATATTTTTTATGTGCCTCCAGCATCTCATCCAAAATCTGTTTGGCGACAGAATCAGACGGAACCAACGGGTTTATCGTCATCGCCAGCAAGGCCGTTTTGTAATCTCCTGTGACAGCAGCTTCTGCCGCCACCCGTTCAAACGATTTGATTTGTTGGACGAGACCCCTGACAGCGACGGGAAGATCTCCCATCGCAATGGGCACAGGACCTTCTTTGGTGATAACGCAGTTGATTTCCACGGCGGATTCGGCGGGAATACTTGCGATCGCTCCGTTATTCTTCACATTGACGGGCTGAATGTCGCGTTTGTCATTGTAAATCGAATCAATCAAGTTGCAGGCTGCATCACTGTAATAAGCACCTCCGCGCTGTTCCAGCTGAGGCGGTTTAATGTCCAATTCGGGGTCCTGGTACAGCTCAAAAAGTTCGGCTTCGATCTTCTTGACGACTTCCGCCCGGGTTCCCACCGTTCTTGCGGCCTCCAATTCCTGCTCAAGCATTTTGCTCGTTTGATAATAGTAACGGTGATATGGACAGGGAAGGATTCCCAAAGCTTGAATAAATTCTTTCTCCCAGCCCAAATCCTTAATATTTTTCATCGTCATGCCGGACTGCTCTCCGCCGGTCAGCAGATCGATTACCTGTTCGGTCACCTTTTTGCCGTCCATATATACATCCAATCCGAAAACCATATGATTTAAACCTGCAAAATCAATGTGAACACGTTCTCCCTCCACACCGAGCATTTCGGCGACGCTCATTTTCATTCCGACAGGTACGTTGCAAAGACCGACCACTTTTTTAATGTTGCTGTAACGAAGAACAGCCTCCGTCACCATACCGGCCGGATTAGTAAAGTTGATCAGCCAGGCATCGGGACACAACTCTTCCATATCTTTGCAAATGTCCAGGATGACAGGGATGGTTCTCAATCCTTTAAATAAACCACCCGGACCGTTGGTTTCCTGACCGATCACCCCGTATTTCAAGGGAATTCTTTCATCCAAAGCTCTCGCATCCAGCAATCCAACACGGAACTGGGTAGTGACAAAATCGGCATCTTTCATCGCTTCACGCCGATCCAAACTGAGATGAATCTGCATGGGAATCCCGGCTTTATCCACCATACGCTTGGCCAGGCCTCCGACGATATTCAATTTTTCCTTTCCTTCCGGAATATCCACCAACCACAGGTCTTTAACCGGGAGTTTATCATATCTCTTGATAAATCCTTCCACCAGTTCAGGTGTATAGCTTGATCCTCCGCCAATGGTAACGATTTTCAGCCCGTTGCTCATGATCATCTACCTCCATCACCCATCATATTTTCAAATATTCATACAGATCGACCAATTCGGTTGCCAAGTCTTTCACCGTAATGGCATTCATCAAATGATCCTGCGCATGAACCATTAACAACGAAATTTCCCTCTTTACTCCTTTCACCTCCTCTTGAATCAGGGATGTTTGTATGTGATGAGCCTGATTCAGCTCTTCACCGGCCTGTTGCAATTTTTCCCTCGCCTCGGAAAATCTGCCCTGTTTCGCTGCTGCTATGGCTTCCATCGCACAGCTTCTCCCGTTTCCCCCATGAATGATGATCTGAAAGATCACTTTCTCTGCATTTTCCATTCTCCGATTCCCCTTTGAGTTTGAACAAAAAGCACGTCAGACATTGTCCCGGACCTAAACCACCTTTTCCTCCTGAGAGTTGGCCGTTTCATCCCCCTCTTCTTCCAATCGTTTTTGCTTATCCCACATTCTGAAAAATGGGTAATACACACAAAAGGTAATCACGATATTGACCAACTGCATGACGGCACCGGATATTTTTCCACCCGTGGCCAGATATCCGGAAATGATGGGGGGCATTGTCCAGGGAACCGCGATCCCGGCAGGTCTGGCCACCAATCCGGTCTTCATTCCAATATATGTGGATATGACGGTAAGAATGGGTGCAACAATAAACGGAATCAACATCGCCGGGTTCAATACAATCGGCATCCCGAAGATGATTGGTTCATTGATGTTAAAGATGGCCGGGCCGATCGCCAAGCGCCCCAACTGTTTCATTTGCTTGCTTCTCGAACGCAGCAGCATGGCCAGTGCCAGGGCAAATGTTGCCCCGCTCCCGCCAACATTGATAAAGTTATCAAAAAATTGCTGGGTAAAAATGTTGGGTAATGCCTCATGATGCTGAAAAGCCACCCGGTTGGCATCCATGGCCCCGTACCAGATCGGAGCCATCACGCCTCCTACGATACTAGCTCCATGCAGCCCGCAAACCCAGAGCAACAGTTTTATCAGTTCGGCAACAAGGCTTCCTCCCAGACTGCCCCCCAAAATCCCGAGAGGCTTTCCTAACAAATCTCCCACGATATTATGCAAACTTTCGAAATGGGTCTGTTCGACGAGCAAGCGGGCCAGCCAGATCACCGTAATCACTGCAAAGCCCGGAATAAGGGCAACAAATGACTTGCTCACAGAAGGCGGGACTCCATCGGGCAGTTTAATGAAAATCTCCTTTTGAATAATCCAACGATAAATTTCGGTGGACAGGATGGCAACCAGCATCGCCACGAACAATCCTTTGCTTCCCAACAGTGATGTCGGAATCCCGCCATCGACGAGAATCGCTTCTTTTGCCCCTTGAGGAGTAAATGGCACTTTAAATGGGGTTGCCAATAAGAAGGCGGCAACGGAAATGACGCCGGCCGATAACGCATCAACCGCATATTTTTCAGCGAGCCGATAGGCGATTCCAAAAGCGGCAATGAGCGCCATAATATCAAAAGTAACCCCGACCGGATAAGACAACTTCTCAGCCCACTGTCCACCGAAGTGTTCAGCCATAAAAGCATCATATCCCGGAATCGGTAGGTTGGATAAAATCAAAAAAACGGAGCCGATAATAATCAAAGGCATGGTTAAGACGATTCCATCCCGCAAAGCCTGCAAGTGGCGTTGAGCAGCGATCCGCCCGGCAAGCGGCATCACGCTGTTTTCCAAAAAATCATTTAATTTTCCCATAAATTCACCTCCTGTTTGCAAGCAACTGTTGTGCGAATTTCAGCACTTCCGCACCATTACATGTGCCATAATGGACGGTGTTGATAACATCAACCGGAATCCCTTTTTCTTCCCCCAATTTTTTCAATTGCTTAAGCAGGTATCGAACTTGAGGCCCCAGGAGCAACACATCTGCCTCATCAATGTGATTGCGTACTGCATCAGCCGGAACAGCCCAAATTTTGCATTCAATCCCTTGTTCCTCTGCGCTTTTGAGCATTTTTGTTACCAACAGACTTGTTGACATCCCCGCTGAACAACATAACAAAATATTCATTCATAACCCCTCCTTATTGATCGGACAGATCAGGACGGTTGGAAACCAAAACGCAAAATCTCCTCTGTTATGCCAAATCCAACCCAGCAAAAGATCAAAAACGATGTTTACAGTTTGATTGTATTTTAAAAATACTTACATTTACACGCATCCTTTTTCCGTTAAGCAACGGAAAATGTTTGTCCAACATTTTAAAAAATGCATTATAGGGAAAATGTTTTTTATTCGACCCAAATAAAAACCTCCCGCTTGTTCAGCCCTGTAAGGAGCGACAGCAAGAGGTGCCAGGATTTGCGTCAGGATTGCTTGAACAGTACATCAACAAACTCCCGGTAGGTTTTGCATTTAAGTAGCTGTTGAACCATTTGGCCATCGTTTACAACCTTGCCCAGCAGATCATACATTTTTTGTAAATCTTCCCTGCTGTTTTTTTTCACACTTAATAAACAAACAAATTGGACACGCTTATCCCCCCACTCGATCGGCTTTTGCAAGGTACATACCGCCCAAAACGTAGTTTCTGTTTGCGGTACGATGGGATGTGGGATCGCTACGAGATTGCCGAAAGATGTCGGGGATAAGGCTTCCCTCTCGAAAACGGAAGCCAAAAACGTTTCATCGACAAGGCCTGCCTGTTGCAATTGATCCCCCAAAAAATGCAACACTTCTTCTCTTGATTTAAACGTCTGCTGAAGAAATACCAATTCTTCTCTGGCATATTCCAATATTCGCCCCGCATTTTCAAAGATGGCCCGTTCAATTTTTTCCAGATCCATCCCTTCGAGAATCGTATTCACCTCAATTACCGGGATCGGCAAAGGATGAGGGATCGGAACGGTGCTGATGAGAAAATCAAGAGATTGCATAGGGATTTGATCCAGTTTGTAATATTCGGTCGTTCCCAGGATCTCAAGTCTGGAACCAAACCTGGAGCGCAATTTGTAGTATAAGAGCCGGGCACTGCCAACGCCTGAGGCACATACAATCATGCAGCGCTTTTTGCGCTGATCATTCATCCTGCTTCTTTCCATTGCTGCAGCGATATGAAGAGCAAGGTATCCCATTTCATTTTCATCAATTTCGATGCCCATTTTCTCTTTTAGAACCATCCCTGCAAGAATCGCTGCCTCAAAGGCGATCGTATAATTTGATTTAATGGTCTCAAGCATTGGGTTTCGTATGTTCATTCGAAACCGATAGCGGTTTATCGCGGGTTTTAAATGAAGACTGATTCCAACGACAAGTTCCTTATCATGCTGAATTCCCAGCCTGAGTTTATTCTCAATGGTTTCCAGAATCTCCATTGTTAAAGCATAGATGTCCGGATCAATAAACGTCTGGACTTCGGTTTCGCAGAGAGCAGGGTCTACGGTAATTTTGGTTCCCAGTAAATGAATGGCAACATACGCAATCTCCGCAAATGGAAATTTTATTTTCAATCTCTCCCCGATTTTTTTCAATATATTGGTTGCCACCTCAAATTCTTTTTGCTTAATGATGTCCTTTAATTCTTCTTTGTACCAAGATACATAGTTCCCGCTTTGTATCCGCTTACATGCGATCGCAATATGAATGATAAGATTGTTCAAGCCAATGTCCGAAAGGGTAATTTCTTCTTCCTTTATCTGTTCCAGCGTAATGGTTTGAATCACTTTCATCTCTTCTTCAGGGAGAAGCGGAACACCGTCCTGAATCAGACTCCGTTCCGTTTCTTTTCGGTTAAAGAGATATTCGGACATGCAAAAACGCCATTTCATCTCATCCCCTTTTAATTTCAATCCATAATTAGGCCGCTTTTCCAATTCGAGCCCATACGCTTTCAATCGTTTTTTTACGGTACGCAGATCATTTTGGATAGTTGATTTGCTGATGTATAATTCCTCTGCCAAATCTTCGAGTTTGACATACCCTTCAGAGAGAAGAAGCCGTTTGATTAAATAGTCGGCCCTCTCTTCCGGCAGAGTCGGAATCCCTTTGCTTTTCGGCGAATCAGTCTGAAAAATCTCTTTGAGAAGTGTCCGAAAAAGCTCATGATCATGAATGATCAATTCATATCCGGTCCCTCTTACAGCCCGGATCGCAGCACCGTTTTCGGTCAGTAAAGCATCCAATTCCTTCATGTCATTTCGAATGGTCCTGGAGGTAACTTGAATCACATTGGCCAAATATTCGCTGGTTAAAGCTGTCTTGGCCGCCATCAGCTCCCGCAAAATCCCGATCATCCGGGCATTCAGCACCATGAATCCCCCCGTCTGACCCATTTTGAGAAACACACCATTTTTCTGTTAAAGAATCGATGAATTTTTTGATATCCCTCAACAGAGCAAGCAAATCATCTTTCATTTTTTAACCTTGTTGAAGTGAATAATTGGTTGCCCCCCTGTTTCGGACAGTCACAATCTTTATATGCTATAATTATAATAAAAAATCAAATCATTCATAATATTAATCTTTATATTCGTATTTGGAAGTAAAGAAGCGGTACGCCTTATGTCCGGAAAAGATGCAAGCAGAATGAAAAAAAGAGCCCTGGAGATCATCCCTAAGGGCTCTTTTTTCATGTGAACATGCGTTGTTGGCAGGGCGGTGGCGTCCCCTGTCCGCTTGCCGATACTTTCTTTCTGGAGTGGCATCGCTCCCAGCTTCTTTTTACGAACGATTCCCTCCTGCGTCCCATTCGACCTCTGCTGAGTAAACGGGCGTGATTCCCGTAGCGGTGCGGATCAGTAAAGCTCCTTGTTCATTTAACCGCATCGCGACGCCGGTTACGGATCCCTGTGTCGTTCTGGCGGTGATGGTTTGGCCCAGCATTCCGGCTGTTTCTTCCCATTTCTCCCGAATAAAGGAAAATCCTTCGCGCAAATAGCGGTCATAAATTTGCTCCAATTCCTCCAAAATGGCAGCGACCAACGGAGGACGGTGTATTTTTGTTCCCTTTTCTTTCGCCAGGGATGTGGCAACATCCTTAATGTCGTCCGGCCACTGATTCACATCAGCGTTCACATTGATGCCGATTCCCAAAATCACATAGTGAATCCTGTCCTGCTCTCCCCTGAGTTCGGTCAAGATCCCGCACACCTTTTTCCCGTCAATCAGCAAATCGTTGGGCCACTTAATGCGGATCGGCAGGCCGGTGACGCGGTACATCCCTTCCCGTACTCCGACGGAAGCGAGCAGGGTGAGATGGGAAGCATCCGTCAAGGGAATGGGCGGGCGCAAAATCAAGCTCATCCAAATTCCTGTCTGCGGGGGGGAGTGCCAGGTCCGTCCCAATCTCCCCCTTCCTTGTTTTTGCTCTTCGGCGATCACGAGCGCTCCTTCCGGCGCCCCTTCGCGCGCCCATTGATGAGCGATGACTTGCGTGGAAGGAGTGGTCGGCTCATAGCGCATTTCCCGGCCGAATCGATCCGTATGCAAATAAGGCAGGATCTCTTCCGGCGCAATCCGATCCGGTCGGTAAATGAGCCGGTAACCGCTGCGCGGGCGGGCTTCAATCTCATACCCTTCATGCCTGAGCTCCTCAATATGCTTCCAGATGGCCGCACGGCTGCAACCCACCCGGCGGCTGATCTCCTCACCCGAGATAAATTGATCGTAATTGTTGATCAACAGTGAAATCAATTCATTGCGAATCGACTTTTCCAATTTTGTACCCTTCCTCCAGCAAAGCATTTTTATCATTTGGCAACAAGCCAAGTGCCACCTGTTCATAAAGATTGTTTAACACCTGTCCGACCCATGGCCCCGCCTTTTTCCCCGAATAACGAATGAGCTCCTCCCCGCCCAAGTCCAACTCCCTTCGCTCCTTCACCGGCATTTCGTTCCACCAGTCCTGAAACCTGGTCTCTGTCAGATCTTTGTCCATGATTTTCCCGACGAGTCTCCTCAATTGGCCGGATCGTCGGACGGAATCCAGCCCATGGCGCAGAAGCTGCCGTTTCCAATAGACCGGATCGGTTGCCGTCCATTCTCCCGCCAACATCAACCTGAAACAAACCGATATCTGTTTCTGATCACGGGCGGACAACTTCAACGCTTTCAGCCGTCTTCCCAAGCAGGCTTCATCTGTTTGGCACAACCAAAGAAGATAAGCCCAGCGAACGATCCGATCGGATGTTTGGTCAAAAGATGCCGCTTGATCCGGCGGGAAAGATTGCAGATCCCACCGGCAAAACGGGGGCAAAGCGCGAAGCAGGTCAGTCGAAAACAATTCTCTTACCCCGGCGGAAGGAGAGACGGCTTTCCACATCTTCTCCAGTTCCTGCACCACGCGTTCCACTGAGAGATGAAAGCACTCCGACCGTAACGCGATCAGCGCCCGCCGGGTTTCCTCTTCCAACGCAAACCCGAATTGCGCGACAAACCGCACGGCCCGAAGCATGCGCAGCGCATCTTCCCGAAAGCGATCACGCGGATTGCCCACGGTGCGGATCCTTCCGGCCAGGAGATCTTCTTTTCCGGAAAAATAATCAATCACCTGTCCCCGACGGTTTTTCGCCATCGCGTTTATGGTAAAATCGCGACGGGCCAAATCTTGTTTCAACGAGGAAACGAAACGCACCTGGCTGGGGCGCCGCCGATCCAGGTATGCTTCTTCAATCCGGAACGTGGTGACTTCCAGCGGGATTCCCTGTTCAACCACGGTGACCGTTCCATGTTTCAAACCGGTGGGAATGGTTCGCGGAAACAGGTTTTGCACCTGATCGGGAACGGCATCGGTCGCAATATCATAATCCTGCGGGGAAATACCCAGCATTTCATCCCTTACGCATCCGCCCACCAGGTATGCCTGAAATCCGGATTTCTCCAATTGTTCCATCACGCTTAACGCTGCCGCTTTTCTTGTGTCCATCCTCGATCCTCCCGCTTATTTCTCCAGGAGGCGGTAATAAATCTGTTCATATTGCTCAACGATCTTCAAACCGCAAAATTTCTCCCGCACCCGGGCCAGGCCCGCTTCCGAAAACGATTGATACAACCGTTCATCGCGAAGCAGCCTGATGGCAAAACGCGACATGCTGTCGGTGTCCCCCGGATCAGCCAGAAAACCGGTCACTTCATGTTCCACCACTTCGGGAATCCCGCCCGCGTTGGATGCGACCGTCGGGACACCGCAGGCCATCGCTTCCAGTGCAACCAGGCCAAAGCTTTCTTTCTCCGACGGAAGCAACAGCAAATCCGCCAATGAAATCAATGCGGCCACTTCATCCTGTTTCCCCAGAAAGATGACACGATCCGTCAGCCCGAGATCCTCCACTTTTTGAATCACTTTCGGCAATTCGGGTCCTTCTCCGACCAACAGCAGCCGTGCGGGAATCACTTGCTGCACCTTGTAAAACACCTCTATGACATCGAGAGGGCGCTTAACGGGGCGAAAGTTGGAAATATGGAGCAAGATTTTTTCGTGCGGTGCCCCGTACTTTTCGCAAATATGAGCGACATCGCGCGGATAGTAAATCCGGGTATCGACAAAATTGTATATGCAATCGATGGGCCGGTCGGAACAAAACAGCTCATAAGTCTGTTTGACCAAACTTTGCGATACCGCCGTCACCGCATCACTTTTATTGATGCCGAAACAAATCACATCCCTGAGAGAGGGATCTTCTCCCAGGACGGTAATATCCGTACCATGCAATGTCGTCACAACTTTGAGATGCTCTCCCACCATCTGCTTGGCCAATACGGCCGCAATGGCATGGGGAACCGCATAATGGACGTGCAACAAATCAAGCTCGTATGTTTTCGCCACTTGTGCCATCCGGCTGGCAAGTGCCAAATCATAAGGAGGATATTTAAACACCGCATAGCGGTTTGCTTCTACGCCGTGATATCGGATATTCTGCATGAACTTTCCCAACCGGAACGGCATGTCATACGTGATAAAGTGGATATCATGTCCCCTTTCGGCCAGCAATTTTCCCAGCTCCGTAGCGACCACTCCGGAACCGCCGTGGGAAGGATAACAAGTAATTCCAATACGCATGGGGCCCCCCCCTCCTTCATCATTTTTCCTGAGGAATCAACAATGTTTGTTTGAGCGGGCCGGCACTCACCAATGCTTCCCCATACAATGCGCCGATCTGATGTCCCCACAACTGATCGCGGCCGCGGATCATGGCCAGATAAGTAGGGCTGTTCAGCGGTGTCTTCACCTCACCCTCATTGGGGTCAAACTGGCTTTTATAAGCCAAAAGCGCTTGCTGTTTGCGTTCGTAAACATCGGTTACATCAACAATCAGATCAGCCTTATGTACATTGTTGATAAAATAATAAAAAACCTGGTCAACCCGGTGAGCCGATTCTCCACCCGGTGTCTGTTTCATCCGAATGGCCGCATCAAAAACCGCCTCTTTCACCATCCGGCTGCAAGCGACATGATCGGGATGCCGGTCTTCCCAGTACGGAGCCAGGACCACCCGGGGCTTTAATTGCCGGATCACCTGGGTCATTTTTAAAATCTGCTCCTCACTTCCACGGAGGCCCCGATCGGGAAAACCCAACTGGATCGACCGGGTAATCCCCAGAATCTCCGCTGCAGCTTTCGCTTCTTCCCGCCGTCTTTCCACTGTGCCGTTGGAAGAAAGCTCCGCCTCGGTCAGATGGCAAACTGCCACCGAAAACCCGTTTTCCGCGTGCTTGGCCAGGATTCCACCAATCCCGATCTCCGCATCATCCGGATGAGCTCCAAATGCCAAGATATCTATGCTCTCGTTCATTTCGACTCCTCTTTTCTTCATCAACTCTGATTCTTTCTCACGTAGTTGCGCCAGTTTAATTCCCCTTGTTCAATCGCCCGAATCATGATTTCCGCCGTCGCCAGATTGGTCGCGACAGGAATGTCATGA
Source organism: Thermoactinomyces sp. CICC 10521 (assembly GCF_016055135.1). Taxonomy (NCBI): domain Bacteria; kingdom Bacillati; phylum Bacillota; class Bacilli; order Caryophanales; family Thermoactinomycetaceae; genus Thermoactinomyces; species Thermoactinomyces sp. CICC 10521. Next base: position 59,285 of record NZ_JAECVZ010000011.1, on the reverse strand, counting down.
ACATCGGCCAATCGCAAAAGCGCCAGGATATCCGGTTCATGCGGCTGCGCTGTCAATGGGTCGCGAAAAAAAACAATAAAATCCATCTCATTTTGCGCCACCAACGCCCCGATCTGCTGATCACCGCCCAGGGGACCGGACAAAAAACGATGCACTTTCAGTTCCGTCGCTTCCATAATCTTCGTTCCGGTGGTGCCTGTCGCATACAGCCGGTGCGGCTTCAAAAACGTTTCATAAGCGATGCAAAACCGGATCATATCTTCTTTTTTCTTATCATGGGCAATCAGGGCGATGTTCAACTGATCTTCCCCCCTGCAAAGAAGATGCGTGCGTAAAGAGAGCGGGTGTGCCGCCTGTATGCCAGAACAACAAATTTTTATCCGAGGCGTCTCCGTTTTTTACCTGGTCAATCAATCCTGCCAATGCTTTACCCGTATAGACCGGGTCGAGACACACCCCCTCCGTTTGTGCCAGAAGGCGTATCGCTTCATTTCCCTCCTCTGAAGGGACTCCATATTTTCGTCCGATATAGTCATCCAAAATCCGAACCGACTGAAGGGAAAACTCACCTGCTTCCCCGATTTCCCGCATCAGATTGTCACCCAGGTGCCTGACTTCCTGTTCAGCTTTCTCCTTTGACAGCCAAACGCTGATTCCCACCAGAAGGGTTCCGGCCGGATCACGTTCCTGTCCGCAGGCAAGACCGGCAAGCGTTCCCCCGGTTCCTGCCGGCAAATAGATTTCATCAAACGGCGGCAGGTTTTGTTGCTTGCGTTGACGCTCAAGCTCGTCCCATGCCAGGACATAGCCGTAATCCCCCACTGCCGTCGATCCGCCGACAGGGATCACATAAGGCTTTCTCCCTTGTTCTCTCGCTTCTTCCGCCTTTTCTTCCATCGCCTGAAGCAGTCCTTCCGAGCCGTACGCCCCGGTTAAAAAGCAGGTGGCTCCGAGCAGATGATCAAGCAGCAAATTCCCTTGAATGCTTCCCCATCGGCTTCCGGCAAAACAAAGCCAGGTGTCCAGCCCTGCCCGATTGGCCGCGGCAATAGTCAGCCGGGCATGGTTGGATTGCAGGCTGCCCCCGGTAATGATCAGATCGCATCCCTGCTCCAACGCTTCGCCAAGCAAAAACTCCAGCTTCCGCAACTTGTTGCCGCCAAAGGCGAAGCCGGTGAGATCATCCCGTTTTATCCAAACGCTTTTCGCCCCGATCGCCCGGGCAAAGCGGGGGAGAGGCATCAGCGGCGTTTCTCCCCACAGAATCGGAAATCGCGGAAAATCAACCACGGCTATTCTCCTTTATCAGTCCAGAATATTTTCCAGTCCATAAACCAGCTTGTCCAGTTCGATCACTTTTTCTATCGCCAGCTTAACCCCCGGCATGAAGGATTCGCGGTTTAATGAATCATGGCGCAGGGTGAGCAATTGCCCGTTTCCTCCGAACAGCACTTCTTGGTGGGCGACCAAGCCGGGCAGGCGGACGCTGTGAATGCGGAATCCCTGATAATATGCACCGCGGGCTCCGTCAAGGATCTCTTTTTCCTCCGGATGTCCCTGCTTCATCTCTTCCCGCGTCTGCACAATCATCTCCGCCGTTTTCACGGCCGTTCCCGACGGGGCATCCAGTTTGCGGTCATGGTGCGATTCGATAATCTCCACATGCGGCATGTATTTGGCCGCCTGCTTGGCGAAAATCATCATCAAAACTGCACCAATCGCAAAGTTGGGAGCAATAATCGCACCGATCCCCTTGTTTTGGCACAGGGACGACAGGCGCTCTATTTCTTTTTCCGGCAGGCCGCTAGTGCCCACGACAGGACGGACACCCGCCTGAATGGCCAGCTCCATATTCTCCGCCACCACATGGGGAGTGGTGAAATCAACGAGCACATCCGCTTTCGTCTGATTCAGCACCTCAGCAACAGAAGAGGTAAACGAAAGGCCATAGCGGCCCAGCCCCAATGTTTCCCCCACATCTTTTCCCGCTTCGGAACGGGATACGGCACCAACCAGTTGCAAATGCTCATGCTGGGACAGCATTTTTACGACTTCCCGGCCCATCCGGCCATTTGCGCCCGCAACGATGACTCGAATTCCCATGATGTCTGAACCTCTCTTCATGCTGTTATTCTTCGATCCGCGTCCACCGATTGGCATCGCGAACCCGATATTTTTCCATCACTTCATTAAAAGCCTGTTCCAGATCAATTCCAAGCGAATTGGCAAAACAGGTCACAATAAAGATGATATCTCCCAATTCATTGGCAATCGTATTTTCCTCTTCCCCCGGTTTTTTTGGCTTTTCCCCGTAAAGGTGGTTTACCTCCCGGGCCAATTCCCCCACTTCTTCGGTCATACGTGCCAACATCGACAGAGGTTTGAAATATCCCTCTTTAAACTGACTGATATATTCATGTACTTCTTGCTGAACTTCTTTCAGCGTTTTACTCTCCATCGGCCATCACCCTCCCGATTCTATCATGTTACCGAAGTCCTCGGATAAACTCAATGCTTTCACCCGGGATCATGCCAAATCGTGCATTGATGAAGCATTTTTGGAAATGTATAATATAGCAGAATCATGATTCCAGTTAAGGGCGGGTCAACCATGAAACACAAGCTGACTTACCATTTCAGAAACGTTTTGCTCATTTTTCTCGGTTCGCTCATCTTTTCATTCGCCATCAATTACTTTACCATTCCCAGCCATTTATCCGAAGGTGGTTTTACGGGAATCGGCCTGCTCACCTATTATTTGTTCCGTTGGTCACCCGGAATCGTCATTTTCGTCCTCAATATTCCCCTCTTGCTCATCGGTTATAAAGTGTTTGGCAAACAGACCTTTATCTATACGATCATCGGCATTGCGGCTGTCTCCTTGATGTTGGAAGTGACGACGGATCTCCCGAAAATCTGGGGTCCCCCGCCGCATGATACACTTCTGTGCGCCCTTTATACCGGAGTTTTGTCGGGAATCGGGCTGGGGCTGATCTTCCGGATTGGCGGTACCACCGGCGGGGCGGATATCATCGCCCGGCTCGGCAACAAGTATCTGGGATGGAGTGTCGGCCGCACCATGTTCCTGTTTGACTTTACCGTCATTTTTATCTCCATCTTCATCATCGGTCGGGAAAAAGCGATGTACACCCTGGTCGCGGTGTTTATCAGCGCCCGTGTGATCGACTTTGTCATCGAAGGCTTGAGCGCCTCAAAAGCGGCCACCATCATCTCCAACAAACCCCAGGAATTGGCCGGGTTTATCACCAAAAAAATGAACCGCGGAGTTACGATCCTCGAAGGCCGCGGCGGTTATACCGGCAAAACCCGGGAGGTTTTGTATGTCGTCGTCGCCCCGAATGAACTTCCCAAATTAAAGCAGATTGTCGACAAAATCGATCCGCAAGCCTTTGTGGTTGTCCATGATGCCCGGGATGTTCTGGGGGAAGGATTTACCTTTGGCAACGGCGGCATAAAAAACAACAACGGTTAAGAAAAAACCCGATCCTTCTGTCCAGGAACGGGTTTTTTCAGCTGGATTATATTTTTGCCGGCTGCTCCAATATCTCCACTACCCCCTGTGTACCATCCACACGAACAAACTGGCCGTCTTTCAATCGCTCCGTCGCACGATCAATACCGACAACAGCCGGAATCCCGTACTCCCTGGCCACGACGGAACCATGAGTCATCAATCCCCCGGCCTCCATGATCAGCGCTCTGGCGGAGTGGAACAAAGGGGTCCAGCCCGGATCGGTATAGGGAGCAACGAGAATATCCCCTTTTTCCAGATTCCCTTCTTCCAGGTTACGCACCACCTTGACATAGCCTTCAGCAAGGCCGGGGGATACCGGAATTCCGGACAAAGCGCCGGGAGGAACCTGCACACCGCTTCTCCTGCCGGTGATCACTTCGCCTTCGCTGGTCATCACCCGCGGCGGTGTCATTTTTTCATATCGGGCAAACTCCTGTTTGCGCATGGCGATCAACCGGGCGACATCCTCCAACCGGTTTTCCAGCAGAGCGATGATTTCATCCAAGGTCAGATAAAAAAGATCTTCTTCATGCTCGATTGTTCCCCTTTCACGCAAAAACCGCCCCTCTTCCAGAATCGCTTGCCGGTAATGATCAAAACATCGGATGATCATATACTTGGGAAGTTCACGAAGCCCCATCAGATTGCGATAGACCGCGATCAGGCGGGAAATCCACTTCCGTTTCAAATATCCGCCCCGTTTTTTCCTTAAGCAGGCCAGAATCTCCTGTGCCGCCTCCTCCGCTTCCTTTTTGCCACGGTTGAATTTCTTTCGATGTTCCCCCGGTTCATTGCTGCGCATATGGCTTAAAATAGAGGGAACGAGCATCGTCGGCGATTCGCGCCACCTCTTCCTCGTCAGATCGATTTCCCCCGGACAGCGCATACCGTACCGTTCCATAAACCGGTGCAACTCTTTCTTAAATTCGGAACCTCCCGGAAACAGATCCAGCCCTTCATAAAACGTGCGATCCTCCGCTCTGTCAAGATAAGCGGCCAGCTGGGGATACGGCCGCAGGAGATCAGCCAGATCACCGATCATCAATCCCATTTCGCTCGTCACATTGCCAGGCAGCGATTTGTTCAAAGCGGCGATCTTTTCTGCTTGATCCTCTCCCAGCCACTTTTTGCCGAGATGCAAAAGCATTCTTTGCGCAACGAACGCCGCCAGCAGTCCGGGAGCCAATTCACGTCCATAAAACGATATCCAGTTTGCGATCCTGGCTCGAATCCGCTTGATCCGTTCCGGTCCGTTGACGGAAAAAATCTCGTTTTGGCACCGGGCGACGGCTTTCTCGACTGCTGCTTCCGCCCTCCGTGCCACATCCTGCAGATTTTTGCTGAACATCGTTTTTATCAGCCTCGGATATCCTTTAAGCATGCTGAAATAAAAAATCCCGATCAGGGGAATCATCTTGCATTTGGAAGCACGGTACAATGCGGCCTCCTTTAAAAAATCTTCACGGGCAAGGAAACGGGAGAGCGCATCGCTCATCAATTCATCATTGCTCTTGAGCGACCGGGGCAAACCTTTCCGAAATACTTTCCAGTACATCAGTTCCGTTGGATCAAAATAAAGCCTGCCTCCTGCTTCCACCAACATCCTGCCACGCGAATCCCCGGATCTCCTGCCTAATGGCATCAACGTCCGCCAAACCGAAAGCGCCAGCGGTTTCATCGCGTCCGTCATCATCTGGGTGTGGCCAAACGAGCAAAACACACGCAAGCGCCCGTCAAGATGGGGAGGAAGAGGAAAAAGAGTGGTGATCGGCCGGCTTTGCAGGACAAAAAAGCGGTCACCGGACAATCCCCATTCGATATCCTGGGCTGCCCCGCAGTGACATTCAATCTTTTTGCCCAGCTCGGCCAGTTTCAAAATTTGCTCATCGGAAAGAGCCTGTTTCCTGCCCAGCTCGGGAGAGAGTTCGACGACCTCCATCCCTCCATTTCGCGCGGGAAGAATCACCTTGTTCTTTTCACTGATTTGCTTTTTCACAATTTCTCCGTTTCGGACCTGATAAAGATCGGCTGAGACAATACCGGAGACCAACGCTTCACCGAGTCCAAAACCGGCATCGATGGAGATCGTCCCACGATGACCGGAAACCGGATCAGCAGTAAATAAAATGCCGGAGACCTCAGACATGACCATCTTTTGCACCATTACAGACAAAAAGACAGTGCGGTGAGCAAAACCGTTCTTAATCCGATAGAGGATGGCCCTGTCTGTAAACAGCGATGCCCAGCACCTTTTTACAGCTTCGAGCAGTCGGGCAGCGCCTTGCACATTTAATATCGTATCCTGTTGTCCGGCAAATGAGGCTGTCGGAAGATCTTCAGCCGTAGCACTGGAGCGAACCGCATAAGCATGCTCCTGTCCCGATTGTTCCCATGCCCCGATGATTTCTGCCTCAAGATCGGCAGGGATGGGAAGCGATTGCAAGTGATCACGAATCTGCCGGCCCATAATCCGCACATCTTCAAGCTGACCGGGCCGAAGTCGATCAAGCGAATCAAAAAACCGCTTCATATCCTCGCTAGTTTCAATAAAGCGGCGGTATGCTTCAGTCGTAATGCAAAATCCCTCAGGCACCGGAAACCCCGCTCTGAGCAACTCACCCAAGTTGGCAGCTTTGCCTCCGACTTCAGGGAGATTTCTACGATCAATCTCATGCAAGTGCATCACAACTCCGGCCATCTTGGATCACTCCTCCTCCATCCAAAGAAAATTAAGACTATTCCATCCGCCCGTCTTTTGTTTTTACCACTGCATCATCACTTCAAATCCGCTCCGACCAAAATCCTGCACCTTGTCTGTCCTGAAACAATACACTAAATAAATCCATCTCCCCCGCCACATAATAAGATCATCATATTTTTCAGGGATTGGAGGGAAGGAGAATGAAGCACAGCAAATCGGAAAAACAGATTGCCGGGGAAAAAGCGACGGATTACATAAAAGACGGAATGGTGGTCGGGCTCGGAACCGGCTCCACTGTGTATTACACCATTAAACGGCTGGGTACCCTGGTGAAGAAAGGACTGAAGATTGAAGCGGTCTCCACTTCTTCCGCCACAACAAAACTGGCCAAATCTCTGGGCATTCCCCTGGTTTCGGCCAATGATGTCTCCCGGATCGATGTCACGATAGACGGAGCCGACGAAATCGATCCCCGTTTTTACGCCATTAAAGGGGGTGGCGGAGCCCTTCTGTATGAAAAAATTGTCGCATCGATCTCCCGGAAAGTAATTTGCGTCGTCGATTCAACCAAGCTGACAAACCAGATCGGCCGCTTTCCCCTCCCGGTGGAAGTAGTACCTTTTGCCTATAAACACGTTCTTAAAAAATTGGCAAAGAATGGACTCGAAGCAACCCTCCGTCTGAACGAAGATAAAAAGCCGTATCTCACGGATGAAAAAAACATGATTCTCGACCTCCGTCTCGGGCGGATTGAGTCTCCGACGGAATTGGCGGATTGGCTAAACGGAATCCCCGGGATTGTCGAACACGGACTGTTTATCGATTTAATCAACGAAGTCATGGTGGGAGAAAAAAATCTGTGCAAAATACTCAAACGAAAACAAGACCGTTAAGAGAAGCGCAGTTCCATGCTCTTCTCACGCATACGGAGAAGCCTCCCTGTTTTCCCTGTTCTTTCGCCAACTGACAAATCCGAGCACACTGGCGATCAACCCGCTCACCCACAAAATCACTTTGAAAAAATCACCTTCATTCCAGCGATATACGGTCGCCATCACATCCCGTTCCGATCCGAAAAAAAGGGGATTGAGCAAACTCTTAAGCTGTGTCACCCCGATTTTCAGTTTGTCCATTTCCGTTTGATTGCGCAAAAAAGTGACCAATGAATCGACTTTGCTGATCGTAAAAGGGCTTTTGGCCACGATCAACGCCGGCCGGATGATCTGATAATGTTCATAAAACTGGTCGACCCCCTCTTGCACGGCATGACGATCGTTCATCCTGATCGCTTCGTCAATCATATCCAGATCTTTTTTCAATGGCTGATAATATTGCTGCCACATCGGTTGATTGGGATGGGTGAGTGCATCAAAAGCCAGCTGTAGGCGGGCAGCCGCATCCGCGATTTCCTTGCTGTTTGGCTGTACCCGGTTTAACGCCCCCTCCATCTCCATGATCACTTCCGCCAAAGCATGAATTGACTCAATCCGCAAATTCAGTTTGGTAAAATCCGCTTTGGAAAAACGGCCCGACAACTTCAACAGTTGGTCTCTCGCCTTTATGTATTCACCGGCACCGGCCCATTTGGCCACTTGATTAGCAAGGCGCGACCACTCCTCAGTCTCCAAAGAACGCATGCCGGTTGCATGAACGGCAGGGACCATCATTTGAAACAGACAGGCAAAGATCACTGTCAGCCAAAATGTTCGCAAAGGTCCCACTCCTTTCTGAATCACCGATCACCTTACCTCATCCTATTCAGCTTGTTCATTCCGTTATGCCCGCAAAAATAAAAAAGCCGGTTATTTCCCGGCTGAAGACAAAAGGGATTCGTTTTTACGGCGCCGGCTGCTTTCCAGCATCGACAACGCGGAAAACAGCAATATCGAGGTGAAACTGAGAAGTACGGTAAACAGACCGACCCAGTCATCATATACTTCGAGGGCTGCGGTCAACCACGGATGAAGATCCAAACCATAATCCATCAGGTCGTTGAGCAATGTCCAGGCTGCCACAATTTGAATTTCCCGCCTCCTATAGGTATAAAACGGAACAAACAGCAACCCTTCCATCGCCATTCCGAAGTGGGAGAACATCAACATCCAATGCTGCCAGGACAGCGCCTCTGTAAACGGCAGCGGATCGAGCCATCCTTCCCAGATGATCATCACAACCGCCCAAATTCCGTATTTAAACAACGTAATTGAAGCGAATGCCTCCAGCAGGGGACTTCGCCGCGAACATAAATATCCCAACAGCACCAGGGTAAAAAAACCGCTCGCTGTCGGACTGTCCGGCACAAATATATCCAAAATCCGGGGACTCGTATCCATCAGTTGATTTTTGTACCAATAAAAACCGTAAATCGTCCCCAGAAAGTTGACAATGAATAAACTCCACAACACCCATCTCTGTTCCAAAAGACGTATGATCCAGTTTTTCATCCTGCTGCCACCTTTCTGCTTCCGACCCATGTTGCAAGCTGAGAAGAAAAAACCTGGCCACAGGAAAGGAATAGGCCAGGTTTGCTCTCCACTATTTCTGTTTTTGCTGCAACAGCCAGTTGATCAATACTTGTTTTTCTGCCGGAGATCCTTGGAACATCCCAGCAGGCATGGCACCGCGGCCATGATCGATAATGTGGTTAATCTGATCATGGGTAAGCCGATTGCCCACTCCGAGCAAGCTGGGACCGTTTAACCCCTGCAGATGATCCCCGTGACATTTGATACAAGCGTTTTTCTGGTAAATCCTGTATCCCTGTTCATTTAAACCTATAACCGTGGTATCATTTGGTTTGCGACCCGGTACGGATTCCGACTGCAGTTCGTGCTGGTATTCGGCCGCCCAGGTAAGAGCACAAATAGCGATCAGGGTGACGATCATGATCCCTGTAGCCATTGGCCGTTTGAGTGGTCGCCGCTCTTTGCTGCGGTCAAGCCACGGTACCAGCATCAATGCCAAAAAAGCAATGCCAGGCAAGAGCACGGTACCGATGACGACAAACGGACCCGATGCCCATTTATACTTGAGCAACTGGTATAAAAACAAGAAGTACCAGTCAGGCACCGGCAAAAAGCTGGTATTGGTGGGATCGGCCAGTTCTCCGAGCGGAGGTTCTTCCGACATGACCAACGTCATAAACCCGACGAGGAAAACAGCCGCCACCATCCACTCTTTCAGAAGGAAGTCAGGAAAGAAGGCTTCCGTTTTACCTGGAAACTCAGCATAATCCTTTGGATACAATTTCTTGCGGTCTGCACGAACGCGCGAGTCTCCCACATAGTGGACTTGTTTATCATTTCCATCGGAATGGTGTGCCAAGTGGATCCCTCCTCACGCGTAGACCTTATAGTGGTCCGGATATGCCCTGACGACGAATCAGGATAAAGTGAACGCCCAACAGTGCGAGCAATGCGGCCGGCAGGAAAAACACGTGCAATGCGAAGAAACGTGCCAGCGTTTGCGCACCAACGATATCGCCCCCTTGCAGAAAAGAAGCGATATAGGGACCAAGCACCGGAACGGATGCGGCGATCTGCACCCCTACCTTGGTCGCAAAATAAGCTTTATTGTCCCAAGGCAGCAGGTAACCGGTGAAACCAAGCCCCAACATCACGCCAAAAATCAACATGCCCACAAGCCAGTTGAATTCGCGGGGATGTTTGTACGATCCGGTAAAAAACACGCGCAGGGTATGTAAGAAAAGCATGACGATCGCCACACTCGCTCCCCAGTGGTGCATTCCCCTTACAATCGCCCCCATCGCCACTTCACTTTGCAAATAAGCGACACTGGCGTGAGCGTTTACAATGTCAGGTACATAGTACATGGCCAAGAACATACCGGAAAGGATCTGGATGACGACGACAAAAAAAGTCAAACCCCCGAAGCAGTAGATAAATGCTGAAAAATGATGGGCAGGGTTGACGTGTTCCGGTACTTCGTGGTCAGCGACATCGCGCCATAGCGGCGTAATATCCAATCGTTCATCCACCCAGTCGTAAATGGCGCGCAGCATTCGCTACACCTCCGTTTCACAGAGCGATTAAGTTTTTTGCAGTGGTCCAATCAACACTCTTCCATTTTCCACTTTTACTTCATAGCGGTCTAACGGCTTTGGCGGAGGAGTACCGGGTACGTTCGTCCCATCCTTGTAGTACCGGCCAAAGTGGCATGGACAGAAAAATTCATTTTTGTACATCGGGTTGCTGTTCCAGTTGACGGTACAGCCCAAATGTTTGCAAATCGGTGACAGGGCGATGATCTCACCCTTGACCCGAACCACCCATGCCGTCAACGTTTCCCCTTTTGGCGGATTATACCAGCCATCTTTCCGGTGCTCCGTAAACTTGACTTGTTTGGGTATGTCAGTCACTTCTGACTCTTTCAGGTTCACGTCATGAAAATTGCCTTTTTCCCCTTTTCTAAGAATTGGGTCAATGGCGAAGCGAACCATCGGAAAGAGCATTCCCGAAGCCAGAAACCCGGCTGTCCCACCCAGCGTGTAGGTCAAAAACTGACGGCGGGAAACTTTTTTGCTCACGTGTCCGACCTCCTTCTATACGGCTTTCGAACCGTCCACTCGGACCGGAATCTTATTATGCTAGAACACCTATCTTTTACTAGGACATATACCATGATAGCGAATTAATTCCTTAAAAGTCAAGAAACTGTCATGACTTTAAGCCGACAATATTAATACTTTTTTTTGAAAATTTATGAATGATTTTGCCACATATTTAGTACTTTTTCAAAGAGTTCCCCGTGTTCCGACTCCAATGCCTCTTCAGCGGGCTGTCCTTCGGAACGGTTTACGACATGACAGACGGTGGAAATGAAGCCGCCCGGCGGTTCATCTTCCAGCCAGTCGGTCAAAAAACCCTGATTCGGGCCGGCGATCAGCACCAGATAATAGAATCCTGATTGATTCATCTCTCTTATTATTTCACTGATGTAGGCTTTAAATACATCAGGATTTTGACCAATATATGAAATTGAAGGGAGCAGCAGAATCCGCCCCGTCAAACTTTTTTCCAGCTCTTCCGCCACCGCTTCGACCAGACGGCTGTCCCCCGCTTCGACCGCCTTCTCCCTCAGGGTCAGGGAATGAACCGGGATCAGGAGCGTATCAACAAAAGCTGCAACTTCTTTCCACTCGTTCTCATTCATTCGTTTCCATCTCATATTTTGCCCTCTTTTCCGGAAAAATAAAAATGCCCAGCAACTTCTGCTGAGCATTATATCGAATCTGACATCAGGACTCCAGTATTTTAATCCATTGTTCGCTGAGCTGTAAAAACGCTTGTTCGTCCCGTTCTTCAAGGGCATGATCAATCTTTTTATACAATTCACGCCGCTGGAAATCTTTTACCGCCTGGTCAAGAAGCATCTCCGCGAACAGACTTAGCAAGTGATCTTGCACCAAGTCATGTTTCTCCATGGGATTAACCTCCAATACCGCGGCATATTCGGGTGATTTCGCCCGATCTTTAAAATAGAGGCCGATATATAAATCTTCATGCGGATAGGTCCGAATATCGTAAAAGGCGGTTTCCACATCAGCGCCTACTCGCTTGTTCTTCGTAAACCGAAAAGAAACCATCTTGCTGCACTTGGTCGAAATCATCATCGATTTCGGCAGATGGCGAACATGGTCAACAAAATGAACGCGTTTGAGAAGTTCGTCGCTTGAGGACAGGTAGCTGAGAAGCCATGCTGCTTCTTTTTTTTGCAGTTCGTATTTCTGCAAAAACCAGTGGATGAATTCCTTTTTCTCAGCCACCGAGACCTTGCTCTTCATCCTTCCCAACCCCTTAAGACACAAGCAAAGTTGAAGTTGATTCACTGTATGTTCCCAGAAGGGTGAAGTTTCTGTTTCCGTAATAATTGATTCGACCCATTTTTACTGATTTCCTGCTTCGGAACCCTCTTTTATGAATCCGTCCTCGATCGCCTGTTCGCGAAACGCAACGATTCCCCTCAACCATTTGATTCCCGAAGCAGTCAAGGAAACATAGGAAGTTTCCTCATCCCATCCCAGCGCGAGAACACCGAGATGAACCAGCATCTGCACTATTTTCTGAAACAGGCTCTCTTTCGTCTCGTAGAAATAAGGGGATAACCAAGGCTCCACCGCCTGATAAACCGCTTCAGTGCGAATCCAGCCCGGGTAACCGAGCAGAGTGATCCAGCGGACCACCATGGGCAGATGCGGAATCGGTTTGCGATAGAGCCGAAGCCAAAAACGCAACATTTGTTTTCCTTGGTCTTCTTTGCTTCTTAATTTCCCGGAACCAGCATCTGTTAAACATAAATATCCTTCTTCACTTTCGATAAAATACCCCTGATAAAAGGCATAATCGTACAGAAAGGCGAAGCGATCAGGATAGAGGTGATAACATCTGCCGAAACCGAAGCGGGGGCCTTTATGTTCCAAAGGTTTTTCTTCAATATAAAAAGTTTTGAATAACTGTTTTTGCTGTTGTTTATACATTGAACCACTGGCAGTAACCCGCACGATCTCTTTCGCCAAAAAATCAAGAAAATGATACAGATCTGCAACGATTTGCCCGCTCTCGTCCCGGTAAAAGGAAGGAGGCGTTTTCCGCACATCCCTGCTGTTTCTGTAAGGTTCAGCCAAAATATCCAACACCCGGTCTCTCATGTCGGAAGGCACATGATAGAGATATTGCGTTTGGTGTGAATAACCGGGAAACAACCAACCTCGTTTCAATGCGCTTACGATGAGCTTCCGCGGTTCTCCCTCTTCTCCCCTCAGGGCCGCCCTCCCTTTGGCAAGCAATTCCTCCATTGTAAAACTGGGACTTTGATCCAGAACCACCTGTTCCAAAAAAAGCTTTTCCGCCGTCGTGAGCTTCAAAATCATTTCCTTTATGTAGTTCTTTTTTCCCATCATCTGCAGCAGCGAACAGATTAAATCCCGTTTGGAATGAGACCCACGGCTTTGGCAGCCGTAATAGCGGTTCATTTGTTTCAAATGTTCAATGTCGGTATATGTAAGCCAGTCCGCCATCCGCATAGTCTGATCTTCCCTTCTGTCGCTAGTTATCCTTATTGTGGACGAAACGAAAGGAAGATAGACTCAGGTGGAAGTCAAAAAGTCGATTGATGAAGCCGTTCCTCTTTCATTCCTGCTCTCTCCTCGTCCAAATCGGTAATTTTAATCACGCGGCCAAACAGAAAGAGGAGCAGGTAAACCATAAAAATCTCGAGAGAACTAAAAAAATGCCAAGGAAAAAATAATACGAGCAGGTCTCCGAGCAAATTTTTCCAATCGCGACAAAAGGATTGAACAAGCGGCGCATTTTCCAACAATAAGGGTAAATGGAAGATGACGAATCCCAAAATCGACTGTCGCATCGGCAAATGATGGACGTGTTTTGCGGAAGATCCAAGCCCCAGATAGATAAAAAAAGTAAACGCTCCGACGATCAGAACCGTCCATTCTGTGACCATATCAGCAATAAGGGAATCATGAAACCACAAGGATATCAGAAAAGGAAAAAACCATTGCTTTAAGCTGATCACCACCGCCACAGTCAAAAAAATTTCTGCCCCGATGCGCCGATAGCGCTTCATCATAGACAACCACCACCTCATCACACCATTATGACAAAACGCATAAAAAAAGAACCGCCCCTGATCAAGGGCGGTGTGCACAGGACGTACAATATTGGATAGGAGTGGAGAGAAACCATACTGTATTTCCCATTATACGAAGCAGGTCGGACAAGGTCAATATGTTTTTCCTAATTTTCTGATTTGATTTAATTCCATCTCATGGATTTTATTGACAAATCCGGGAAACGATACATCGATGGCCTCCGTATGCTCGACAATCACTTCCTGTTCTGCCGCCAGCCCGGCAATAGCCATCGCCATGCCAATCCGGTGGTCGCCGTGGCTGTCACATCTTCCCCCGGATAAAACGACCGGCCCTTCAATGATCATTCCGTCTTCTGTCTCCTCGATTTTGGCCCCCAATTTTCGGAGTTCGTTCACCGTCGTCGCAATCCGATTGGTTTCCTTCACTTTCAGTTCTTCAGCGTCCTTAATGACGGTGGTTCCCTTCGCCTGGGTGGCGACCACGGCCAAGATCGGGATTTCATCGATGAGCCGTGGAATCAGTTCGCCACCGATCGTCGCACCTTGTAACTCACCGGCGGTCACCGTCACGCGTCCCACCGGCTCATTGCACCAGCTGCCCGTTTCTTCAATTTGAATTTTAGCCCCCATCATGGCCAGGGCATCTAAAATTCCCGTCCGCGTCGGATTGAGTCCCACATCCTCAATCGTCACCTCCGCCCCGGGAACGACCAGCGCTGCAGCCAGCAGAAAAGCGGCTGAAGAAATATCACCGGGAACTTGTACCCTTGCTGCGGACAAATGCTGTCCGCCGGCGAGGGAGACTTCCCGGTCGCGCACCTCCACCTGGCAACCGAACGCCGGCAACATCCGTTCCGTATGGTCACGCGAACGGCTTGGCTCGATGACGGTTGTCATCCCTTCTGCTTTTAAACCGGCCAGCAACAGACACGATTTCACCTGTGCGCTGGCCACCGGACTTTCATAACGAATCCCCGTCAGTTTGCTTCCCCGGACTGCCAGCGGTGTATAGCTTCCATCTCTCCGTCCGTCAATCACGGCTCCCATCCGGCGCAATGGTTTTACCACTCGTCCCATCGGACGGCGGCCAATTGATTCGTCCCCGACCAGCGTGGCAAAAATCGAACTGCCGGCGAGAATGCCGAGCAGAAGCCGGATCGTGGTTCCTGAATTCCCGACATCCAGCGGCACACGAGGCTCGGCCAGACCTGCAAAACCTTTTCCTTTGACTCGTACGGAAGTGGGAGATGTCCGCTCAATCTCCACCCCCATCTGACGGAAACAGTGAATGGTACTCAAGCAATCCGCACCCAGTAAAAATCCTTCGATTTCCGTGACTCCTTCGGCGATCGAGCCAAACATGACGGAACGGTGGGAAATCGATTTATCGCCGGGAACCTTCGTCGTCAATCGAAACGGCCCAAGACGCGATGTACGAATCATACGCTGACTTCCTCCAATCGTTCTTCCTCTGCAAATACGACATAGTTTGCCTCGCGCAATGCCATGATCGCGTTTTGATAATGTTTTTCCTGTTTAAAGGTCAATTTCAGCACACCGGGGATCTCTTCGCGGTTTTCCATCACTTCCAGGTTGCTGATATTGATCTCTTTTTCACCGAGCAGGGTAGCCACCTTTCCGATGATCCCCGGCCGGTCGGGAACGTCGACATAGAGGGTGTAACGACGTTCCAGTATTCCTTTTTTCCGGTCGGGAAGCTTGCTGCGAATGGCCCGGGAACGGGTGAAAAAATGTTCGATGCACTCCGGATCCGTTTCCATGATCGCTGAACGCACCCTTGCCATTCTCTCGATCCAGTCATCCATCAATTTGATCAGTTCTTCACGGTTGGTGAGCAACACATCCCGCCACATGATCGGATGGCTGGCCCCAATCCGGGTCAAATCGCGAAACCCGCCCGCCGCCAGACGATGAAACCATTCGTTATCCTCATTGTAATCCCCCACCATATTGACCAGCCCGGCGGCGATAATATGAGGCAAATGGCTGATTGCACCGACAATGCGGTCATGGTGCACAGGATCCATAATCACCAGTTCCGCTTTCGTCGCAAGCGCGAGCAAACGGCTCAATTTCTGGACGGCGGCGAGGGATGTGTGCGGTTCCGGAGTCAAGACGTAATAGGCATTTTCAAACAATAAAGATCGGGCGGCCTTGATGCCCGATTGATGTGAACCCGCCATCGGATGGCCGCCGATAAAAGTGATTCCGCGGCCGCTCAGCTTCCGGCCGCTGCGCACTATTTCCGCTTTTGTACTGCCGACATCGGTCACGATGCAGTTTTCTTTCAAAGGCAACAAGTTCAGCTCTTCAATTGTCTGTTTGATTTTCCCGACAGGAAGGGCGATGATGACCACATCCGCATCCCGGACAGCTTTGTCCAACTTCGTGGTGCCTTCATCGATGGCCCCGATGGCTTTGGCAAACTGCAAATCCTGCTCGTTTCTGTCAAAGCCAATCACAGTGACATTTGTTCGCTCTTTCAGTCCCAACGCCAATGAACCGCCAATCAGCCCGATTCCGAGTACGGCTATTTTTTCAGGCATTGCTTGGAATCGTTCCTTTCTTTTTCAGAAATTCGGCCAAGCTGTGCAAAAAGCGTTCGTTCTCTTCCTGTGTTCCGATGCTTACCCGAATGTGTCTCGGGAAGTCAAGCGCTTCTCCCGACCGCACGATCACCCCTTGACGCAGGAGAGCCTCAAACACTTCGCCCGCCGGGAAACCGGTATCGATCAACAGGAAGTTCCCGTGTGCCGGGTAATAGCCCAGCCCCCATTCCTCCAGTTTCTCCGTTATTTTTTTCAGTCCGAGCCTGTTCTGGTTGCGGCAGTAAACGACAAACGACTGATCTTCCAGTGCGGCGATCGCTGCAGTTTGTGCCAGACGGCTGACATTAAACGGCTCGCGAACGCGGTTGAGCTCGGTAATCACATCGGGATGGCCCACACCGTAGCCGATGCGAAATGCCGCCAACCCATAAATTTTGGAGAACGTGCGCAAGACCACGATCTGCGGATTGTAATCAAGCAAGGATAAGGAATCAGGATAGGACGGATCAGTCACGTACTCATAATAAGCTTCATCAATGACAACCAGCACGTGCTCCGGGACCCGGTCTAGAAAATCGCTCAGATCATCACCGGAGACAATGGTCCCTGTCGGATTGTTGGGATTGCAAATCCAGACGACCCGCGTTTTCTCAGTGATCGCCTCCAACATTCCCTCCAGGTCATGCACCCCGTTTTTAAGCGGCACTTTCACCGGAGTCGCCCCTTCGATCCGCACCACCGTCTCATAGCGCGGGAATGTGCGGTCGGCCATCACCGACTCCGTTCCCGGTTCCAGATAAGCGCGGGCAATCATTTGCACTACTTCATCCGAACCATTCCCGAAGATAATCCTGCGGGGGTCCGTTTCCAGATGCTCGGCCAGCTTCTCCCGCAGTTCCGGAGCCAGGCCCTCGGGATAAAGGTGAAAGCGTCCTTGCTCCCCGGCCAGCGCAGGCCAAACTTTTGGTGAACAACCAAACGGGTTTTCATTGGAGGCCAGTTTGATCACTTCCTCCAATCCCAATTCTCTCTTTACTTCTTCCAGGGGCTTACCCGGTTGGTAAACAGGCAATCCCCGGACGGTCGCCTTCGGTTGCATCTCATGATCCCTCTCTTTTTTTCCCTCTATCTTACTCCGTTTTCAGCTGTCTGACAAATGCTTTCACTTCGCTTAGTGCCCGCTTTCGGCTGTTCTCGGAAACAAGTGACGATTGAAGCTCTCCAATCCGTTTAACCAAAGCGCTTCCCACGACAACGCCATCGGTCCGTTTCCGGAAATGAGCCACGTGCTTCGATTCCGAAATCCCAAACCCAATCGCGATCGGAACCGGGCTCAATGAGCGCACCGTCTGCAAAAATTCATCGACTTCCCCGGAAAATCCGTGTCGCATCCCGGTTGTGCCGAGCGACGACACACAATAAACAAACCCTTGTGCCGAAGCGACAATATCGGCAATCCGCTGTCTGGAAGTCGGAGCGACCAACGGGATGACAGCCAGTCCCGCTTTTTGCCCGTACTGCCTTAATTCCTCACTTTCCTCAAACGGAAGATCAGGTACGATGATCCCGTCAAATCCGGCAGCGACCGCATCGCGAACCAACGCTGCCAGCCCGTATTGAAAAACGGGATTTGCATAAGTAAAGAGAATAAGCGGAACTTCCACTCCGTCTTCTCTTACTTTTTTGCCCATTTCCAGGGCATCGACCAGCGTTACCCCATTTTCGAGCGCCCGTTCGGAAGCCGCTTGAATCACCGGGCCATCCGCTATCGGATCTGAGAAAGGAACCCCCAGTTCAATCGCCAGCACGCCTTCTTCAGCCAGGCAGTGAATCAGTTCACGGGTAACGTCCAAACTCGGATCCCCGCAAGAGATAAATGGAATGAGGACTTCTTCTTTGCGCTGAAATGCTTCTGTCAGGCGATTCATTCTCCGCTCCTCCTTCCTGCGCTGCTGATGGTTTCCACATCTTTATCGCCGCGGCCGGATAAACAGATGACCACTATTTCATTTTTGCTCCGCTTACGGGCGATTTTGACCGCTTCCGCCACGGCATGCGCCGATTCGAGCGCAGGCAGGATTCCTTCCGTCCGGCAGAGAAGCCCCACGGCATCAAGCGCCTCTTCATCGGTGGCATAGGTATAGCGAACGCGGCCCGTTTCCTTCAAAAAAGCATGTTCAGGACCCACACCGGGATAATCGAGACCGGCGGATATCGAGTGGGCTGGTGTCACTTGTCCGTGCTGATCCTGGAGGAAATAGCTGTACATCCCGTGCAAAACTCCGGGGCGGCCTTTACTTAAAGAAGCAGCATGGAAGGAAGTATCAACACCTTTTCCCGCCGCTTCGACTCCGTGCAGGCGAACCGTCTCGTCCTCCACAAATGCGGTAAACATCCCAATCGCATTGCTTCCACCCCCGACACAAGCGACTACATCATCGGGCAGCCTTCCTTCGGCAGCCAAAAGTTGCGCCCGCGTCTCATCCCCGATCACCCGCTGAAACATTTTGACCAGCAACGGATAAGGATGGGGTCCAACGGAAGAACCGATCAGATAGTAGGCGCGATCCACCTGGGCAACCCATTGCCTTAGCGCCTCATTGGTCGCATCCTTTAATGTCCGGGTACCGGAAGTTACCGGAACCACCCTGGCCCCCAGCAATTCCATGCGAAACACGTTTAACTGCTGCCTTTTCACATCTTCTTCGCCCATATAGATTTCGCAATCAAGTCCGAGCAGGGCAGCGACGGTCGCTGTAGCCACCCCGTGCTGCCCGGCACCGGTTTCCGCAATCAGTTTCTTTTTGCCCATCCGTTTGGCCAATAACGCCTGGCCCAGGGCATTATTAATCTTATGGGCGCCCGTATGGTTCAGGTCTTCGCGTTTCAGGTAGATGCGGGCTCCTCCGGCATAATCGGTCAGCCGCTCTGCAAATGTGAGCGGGGTGGGGCGGCCGGAATATTCCTCAAGCCTCTCTCTCCAATTGTTCATAAACTCGCGATCTGCCAAGGCTTCGCGAAATCCCTGCTCCAATTCGATCAGCGCATTCATCGTCGTTTCCGGCACAAAACGGCCGCCGAAAGGGCCAAATCTCCACGTCGTCGCCTTCCCCTGACCGCCCAGTTTTTCATCTGTCTTCATTCCGCTTCACCCTTTCCGCAAACTTTGCCATCAATTCGGCCTTTTTTCCTCCATCTGCTTCGATCCCGCTGGAAACATCAACGCCATCCAACGGATAACGCGTGATGAGCGACCTGACATTCCGAACATTCAAACCGCCTGCCACCCACAGCGGGACTCCCGCCCTCCGGCACTCCTCATAAAAAGGCGGAATCTGATTCCAGTCAAAAGCCTGACCGCTTCCTCCCGACGTTCCGGTATCAAGGAGCGCCGCATCAATCCACGGCGCATATTGGGCAATTCGCTCTTCGCCGGCAATGCGGCCGGTAACATGAAACGTTTTAATCACCCGCACGCCAAATGCTTTTTTCACCGTGCGGCAAAACTCCGGCGTTTCTTCACCGTGCAGTTGAATGGCGCTTAAGGGAGCCACGGAAAGCCATTCTTCCATCTCCCTGAGAGACGGGTTTTGCAGCACACCAACCGTCCAGATTCCGGCCGGAACCTTGCGCACCAGTTTCGGCAGCATTTCCCGTTCAACCGAACGCTTTCGGCCGCGGACAAGGATGAATCCGATCGCATCAATGTCAAATTGAACGGCCTTTTCCACATCCGGTTCAGCAAAAAAACCGCAAAATTTAAGAGAAATGTTTTTATTCATACCGTGTACCCTCGATCAATTCCTTAACTGCTGCCCCCGGATCAGTTTGCCGCATCAAATATTCACCGATGAGCAATCCGTCCACGCCGGCGGCCAGCATGCGCTTCGCGTCTCCGATGGAGAAAACGCCGCTTTCCCCGATCACCGGAACCGAAGCGGATATCAGCGGCCGCAAACGTTCAGTGGTGGCAAGGTCAGTGACAAACGTATGCAAATTGCGGTTATTAATGCCGATCACATCCGCCCCGCACCGGGTCGCAGCCGGGATCTCCTTTTCTGCGTGCACCTCGACCAGCACTTCCATCTCCAGACGGTGAGCAATCGAGCTTAATTCCTGCAACCGGTCTTCCTCCAGCAGAGCCACGATCAATAAAATCGCATCGGCTCCCAGCAATTTACTCTCCAGCACCTGAAGCGGATCGAGAATAAAATCTTTGCGAAGCACCGGAATTTGCACTGCTTCTTTTACCGCTCGGAGCGATTCCGGATTTCCGTAAAAAAAGGAAACGTCCGTCAACACGGAAACAGCGGCCGCTCCTCCATTTTCATACCCTTTGGCCACCTGAACCGGATTCACCTCCGACCGGATCACTCCTTTTGAAGGAGAAGCCGGTTTCACCTCGGCAATCAGGGAAAGTCCGGTTTGCTTGCTCAGGGCCGCCTGCAAAGAACGACCTGGCGGCATCCGCCGCGCACGATCCCAATCCTCTTTGCCGAATCGTTCCCGCAGTTTGGCGATTTCCGCCCTTTTACACTCTTCGATTTTTTCAAGAAACATAGCGTACCTCCCGTGACATCCGAATCACTTGTTGCAGTTTTTTTGCCGCCATACCTGAATCGATGGTTTCCCGGGCCATCTGAACCCCTTCTGTCAAAGTGGACACCTTGCCGCCCACGACCAGGGCCGCACCCGCATTCAAGAGGACGATATCGCGCGGAGCTCCCCGTCTCCCGCTGAAAATATCCGCAATCAGCGCCGCGTTCTGCTGTGCCGTCCCCCCCTTGACTGCGGTGATCGGCGACCTGGATATCCCGAAGTCTTCCGGAATTACTTCAAAAGTCACCACCTTGTCTCCGTCAAGAGCGCTGATTCGGGTGGGAGCCGAAACAGAAATTTCATCCAATCTGTCCAGTCCGGCCACGACAAGCGCCTTTTTCGTCCCCAGTTCCTGCAGGACACAGGCCACTTTCTCCGTTAATTCCGGATCGTACACACCGAGCAGCTGATATTGCACACCAGCCGGATTGGCAAGGGGACCGAGCAGATTAAAAATCGTGCGAAATCCCAGTTCCGTACGAGTGGGCATCACATTTTTCATCGCCTGATGGTACAGCGGGGCAAACAGGAAGCAAACTCCCGTTTCCTGCAACATCAACTCCGCTTCTTTAGCACTGTGATGAATCTCGATCCCCAGCGCTTCCAATACATCGGCACTTCCGCTCTTGCTGGAAACAGCGCGATTTCCGTGTTTCACGATCGGAACGCCGGCCGCAGCGGCAACAAAAGCGACTGCGGTGGAGATATTAAATGTCTGTCCTCCGTCCCCGCCGGTTCCGCACGTATCGACCGCATGGGAAATTTCCCCTTCAAATCCGGTCATCCGGGCCCTCAGTCCCTGGGCAAACCCGATGATTTCTTCTGCCGTTTCCCCTTTCATGCGCAGGGAGGTTAAAAAGCTGCCCATCTGAGCGGGAGTAGCCTCTCCGTTCATCATTTCCTCCATCGCCTGACGGGCTTCTTGTCTGCTTAAATGCTTTCCTTCCACCATCTTTCTGAGCAAATCCCTCAACACGACAGCCCCACCGTCCTTTTTGCGGCAAGTTCCAGTGCTTTGAGCATCCCCATCGCTTTATTTACCGATTCCTGCAATTCCAGCTCCGGATCGGAATCCGCCACGATGCCGCCTCCGGATTGCACCGTCGCCTGTCCCTTGTGAAAATAAATCGTACGAATGGCGATGCATGTATCCAAATTTCCGGTGAAACTGAGATAACCGATGGCTCCGCCGTAAACCCCCCGCAAATCGGGTTCCAACTCGCTGATTATCTCCATAGCCCGGATCTTGGGAGCCCCGGATAAGGTTCCGGCCGGAAAGCAGGCGCGAAACGCGTCGGCAGGGACTTTCCCTTCCTTCAGCTTTGCCTCCACATGGGAGACCAAGTGCATAATGTGAGAATACTTTTCGATTGTCATAAAATCCGTTACCGTCACACTGCCGATGTCAGCAACCCGGCCCAAATCATTCCGTCCCAGGTCGACCAGCATCACGTGTTCCGCCCGTTCCTTCTCATCGGCCAGCAAATTTTCCAACAATCGATTCTCTTCCTCCGCCGTTTTGCCCCGGGGCCTTGAGCCGGCGATCGGTCGGGTCTCTGCGCGCCCGCCGGTTACCCGCACCAGCAATTCCGGAGAGGTCCCGACAATCGTTTCCTCGCCAAGCCGCAAATAATACATGTACGGAGAAGGATTGAGCACCCGCAATACACGGTATACTTCAAACGGGTCGGGAGCCGGCGCCCACGTCAGTTTCCGCGATAAAACCACTTGAAACAAATCCCCGGCGCGAATATATTCCTTCGCTTTTTCCACCATCTTCACATACGCTTCTTTACTGAGATTGGCCGTGACGCTGCTTAAATCCACCGGTTCACGGTCGATGGTGACACCGCTGAAGGTGGCGGAAACGGGCTTACTGAGAAGCTCGTTTGCCCAGCGTTCCAAGTCTTTGACCGTCTCTTCGTATCGCTCCCTTAATTCGGCCTGCGAGCCGTTCTTTGGCACCTGCAAGTGCTGGATAAAAATCACTTCTTGTTTGAGATGATCAAACACCAGCAAGCGATCCATCACCATAAAATGAAGATCATAAGCGGAATTCTCCAGACCGGCCTGCTTTGCCACTGGACGGGCCGGTTCAAAAAAGCGGACGATTTCATAGCCGAAATATCCGACCGCCCCTCCCAAAAACGGCGGATACCCGTCATATACCGGGGAACGATACGCGGCCAGTTGTTCGTTCAAGTCGGAAAGCGGATCGGAAGTGACCGCTGTTCGTTCCCCTCTCTGGTCGCGAATCGCCATTCGCCCTTCCCGGCTCTTAATCACCCGGCACGGGGATGAGCCGACAAACGAATAGCGCGACCATCTTTCTCCACCTTCAACACTTTCAAGCAAAAAAGAGTACGGCTGATCTTTTACACGATCATATAATCGAATCGGGGTTTCCGTATCGGCAAGAACCGTTTTGCAAACAGGGATGACCGAAAAATCTCTGGCAAGTTTCACGGCCTCCTGCAAATCGGGGTAAATCAATGAACTCCCTCCTCTTCTGTCGGCAAGAAGAGAGAAAGGATATAGGGGAAGAATGGAGGAAAAATAAAAACCAAAGCAGAGCTGCTTTGGTTCTGGCGAAAATATATGTGAACAGCCTCCACTCAGCTCAAACTACGCTATATCCATTCTCTGCTCAGCTAAACTAAACCCTCTGAAATGTACAAAACAAGGTAAAATAAAAACACTCTCTCACAAACTGAATGATTTTCTTTTTCTCGTCTCATCTAAAACTGTATCGAACTTGTGTTTTTCTGTCAATAACCCAATTTCACTGCCGTCCGGATAATCATCCTTATGCCCGGCGAAGCTCCTTCAACACCTCGCGAATCGGTTCTTCGGCGACTCCGCGCACCAATTCGACACGTCCGATCTGCGGGGAAAGCACAAATGTATATTCTCCGCTCTGCACTTTTTTATCGCGTTTCATCGCTTCAAGCAAATCTTCTGCCGGCCAGGTGGTTTCCATGCGCACCGGCAGGGAAAATGCCTGGAGCAGCGCTTCCGTGCGTTCCACCAGCGCGGGAGAGGCTCCGACGACCTTTACACTCAGGCGCGCCGCACCGGCTATTCCGATGGCGACCGCTTCTCCGTGCGTGAAGGTGCGATAACCGGATACCGCTTCGAGTGCATGGCCGATTGTATGCCCGTAATTTAAAATCGCCCGGATTCCTGCCTCCCGCTCATCCTGGGACACAACCGCCGTTTTCACCTGACAGCCGCGGTAAATCGCTTCGATCAACGGTTCGGTTTCCAAGCCAAGCAGTTCCCCGGCACGATCTTCCAGCCAGGAAACAAAAGATTCATCCCAGATCAGGCCGTGTTTTAGCACCTCCGCGAAGCCGGAAACGACCTCTTTTTGGGGCAGGGTTTTTAATGTATCCACATCAAAGACGACCATGAGCGGCTGATGAAAAGCACCGATATAATTTTTTCCCAATGGATGGTTTACCGCCACTTTTCCTCCGACACTGCTGTCATGAGCCAACAGCGAAGTGGGGAGCTGAACGAAGGGAATCCCGCGCATATAGCTGGCCGCGACGAATCCCGCCAAATCGCCGACCACACCGCCGCCCAAAGCCAAGATCACGCTTCGCCGGGTCAACCCGAATCGAAGGCAATCTCCAATCACCCGTTCAAATTCTTTCAGGTTTTTGTTCTCTTCTCCCGCGGGAATCAGACTGAGACCGACCCGGTAACCAGCCTGCTGCAATATTTCCTGGATTTTCCCGGTATAAAGCGGACCAACATGGGTGTCGCTGACCAGCATGATGGTGCGATCCCGGCTCACGCCATGTTTCTTGAGCAAAGCAGGCAATTGCTGGTACGTGCCCGAGCCAATGTAGATGGGATAAGATGTCCGTTCCAAGGAAACCGTCAACGTTTTCATCAGAATTGGGCCGTCCTTTCCCGATAGCGCTTCACCTGTTCTGTCAATTCCATCATCGTGTCAGCCGGGAACTTTTCCAAAAGGGCATTGGCGATTTCCCATGCGACCACATTTTCCATCACGACACAGGCTGCGGGAACGGCGCAGCTGTCAGAGCGCTCAATGCTGGCCTCAAATGGTTCTTTGGAATCGATATCCACACTTTTCAGCGGTTTGTACAGGGTGGGAATCGGCTTCATCACCCCGCGCACGATAATCGGTTCGCCGGTCGTCATCCCGCCTTCAAATCCGCCGAGGCGATTCGTTGCGCGGTAAAAACCTTTCCCCTCCTCCCACATAATTTCGTCATGAACTTCTGATCCCGGAAGGGAAGCCATGGAGAATCCGAGCCCAAATTCGACGCCTTTAAACGCATTAATGCTGACAACCGCCTGAGCGATGCGGGCATCGAGCTTGCGATCCCAGTGGACATGACTGCCCAAACCGACCGGAGCCCCCTCGACCACCACTTCAACGATCCCTCCCAGGGAATCTCCTTCTTTTTTGGCACGGTCAATCGCTTCCATCATCGCCTGCTCCCCTTTTTTATCAAGGCAACGCACCGGCGAATCCTCAGCCACCCGTCTCATTTCCTCCAGCGGCAGATCGACCGGTTCCGCCGCAACATCCCCGATCCGCAGAACATGACCGGCAAGTTTGATGCCGCATTCCTCCAAAATCAGGCGGGCAACCGCACCGACAGCCACGCGCGCCGCCGTTTCCCTCGCGCTGGAACGCTCCAGAACATCCCGCAGATCGCGGTGGCCGTATTTGATCGCGCCATTGAGATCGGCATGCCCGGGACGAGGCCGCGAAATCCGCCTTTTTTCCGCTTCTTCCGGAATCGGATCAACCCCCATCACTTTTTGCCAATGCGTAAAATCGCGATTCTCAATCACCAGGGTAACCGGAGCGCCTGTCGTTTGCTGAAAACGCACGCCCGACATGATTTTCACCTGGTCTTTTTCAATCTGCATCCGCCGTCCCCGGCCATACCCCTTTTGTCTCCTGGCCAGTTCAAAATCGATTTTTTCCTTGGCAAAAGGCAAATGGCTCGGCAATCCCTCAATGA
This sequence comes from Thermoactinomyces sp. CICC 10521, assembly GCF_016055135.1. Taxonomy (NCBI): domain Bacteria; kingdom Bacillati; phylum Bacillota; class Bacilli; order Caryophanales; family Thermoactinomycetaceae; genus Thermoactinomyces; species Thermoactinomyces sp. CICC 10521. Next base: position 33,239 of record NZ_JAECVZ010000011.1, on the reverse strand, counting down.
TCACGGTCAGCTGTGGCCCGTGTGATTCTCCAGCGGTCAAATATCTCATCTCAAATCTTCCTCTCTGTCTCAACTCTTTTGACCTGAAATTTGATAGTTATCATAACACAGAAAAAAAGGGGATGGGAGATGAAATTGAAAAAAGTTCGCGGTCAATAATAAAAAACCGGCAAAAAAGCCGGCTGAAGGAGATTACAGGTCTTACTGTTTGATATTTAAACTGCTGGTGACGGCGTGGTCCCAGCTGGGATAATAATACAGGGCGCTTTGCATCAATTCCGGGTCCATTTGTTTTACTTTTTTCTTGCTGAGGGAAACTCCCTGCTGTTTTAAATGTTTGATTCGCTTGGTCACTTCGTCGGGGCTCATCGGAATATCCATATTGCCTTCCGCCTGCTTGAACCGAAAAATCACCCGCACACTTGCAGGTTGACAGCAGGCAGAGGATGTCCACCTCCTTCTTAAGCAACGATCCTTTTTTCTGTTACCAATATGGTCAAAGAAATCAAAAAATAATCCTGCCAACCAAAAAAAGCACGATTCGTGTGAACCGTGCTTTTTATTTTCAAATCCAGCGGTTAATCGTTTTTTCGTAGGACAGGAGTTCTGCTTCGTCAAACCAAAGGGCGATTTCCCTTTCTGCACTCGCCTGGGAATCCGACCCATGGATAATATTCATGCCCACATTGACCCCGAAGTCGCCGCGAATCGTCCCAGGCAGTGCCTCAGACGGATTGGTTTTGCCCATCATTTGACGGGCGGTGGCGATCACATTCGGTCCTTGCCACACCATGGCAAAGACAGGACCCGAGGTAATAAAATCAACCAATTCTCCAAAAAACGGCTTTTCTTTGTGTTCAGCATAATGCTGTTCCGCCAATTCGCTTGATACGGACATCAACTTTGCTGCCACCAGCTGGAATCCTTTTTTTTCAAAACGGGCAACCACTTCCCCGATCAGCCCGCGTTGAACTCCATCCGGTTTAACCATGATAAACGTTTTTTCCATAAATGAATCCCCCATACTGCTATGTATCGATGCATGCACCTGAATCCAGGTAACCACACCAAATTGTAACAGAGATCGAAATGAAAACGCAACCAATTCCCTTATTTTTGTGAAAATATGTTGCAGGTGGTGTCTGATGCCCCTAAACCTCCCTGCTATTTCAAACGGATGGTCAGCGGGGCATCACCCCTCCCGGTTCTGCCAAAACTTTCACCCTCGGGCAGCACCCGAATATCACTTTTCAGTATGAGCGGCTGACGATAAATTCCCCGATCAGTCGCAATGATTCACGCTCATGCGATTCGGGCAAAAGCGACAGACATTGCATCGCTTTCTTCATATACCGCCGGGACAAATCCAGCGTATACTCAATTCCGCCCAGCCGTTTGATCAGATCCAAAATCGCGGGCAAGTTGCCTTCTCCCCCGCCGGAACGGAGATAATCCGTGATTTTTTGCTTATCTGAAGTTCCTGCTTTGGCCAGCGCATAAATAACCGGGAGGGTCACATTGCCCTGGCGCAAATCGCTTCCGGCCGGTTTGCCCAGGACTTTTTCGTTTCCGACAAAATCGAGCACATCGTCGGTTAACTGAAACGCCATCCCCACGTAATAGCCATACGCCTGAAGGGAACGAATATAGCGCGGCTCCGCTCCGCTCACATACGCGCCCAAGTAACAGCTGGTGGCCATCAGGAGCGCCGTTTTTCTTTTGATCCGGCGCAGGTAACGCCTGAAAGAGAGCGACTCGCTGAACAAATCGGCCATTTGGTCAATCTCCCCCAGGCACATGCGGTTGATCGCCGTCGCCAAAATTGCCTGCACTTCATGCGGCCTGCACTCCGTAATTTTCTGCAAAGCGCGGGCGAAGATATAATCACCGGTATACATGGCGACGCGATTATCCCATTCCGCTTTGACCGTTCGTCTCCCCCTGCGGGTATCGGCATCATCGATCACATCATCATGTACCAGTGTGGCCATATGAATCAGTTCCAAGGCCACGGCCACTTTTGTCAATCTCTCAATGTCATATCGCCCGAAATGACCGGCCAGCAGAACAAAAACAGGGCGCATCCTCTTTCCGCCCGCTGTAAGCAAATGGCTTGACGAATCATATAACATTTGCTCGCTGGTCTGAATGGCCTCAGTCAGCGTTTTTTCGATCAGCTCTAAGTCATTCTTCAGATTGAGATAAATTTCTTGCAAGTTCATCCGTTTCACCCTGTTAACGCATGCTAAAGGACAATCACCATTCAAAAACTGACAAGACCAACCCCTGCATCCCTTAACATTACGGTAATCGCAATTGCTCAGCAACGTTCTTGAAATAACCGGCTCCAAACACCAGATGCCTTATCTGATTAACACATCGAGCATGGTAAAGACGAAAACAATCACGCTGAGAACCCCGTTCATCGTGAAAAAGGCAGTATTCAATCGGGACAAATCATCAGCGGAAACAATGGAATGCTCATAAAAGAGGATAATCAGGGCAATCACCACACCGATGCCATACCACAAGCCCAAATCACCCAGCAGCAAAAGGGCAATCAGTCCGGCAGCGGTACCGACATGCATCAATGCGGAAATAAAAAGCGACCGCTTGATTCCAAACCGGGCAGGAAGCGAGTAAAGCCGCTCCTGTCTGTCAAACTCCAAATCCTGGCAGGCATAGATCACATCAAAGCCACCGATCCATAATGCCACGGAGGCAAACAGAATGAGTGAGAGCATATCGATTTCTCCCGTGGTCGCCACCCATCCGCCGAGCGACCCCAACGCCGACGAAATTCCGCAGAAAAAATGGCATGTCCAGGTAAAACGCTTGGTGTAGGAGTAAAAAACCAGGAAAAAGACAGCAACCGGCAACAATTCCACCGCAAGCATATTCAACTGGAATGCAGCCAGAAACAAGAGTGCAAACGAAACGATGACAAACCCCCACACAAACGGAACCGAAACCAGTCCGGCCGGAATGGCCCGGTTTGCGGTGCGCGGATTTTTGGCATCAATATGGCGGTCGATCAAGCGGTTCAAAGCCATCGCCGCACTTCTTGCTCCTGCCATCGCCAATGTAACCCAGCCGATTTCCGCCCAGGTCGGAAGATGACCGCGCACTTCGAGACTGCCCAGAACCGCCCCCATGTAGGCAAACGGCAGTGCAAAAATGGTGTGTTCAAACTTAATCATTTCAAGTACGATCCTAATTTTTTTCAGCACCTTAACCACCTTGCTTTCCTTCTATTCCACCTCTGGTTTGCGCCCGATGTGAAGCGCCGCAATTCCGCCGGAGAGGGGATAGACCTGAACATCCTGCAATCCTACATCCTCAGCCATGATCCTGGCCAGCTCATGATATCCGGGAAATTGCATCAGCGATTCCGGCAGCCAGCGATACTGTTCATAGCTGCCCGCAAACCATTTTCCGAGCAGCGGCAAAATCCGCTCAAAATACAGGTAATATACGGCGCGAAAAGGAGGCCAGGACGGTTTGGAAAGCTCCAGGGAAACCACTTGCCCTCCCGGTTTTACCACCCGTTTCATCTCGTTCAATACCTGGACGATGTCGGGAACATTGCGAAGGGCAAACCCGATCGTGGCATGATCAAAGGTATGATCGGGAAAAGGAAGTTGCATCGCATCGCCCTGAATCAGTTCCACCTGTCCGTCCAATCCGGCCTTTTCCACTTTCCCTTTCCCGACCTTCAGCATGTTTGCGCTGAAGTCAAGGCCGACGATTCGTCCGGTTCCGGATGACTTCGCCAAGGAGATGGTCCAGTCGCAGGTGCCGCAACAAACATCCAATGCGGTATCCCCTGGCTTCACCGCCATTTTTTTCATCGCAAATCTTCGCCAAAGCTTATGCATGCGGAAGCTTAGCAATGTATTCATCCAGTCATAATTTTTGGCGATGCTTTCGAAAACCTCATGAACAAATTTCGTCTTTTCTTCCCCGCGAACATTCATGCTTGACCACTCTCTTTCAGACAGGCTCCCCTGTCGACGCTATCGTACACCTCTTTGGCCAGTTCTTCCAATTGGCCTTTGCTTTCCGAATCCGGCCAGCCGTTCAACAGGTTGGTCAAGGACGAACGGCTCTGTTCCAAGTAAAAAAGTTTTTCCGTTGAGCTGAGTCCGGGAAAGCGCAGGAGTTCTTCATACAGGAGCAGTTCTTCTGCAACCGGCCGCCATGAAAAGGCAAACCCTTTCCGAACATGAAAAAAATCGGCCAATGCCGCAATCAGTTCACTCGAAATCGATTTGATCCGCTTGACCATTTCCGCGGTAAGGGGAGCCCCTGCTTTTCGCATCTGATGCAATGACATTTTCCACTCATTGATGCGACAGATGGCCCCGGCCAAACAATGGATCACATCCGTTTCCTTCTCTTTGGCCAGCAAATAGTAAAACAAGCTGCTGTAATAATCCCCCGCCAATACCGTCACCTGCTGTTTTCGCTGTCCGGGCAGCGCTTCGGGAGCACTGGTCTCCACCGTTTCGTGCAAGTCGATTCCCATTTTAAGCAAAGTCGTCGCAATCGTGTACAGCGCAATTTTCTCTTTTTCCAGCTGGTACGCATGTAACATCAAATACAAAACGCGCACAAAAAAAACAGGGATATCTGGCCTCCCGATTTGTTGCCGAACATATGAATTTTCTGCATGTTTTTCAATTTGCTCTAATATTTCTCTCAGCTCTTTTTTATGTACGCATGCCATAAAAACGTTCCCCCATGAGGACTTAAGATCAAACACTGCGATTAGTATATCATACTTTTGGGGGAGATAGGCATTCTTCCGCTGTTTTCCATCACTCAGGGGATGTGATCACGTGAAACATCGATTTGAGATATTTCTCCGGCGGCTGTTTTTCAGCTCTTTTCTGTCCCGGATCTCTGTTAAATTCTTCCCTGGTGGCGGTTAGCAAAAAGTCCGCCCCGTCATTCCGATGCACGAACAAGCGGACTTGATCAATATTTTCTGTTTCTGTAAACGCCGCCTTCAGCAACGCCAAAATCTCCTGGTACATCAATGGTTCTTTCACTCTTTCCTGAGAAAGCTCCAAAAAGAGGAAATTCCTTTGCAAATCAACTTTCTTCACTGTTAATTGAAAATGCCTGTCCCTAATAAAATCAACCAGATTCTCGGCTCGCAGCTGCTTACTTGAGGATTTGAAAACAGGAATTTCCCTCTTTTTATTCTCTTTCTTCTGGTAGAAGAGCGGGAAAACGGACACGCTGGCGGCCAGAAAAGCGGCGGCAAAGACAGCCATCATCATCCGGATTGCGAACGTTTTCACGCATATCTCCCCTTACACCGATCTCTTGTCACCATTGTATCGGTGCGAGCCGGAAAACATGCACGACCGGCGGGGACATTTTTTCAGTTGTCTGTTTCCACTTGGCCAAAAGGAGTGATAATCACCGCTTTGCCCCGAATCTTGATGGCTGAGGTGTGCTCTGTAAACTGCGCGACCATGACCTCACCCTTGTCCAGTTTTTCGGAATGGTGGAAGCGCGTATCCTTCCCCCTGGTCAATCCGATTACATTGACGCCATTTTCCTTGGCTTTAATCACAATATAATCAGCATGAGATCCTTGCAAAGAAATCCCTCCCAAATTCAATTCAGACATAGTTTAACATAGAATAAATACACAGATGCATAGAAAAAGACCCTTCCATGAGGAAGAGTCTTTCCTTTGGTCGGGCTAGCCAGATTTGAACTGACGACCTCTTGCGCCCCATGCAAGCGCGCTACCAAGCTGCGCCATAGCCCGTCAAGTATCAACTTTTTGCCATCGCCTGATGACAATTATGAGTATATAACGGGTAAGGGAAAGTGTCAAGAGGTTTATTAAAAATTTTATTTTAATCCGATAAGGCTAAGCGCTTCCGCCCGAGCAGCCGCGTCTTCGGCAAATACACCTCTGACAGCGGAGGTGATTGTTTTGGAGCCCGGTTTTTTCACCCCGCGCATCGTCATGCACATATGTTCAGCTTCCACCACGACAATTACACCATGCGGATCCAACTTCTCCACGATGCAGTCAGCCACAGTCGAGGTGATGCGTTCTTGAAGTTGCGGACGCCTGGTGACGGTTTCAACGGCACGGGCCAGTTTGCTCAATCCGGTTACACGGCCTCCACGGGGAATGTATCCAACATGCGCCTTGCCAAAGAAAGGAACCAAATGGTGTTCGCAGGTGGAGAAGAACGGGATATCCTTCACCAGGACAAGCTCTTCATGATCTTCACTGAAAATGACAGAAAAATGTTTCTTCGGGTCCTCTTTCAGTCCGGAAAAAATTTCTTCATACATACGGGCTACACGTGCCGGTGTATCGATTAGACCTTCGCGGTTCGGATCTTCGCCAATCGCTTCCAAAATCATGCGCACTGCTTCTTCAATTTTTCGATGATCAACCATCATTGTTCCTCCATCCTCATCTGCAGTAAAGCAAGAAATCAATTTTTATCTCGAATCATTATACCACAAATAATCACGGCTCAATCGCAAAAACGAAAAAGACCCCTTCGTAAAGAGGCCTTTTTCTGCAGGTATTTATGTAGTCCCGAGATCCATTCAATCCTGCTTACTTGTTTACTTCTTCTTTAAGTTGTTTACCGGCTTTGAAAGAAGGTACTTTGGATGCAGGAATCGTGATTTCTTCACCCGTTTGCGGATTGCGGCCTTTACGCTCGGCACGCTCTTTCACTTCAAAATTGCCAAAGCCGATGAGTTGGACTTTGTCACCCTCACGAAGAGCTGCGGTAATCGCATCTAAAACTGCTTCAACGGATTTTGCAGCGTCTTTTTTGGTCATTTGAGTAGCTTCCGCTACTTTATTGATCAGTTCCGTTTTGTTCATCATCACACCTCCGTAAACAAATCCACGGCTCTTTCCCTATTATAAAAGGGGAGAAAGCAGGTTTCAATGCGTGGGACACTCCTATACTAATATAGACTTATGGGAAGTTCAAGTGAATCTTTGCGATTTTCCGCATTTCAAATAAAAAAAGCGCCGGGGACGCGCTTTTGCAAATCTTTACAATATAATCGCGATTAATCCTCCAGACCCCTCATTGATGATTCTCTCCAATGTTTCTTGCAGCTTATATCGCGCATTTTCCGGCATCATCGACAATTTGGCCTGAATTCCCTCACGCACGATTTGATTCAACGAACGGCCAAAAATATCGGATTCCCAAATTTTCAGCGGATTCACTTCAAAGTCACGCATCAGATAATTAACGAGTTCTTCGCTCTGTTTTTCAGAACCGATGATCGGTGCAAATTCGGAGGTCACATTTACTTTGATCATGTGAATGGAAGGGGCCGTCGCCTTCAAACGCACACCAAACCGGCTTCCCTGTTTGATCAATTCCGGTTCGTCCAACGACATTTCCTCCAATGCCGGAGCAGCAACACCGTAGCCGGTCGTACGCACCATTTTCAGCGCTTCGGACACTTTGTCATATTCCCGCTTCGCAATGCTGAACTCCTGCATCAACTCGAGCAAGTGATCTTTTCCCCGAATTTCGACCCCGACGACTTCTGTCAGCACCTGATCATACAGTTCATCCGGCGCATACAGGTCGATCTCCGCAATTCCCTGCCCCATATCCATCCCGGCCAAAGCTGCTTTTTCAATAAAATCATATTGATAAAATTGCCCGACAACCCGGTCAACATCGCGCAATCGCTTGATGTCTTTCACCGTTTCCCGGACGGAATTTTCAAATTCCTGACGCAGCCAGTGATCTTCGTTCAGCACCATTACCCAGCTCGGCAGATTCACATTCACCTCGTGAACCGGGAATTCATACAGGACTTCTTTCATAATGCCCAGGATTTCTTCTTCGGTCATGCTGGCGACGCTGACCGGAAGAACCGGGATATCGTATTTCTCGATCAGCTCACTTTGCAATTCCCGTACGGAATCACTGTAGGGCTGGGTAGTATTGAGCAGCAGAATAAACGGTTTACCCACTTCTTTCAGCTCATTGACAACCCGCTCTTCAATCTCCTCATAAGATGCCCGCGAGATGTCGGTAATGCTTCCATCAGTGGTGATCACAATTCCGACGGTGGAATGCTCCTGAATCACTTTTCTCGTTCCCACTTCAGCCGCTTCCTGAAACGGGATCGGTTCTTCAAACCAGGGTGTGGTGATCATGCGCGGGCCGTTTTCATCTTCATATCCCTTTGCCCCCTCAATCGCGTAACCGACACAATCAACGAGGCGGATATTTACCTCCAGCCCTTCGTCCACATGGATTTTCACTGCCTGGTTGGGGACGAATTTCGGTTCGATGGTGGTAATCGTCTTCCCGGCACCACTGTGCGGAAGTTCATCGACAGCCCGGGTCCGATCCGCTTCATTTTCGATATTGGGTATCACAACCTGTTCCATGAAGCGCTTGATAAATGTTGATTTACCGGTGCGCACCGCACCGACCACACCCAGATAGATGTCTCCTCCTGTTCGCTCTGCAATATCTCGCAAGATATCTACTTTCTCCACGAAATTCCCTCCTTCAAGATCTCCCTCAGCTGGATCTGTCGCCGGTGCGAAGGCTACCCCTCCCTCCCGGACCTTACCTTGGACACTACTAATATATGAATGCACCTTCCCAATATGAGTCTTTATGAAAAAAAACAGGGTGAAAACCACCCTACACAGTCTCTTTTTCGTTAGTTGTCACGTTTTTCATGCGGGAGGGCACCTTTTTCGCACGAAACCCGGCGATTTTCACAGTGGCAGACAATCTGCCCAGCAAAAAAATCCCGGGGATTACCACGAGATGAAACCAAATACTTTGCAGCATCGATTTCACCCCTTTTCCAGTTCGGGAGAGAGCAAACCGGGCTTCTTCTCCACGTGACCTGGATCATGAAGCCCGTTCCCGTCTCTTCATTTTATGTAAGTACTTTTCCTTGTATGCTAGGAGGATTGCCGAACAAATACCGGTTCATTATTTCTCATCTTCATCACTGGTGAAAAAGCAGGAACATAGAATGAATCCTCCGCGATCCACAGGCGCAGATCCTGGTTTGCATCCGGTTTATTTTTCGACATTTGCCATTTTTGCATCACATCTGTCCGGTAATCGACATAAACTTTGCCCTGATCATCCATGATGAGCGGCAGTGTCGTGCTGGAATAGGGACTGGGAACCATCACCGGGCTGATGCCCAACTTTTCATAATCAATCGTAAAAAAGTGAGGAGAAATCTTTTGTCCCAGCGGCCACTTTTTGTACTTGGAATGATAGCCGGTCACATAGGGCTGAACTTTTTCCACTTCATCATTGACGCGCAGATCAAACAGCCGAACCGTCGGTTTCTTTTCCACATCGATCAGTACATAGATAAAAGGTCCTCCCTCTTCAAATGCCGACGGGGGGATCGCCGCCAAATACCCGCCCTGCAACTCCTGAAAATTCACTTTATATTTTGTTGTCAGTTTGTATTCATCCTCTGTATAACGATAAGGCAACCAGCGATGCTCCCGTTGATACGCCAATACTGCCGACTGGACAGTGGCAATCTGCTCCCCCAGTTTATCGAGCTGCTGTTGGCGCTCTTGCGGATACATACACCCGGAAAGCAAAAAAGTCATCATCAGCAGACTGATCCATTTTAGCCTGCGCAACAAAACGTCCACATCCATCTCCTCCTGCTTCTTGGATCACAAAAACATGCGAAGAACAAACAAGAGAGATACAAACAGCAATACAAAGGACACGGAATTCAAACTGACCCTGAGCCATTTTTTTGACGATGTCCTGGCGATGGCAATCAACAGATTGATCAGGACGAGCAGAAACAAAATGATCATCAGATCCAACGGGCATCCCTCCTTCTCATCTCCACCAGTATAGCAAATCCACAATCGCCTACCCAAGAGCCGGGACACCTGACTCAGTTCGGGGGCGTTATTCATGCATAGGATAAATGGACTAATGCCTGAATGGAGGAAGCCAAGTGAGCACGAAAATACCAAAAACCGCTTCCCGGAAAAAACCGAGCAGCATAAAGAAAGGAACCGGCTCAAAATTACCGGCGAAATCCCCGGGCACTCCGGGCAAAACAAAATCCTCTGCCACAACATCACCCTCTCTTTTATCCCAGCTTTCGTCCATCAACATCGCCAAAATATTGAACGGGTTTATGACCTTTCGCTCCACCATCAAGGAGTTGAATACATCGTTACAAAAGATGGAGAATATGATGGATTCAGCTTATCAGATCTTAGCGATGACTTCCCGGATGATGGCCCCCGGAAGAAGGGGAGGAGGCCGCTTCTCCCTGTTGCCGCCCTTCGGCAGGAATCCGGGCGCACCGACCGGCCGGCGGGGAATGTTACCACCGTTTAGAAGAAATCCCGATCCCCCTCCTGGGTGGCAGACAAATCAAAGCAGTCCTTTCCCGGCCGACCCTGATGAAAACATTCCCGTCATCCAGCCGCCATTTGATGAGAACCGGCGGTCACAGGAAGCGCCGGGAATCCCGTTTGCCCCTTTATTGCAAAACATGAGTATCGGGCAGATCATGAATATCATTCGTTCGCCCCTTTTCCAAAAAATGATGTCCAACTTGTTTCGGTCAAAAAAATAAAGGTAATGCCTCGTTTTGGGCATTACCTTTATTTTTGGCAAATGGGAACCGCCGGAACGTTTGCTCAGGGACGTCCTGGCTGCTCCCGAAAATCCGTTAAGAAACCCCCGCCCTTTCAGGCGGAGGAAAGGCTGGGTCATTATCCTTTACTTAAGCCACAACTGATTCCCCTGTCCTTGTTTTCAGTGCTCAAGTTTATGGATAATGATTGAAGCTATTATAGAGTATGAAGCTGACAAACGGCTTGCAACAGGCAAAAAAGCCCAAACGCTACCAACCTTGCACGATCTCTTCCAACTCTTTTGTCCGTCCCCGCCCCATCAGCTCTTTCACCGCCAATGCTGGTTCCTTTCCGGCAAACAGAACCTCATATAACTGTGCCGCGATCGGCATCTCCACATCATAGCGCCGGGCCAGAGCATGAGCAGCCTTGGTGGTTTTGATGCCCTCAACGACCATCCCCATCTCGGCCAAAACTTCCGGCAATTTTTTTCCCTGGCTGATTTTATGGCCGGCCCGCCAGTTACGGCTGTGCCTGCTTGTACAAGTCACAACCAAATCGCCGACGCCTGCCAATCCGACAAACGTGATCGGCTTCGCTCCCATCGCGGACCCCAGGCGGGCGATTTCCGCCAATCCCCGGGTCATCAGCGCTGCTTTGGCATTATCCCCAAAACCCAAACCATCCACCAGACCCGAAGCCAGAGCAATAATATTTTTGAGCGCCCCGCCAACCTCAACCCCGATCACATCGGGATTGGTGTAGACGCGAAAATACCGGTTCATAAACATCATCTGCACTTGCTCCGCCGTTTCTTGGCCGGGAGAGGCGACCACAACGGTCGTCGGGCACTTTTTGATCACTTCCTCCGCATGACTGGGCCCGGACAAAACCGTGATCCGCTCCGCAAATGATTCCCCCAGCTCTTCCAGCAAAACCTCCGACATCCGTTTCCAAGTATCGATCTCAAATCCTTTGACGGCATGAACAACCAAGGCGCCGGGAGCGATCAATCCGCCAACCTCGCGGGCAATCTCCCTCATGGAATGGGAAGGAACAACAAAAACGACCACTTCTTTGCCGGAAAGCGCTTCTGCGAGCGAAGAAGTAGCCGTAAGCTCAGCAGGCAGCTTGATTCCGGGCAGATATTTTTCATTGGTATGCTTCAGGGTGATCTCCGCCGCCAGCTCTTCCCGCCGGGCCCACAGCTCCACCTGATGGCCGTTATCCGCCAACACTTTTGCCAAAACGGTTCCCCAACTGCCAGCTCCAAGTACCGCGATTTTCCGTTTCATTTGTTTCTCCCTCATTTTAAATCTTCCGTTCCTGCCCTTTGATCAAGTTGACAATATTTTGCCGGTGCCGCCAGACGGCCATGGCGGTAATCAGCAACGTGAGCAGCGTCAATGAATAAGGAAAGTGAAGCACAAGCATCACAAGCGGGATCATCACGGTAAAAATGAGCGATCCCAAAGATACATAACGGGTAATGACAATGAACAAAATGGCGAGAACACCTGCGATCAAAGCAGCATAGAAAACGAGCAATACGGTGACCCCCACCGTAGTGGCAATCCCTTTCCCGCCGCGAAACCGCAAGAACACGGGCCAGTTGTGTCCGATAATCGCGGCGATCCCGCATACCATCATCAAGATCTGATTCTGGTGGTCAGCCAAATAGCCCGTCCCAACCGCAGCCATTCCTTTTAAGGCATCGAGCAGAAACACCGCTGCTGCGGGCCCTTTCCCCAAAACCCTGAGCGTGTTGGTCGCCCCGGCGTTTCCGCTGCCGTACTCGCGAATATCGACTCCCTTCAACAATTTCGTCAGAATAAAGCTAAAGCTGATTGAACCGAGTAAGTAAGAGATAAGAACGGGAATCAACCATGACAATGAAAACACGAAAAACCTCTCCCCATTTCATTTTGCTTTCTGCTTACGATTTGTTTTTCTTTCTCATGATGATTCGAAGCGGTGTTCCCTGAAACGGAAATGCCTGGCGCAATTGGTTTTCCAAAAAACGCAAATAACTGAAATGCGACAGCTCCGGATCATTGACGAACAACACAAACGCCGGGGGTTTTACCGCCACTTGCGTCACATATTGCACACGAAAACGGCGCCCTTTTTCCGAAGGGGGCGGCGTGGTGACCATCGCATCCTGAATAACCTGATTCAAAACCGATGTCGGCACACGCATCGCATGCTGTTCCGCCACTTCGGAAACCATCGGCAAAATCTGATGTACCCGTTTTTTGGTCTTGGCGGAAACAAAGAGAATCGGGGCATAGTGCATAAACTGAAATTCATCGCGAATCTTGCGCTTAAAGCGATCCATTGTTTTTTCGTCCTTTTCCACCGCGTCCCATTTGTTTATCACAAAAACCGACGCTTTTCCCGCTTCATGCGCATAGCCGGCGATCCGTTTATCCTGTTCGGCAATCCCCCGCTCCCCGTCGATGACAATCAGGCAAACATCTGAGCGCTCAATCGCTTTCATCGCTCTTAAGACACTGTATTTTTCGACCGATTCATACACCTTTCCGCGTTTGCGGATGCCCGCCGTGTCAATCAAAACATAGGATTGGCCCTCAAATTCAAACGGTGTGTCCACCGCATCGCGCGTGGTGCCGGCAACCGGGCTGACGATCACCCGTTCTTCCCCGAGCAGGGCGTTGACCAAAGAAGATTTCCCGGCATTGGGCCGCCCGATCAGACAGACACGGATGGTATCCTCATCATACTCTTCTTCACTTGGTTCCGGAAAATGCCGGACGACTTCATCCAACAGATCCCCGGTCCCCGTCCCGTGAATGGACGATACGGCAATCACATGCTCAAAGCCCAATTGGTAAAATTCATATACATTGTCGGCGTATTTGATGTCATCGATCTTGTTGGCCATCACGATTACCGGTTTGTTGGTGCGATGCAACATGCGGGCGACTTCTTCATCCGTCCCTGTAATCCCCTGCCGGCCGTCGACGACAAACACAATCACATCGGCTTCTTCAATTGCCAATTCCGCCTGGTTGCGAATGTGATCCATCATTTCATCCTGTTCGCCGAATTCCAATCCACCGGTATCAATCAGGTGAAACTCCCGGCCGTTCCATTCGCTCCGCGAATAAATGCGATCTCTGGTGATCCCCGGCTGATCCTCTACAATCGCGATCCGTTCACCTGCCAATCGATTGAAGATGGTTGATTTCCCCACATTGGGTCTTCCGACAATCGCTACAACTGGTAGACTCATACATAATCCTCGCTTTTTAACCAATATTTCAAGTAATAGAGTAAAGTCATACCTAATCTTATCCATAAATGTTCGCTGAGGCAACCGTCAACGCTTTCTGATCCCCGGAAAACCTCCTTCCCTGATCCACCGCACAAGGGAAGGAATTGGCTCGAGCAGCAGAACAAAGATCGTCAAAGCCAACCAAAACGCGTCCAAAAAAGCCTCTTCCCCGATGACAACGGGACTTAACGCTTCCCTGTGAAAATAGAGCACAATCAAATGCAAGGAAAGGAAGGTGAACGCCAGATAAAACATTTTCTCTCCCAGAACATTGGAAACGGCCAAGGCCCCCAATGGAATCACCGTTGATGTGACAGTGCGAAAGAGAGAATCAGACCAATCCCCGCTCATTCTGAACATTTCATGCCAAATAAACAGAATCGAGCTCGTGCAGATGGAGAAACTGACCAAGCTCAGCAGACGATTCGGGGAAATTTGTTTTAACAATATAAAAAAGAGAAGAAATAAAGAAAAGATTCCCGGATGAATAAAAAGGTCCGGATCCATGCTCAGGGGAAGTCGGATGGCAAACCAGAAAGAAAGCGCCAAAAAAATGAAAAGATCGCGCTTGCCGAGGGATAATTCCTGTTCCAAACCCGGCAACCAACCTGTACAAACGAGAATCGACAAGACGGCCAGGCATAAAAGTGCCAATATCCCGGCTTCCACTTTCTTCCCCCTTTCTGTCCGAATGATTTTTTATAGTTTCCCCTTGCCTTCAGCCGTTTTTGCAAATGGTGGAGGAGTAAAATATTGGGACAGAAACTTTCATGTTCCGTTCTCCCGATCTGGAGCGATGGATGTGAAGTCGTGCAGTCTACTGAAAATTGCGAAAGTCCTGGCGCCACACCCGAACAGCAACCAACTTCACTGCAAAAAAGGACAGAGAAAAGGCTCTTCTCCGCCTTATCCTCTGTCCGTTGCAAAGAATTTCCGATTATTTCAATTTGCGAAGCTCGGGATAAACATCGCCCAAGGTTACATTGAGACCGGAGGATTGAAGATTCTCGAATTGCTCAGCCTCTTCGCGTAACTCTTCCGGTTCAACTTCCTTCATGCTCAGGCTGATCCGTTTTTGTTCGGGCTGCATGTCGAGCACTTTCACTTGCACTTCTTGACCTTCTTCCAGCACTTCAGCCGGAGTGGCCACATGGCGCCGGGAGATTTGCGATACGTGAACCAGACCTTCCACACCCGGATATACCTCAACAAATGCGCCGAAAGATGCGAGGCGTTTCACTTTCCCGGTTACGACATCGCCGATTTGAATATGTTTTTGCACCTGCTCCCACGGACCTTCCTGCGTTTCTTTGATGCTCAGGCTGATCCGTTCCTGCTCGCGGTTTACTTTCAGTACTTTCACTTTTACCCGGTCGCCTTCTTTGAGCACATCCGCCGGATGTTCCACTCGATGCCAAGCCAGTTCGGAAACGTGAACCAGTCCGTCAACGCCGCCAATATCCACAAATGCACCAAAATCGGTCAAGCGCTGAACCGTTCCCTCCAGCACTTGCCCTTCTTCCAGCGAGGCAAGCGTTTCCTCTTTTTTACGGTTCAACTCATCTTCCAAAACCGCTTTGTGGGAGAGGATCAGCTTATTTTTCTCCGGATCGATTTCAATCACTTTCAGAGTGAGTTCCCTGCCTTTGTAATCCGTAAAATCTTCGACGAAATGGCGTTCAACATGGGAAGCCGGGATAAATCCGCGCACACCCACATCGACGACCAGACCGCCTTTGACGATGTCCGCCACGGTTGCTGTCAGTGTTTCGCCTGTTTCATATTTGCGTTGCAGTTCGCTCCAGGCAGCCTCAGCGTCGACCGCTTTTTTGGAGACGATCAGTTTGTCTTCGTCTTCGCGGATGCGCAGCACTTTCACTTCCACTTCGTCACCGACGCTTAAAACGTCAGACACCTGATCAACATGCAAGCTGGACAGTTCGGAAATGGGCAATACAGCTTCAAACTTGTATCCCACATCAACCAGAGCCTGATTGTTTTCCACTTGGACGACTTTCCCTTTCAATACATCGCCCACTTGCAAAGTGGTAACTTCCGTTAATTCAGATTTCATTTCTTCGGTCATAAACGAGCCCCTCCTCAATCTCCAAACAATCTAAAATCCTTTATGATATAAGATCAGAGTGAAAAAGGTTCATGATTGTTCCTTTTTCTGATGATCTAATTACCGATGTTGATCAATCATTTGTTTAATCTCATTCATGATGCGATCAGTAAGTGCAGCAGCTTCTTTCATCCCGATTTTCTCCCGGGCCGGGGAAGTCACTTCAATTGGCTGTCCAAATATGATCCTCACGGGTCGAAATAAGCGATAAGGCCCGATAATCGCTGCCGGAACGACAGGTGCTCCTGCTCTGAGGGCAATCAGGGCCGCACCGGTATGCGCTCTACCAAGCTTTCCGTCCCTTGATCTGGTTCCTTCAGGAAAAATCCCCAGCACCTTCTCTTCCTGCAAGAGACGAAGCGCCTGTTTAAGAGCTTGCAGGTCCCCGCTGCCCCGCTTGACCGGAAATGCGCCCAGCACTCGGATCAACATAGAGAAGAGGGGAATGCGAAACAATTCCTGTTTGGCCATGAAATGGATTCTCCGATCCATGGCAGCTCCCAACAGCGGTGGATCAAGATTGCTTATGTGGTTGGCACAAATAACCACAGGCCCTTCTTTGGGAATATGATGAACTCCTTCCACTTTCCAACGATAGAAAAAGGAAAAGAAGCTGCGAACCGCTATACGCAATGAAGCATATAACATTATCTTACTCCCTGTTGCTCAATTTGTTACGACAAAGTTGCAGAATGTTTTCAACAATTTCCGCAATACTGCGATGGGTCGTATCGAGGAGCAGCGCATCATCCGCCTGTTTCAAGGGGGCATGCTCCCGTGTACGGTCTTGGTCATCGCGCTCGCGTATCTCTTTTTTCAACTGCTCAAGATCTGCAGGCAATCCTTTGGCTTTCATCTCGTTATAGCGTCTCTTTGCCCGCTCTTCGATGGAAGCCGTAAGGAAAATTTTCAAGTCGGCGTGCGGCAACACGTTTGTGCCGATGTCACGTCCGTCCATCACTACATTTTGTTTTTCGGCAATCTCCCTCTGTTTATTCACCAGCACCCTTCGTACCCCTAACATGCGGGCAATGGTGGAGGCCGCAGCCGAAATTTCCGGTGTCCGGATTTCATGGGAAAGATACTGCCCATTTATGGAAATTCCTTTTGGATGAAGGGTAAACGTGAGCGATTCCGCCAACCGGGTGACGGATTCTTCATCCTGCAACGGGATATTATCCCGAAGCGCTTTCCATGCCAGTGCCCGGTACATCGCTCCAGTATCGATGTAGACGAGCCCCAAACGTTTGGCTACCTGACGAGCCACTGTGCTTTTTCCGGCGCCAGCCGGTCCGTCGATTGCTACCAAAAAACGTTTCATAAAGCCCGTAAGTCCTTCCTAAAACGGGATAAAAAATGGCGAGAGCAGGCCGTGCCTGCTCGATTGGGTTTACTTTATTCGATTCCATCGATCTCAAGTACAATCCCTATCGAAAAACTCGACCCTGTTTTTCAGCCAATCTCGCGCTATGTATTCCTTTTTTACACGGAGATATAGGAAATTAGAACTAGCCCTGTATCTCAAGAGCAAGGAAAACCTGTTTAAAGAATAACATAATTTTGTCACAGTTGCAATGAAAACAATTAAATGAGCCGATTTTATTATATCGGCCCACTTAAAAGTTTAAATTTGATCCGCGTCGGCCTTTTCAATGCGATCGACCATCTCTTCGCTTCCGTCCAACGCATTGATGAAGATGCGGTATTGAATTTGATCAATTTGCCCCAAAAATTCGTAGCACAAAACCTCTTGTCCCTTGTCATTGTAAATAAGAGCGAGATTGCTTTTTCTCACTTTCAAATGGGAGTTTAATTTTTTCTTCGCCTCCGCTTTGGTCAGTTTCGGCTTTATTTCAGGACGTTTGATCTTGTTGAAAACATATTGTTCAGCTTGCAATCCCATGATTTCCCCATTGTCCAACGCCACTTTTACCACCAGGGTTTCCGGATAAATGTAAACCCCGTTTTCCCGGTGAACAAAATTGAAGGACACAATATTCCCCGTTTCATCATGAGAAATCGGAACCATATGAACATAACCGATGCGGTTCAGGAAGTTTTGGGCATGGCGAAGTGCCTGCTCCATGCTTAGATTCTGCCGTTTTACCGGGCGGTCGTAGATCATCCAGACCATGTGGCCGCCTTTGGCTGTCAGTTCGGTATGAACATCTGTATTTTTTGCACCTCTGTAGAAAACGCTGTAACTCTCATAATCCCCGTTCTTGTTCAGGGTAACGGAAATCCCTTTGGTTGAGTGTTTTCCAAAGGCTCTGGCCACGATCTGTTTCGCCTGTTGCGGGGTAATTTTGGCACCGGAAATATTTTTGGCCCGTTGCCGCTCATGCGCCTCCATGTTGCTGACGCTCGGTCCCCAGTCGACCTCCGGAAATTCTTTCACTTTCTGGTTTACCAATTTAAAACCGTCGATAATGGTGTTATCCATTTTTTTGTCTTCTGTGGCAACCGCCAATTCGACATCCATCCAGCGCAGGTTTTTGTCAAGAACCTTTTCTTGAACCGTTGCCAAATCGTCCCGCACCTGTTTGGACTGATTATACAAGGTATGCAATGTTTTCCACTCTTTGTTGTTTAAGGGGTGTTTGTTCAGATCACGAATCCCGACACTGTACGCAAACCGGCCGACGCGGGACAAGAACTTTTCCGCCTGATCAAACGGCATCAGAGTAAGCGGCAATTGACCGATATCGCTCTGTGCGTCATATGCCAGACGCCAGACGTTGGTCATCGAATTGGAAACCTGTTTTTGGGTGTTGAGCGCCAATGATTTGCCCAACTCCCCCTGCAACTTGTCCATATGGTTGTTCAGGTCATGAAACGCTCTTTGATACGTATTTTCCGCTTTGATGAGGATGGAGTTTTTATCCTGATGTTCCTGATACCCCCATGCCGCTACGGCTACGAAGGCAATTAATGTAATAGGGAAAAGAATGGCCGCCACCCTGCGGTACATGGCAACACGCCTCCTTATTCACAAAAAATGTGTTTTCCAATCTTCAGTTTCTGCGGTCTGGACCAAATCCATTTCGATGTGGCCGTGGCCGGATTAAAATAGTAAATGCAACCACCGGTCGGATCCCATCCATTGATCGCGTCCATCACCGCTTTTCGTGCCGTTTCATTCGGCTCCAGCCAAACTTGCCCGTCGCTTACAGCGGTAAATGCCCCCGGTTGGTATACAACCCCCGCTACCGTATGGGGAAATTTTTCACTTTCCATCCGATTTAAAATAACAGCTGCGATTGCGACTTGACCGATATAAGGCTCTCCGCGCGCCTCACCGTAAACCGCGCGCGACAGCAAGTCAATTTCATTTTTGGAAAAGCCGCCGCTGCTATTTCCCGCATTTGCCGCTTTCACAAAATCGCCCCCGCTTCCGCTGACGAAAACAACCACCAGGAAAAGGGCCGTCATAACTCCTCTCTTTATCCAATTTCTCACTGTCATTTCCTCCGTCTTTCGTATTCTTTTGCTAGTTTGAGCGGGGAAAACACAGATTATGCAAAAAGAAAAGCCCGGGTCGGTTGACCCCGGCAGCCGAGACTGACTTTCCTCAAGGGAGATAAGGTTCTTTATGGATTTCAAAATCCCCGGTATTGTCGCACAGGCAACGCTTAAATCCCGTCTCAAGTTTTCCTTTGCGCATCCGTCCTTTTAAGATAAAATGCTCTCCACACTGGTTACAATGAATATTGACAACGTATTTTTCATTGTCATTCATCCGCTTTTCCCCCTTTCCCTCTTTTCGTATTATTGACAGCGAATGCCCTGTCCCATACGATAGAGGCGGGTTTACTATGAAGCAAGAAAGGTTGGCGCAACAGATGAAGAAAATCATCGTTCTCACAACGGGAGGAACGATTGCAATGTCGCAAAGTGACGAATCCGAAGGTGTCAAACCGCAGGATCCGAAAGCGCTGCAAAAAACGCTTCCCTTCCTTAACCAATTTGCCGATGTGGAAATGGAACACCTGTTCAACCTGCCCAGTCCGCATATCACCCCGCACGAAATGTATGTCCTCGCCAAACGGGTTCAATCGCTGCTCCAACACGATGCTGACGGAGTGGTCGTCACTCACGGCACCGATACCCTTGAAGAGACGGCATACTTTTTGAACCTGGTCATCTCAAACGATAAGCCTGTCGTCATTACGGGAGCCATGCGCAGCCAAAATGAACTGGGGGCCGACGGTCCCTATAACCTGGTAAATTCAGTCCGCGTCGCCGCAGAGGAAGAGGCGAAAGGCTTTGGCACCCTTGTCGTCTTCAATGATGAGATCCATTCGGCCAAGACGGTGACCAAAACTCATACTAGCAATGTCGCCACATTTCAATCTCCCGGGCTGGGGCCGGCAGGATTGATTACAAAAAGGAACATCCTCTTTCATCGCGAACTGACGCGCGAAAAAATCTTGCCCCTCTGCTCCCCAAAAGCGAAAGTGGCATTGATCAAGGCCGCAGCCGGAATGGATGACACCATGATCCGTTGGGCCGTGGACAGCGGCTATCAGGGGATCGTCATTGAAGCGCTTGGCCAAGGAAACCTGCCGCCCGCCATGCTTCCGGGAATAGAGCAGGCCTTGGAGAAACAGATTCCGATCGTCCTCGTCTCCCGCTGCTATCATGGCTATGTACAGGATACGTATGATTACATTGGCGGCGGCCGGCAATTAAAGCAGATGGGCCTGATCTTCGCCAACGGGCTGAACGGCCCGAAAGCCCGCATAAAACTGATGCTGGCACTTGAAGTAACCAATGATCGCACCGAATTGGAAACTTACTTCAAAATATGATTTATCCCTACAAAAAGAGAAACTGCACCTACCCGCGGCAGATGCAGTTTCTCCCGAGCCTTGATTCCGTGAAAATATGTTGGTGGTCGGTCATCAGCGTTTTCCGGCTTTTCTTGCAAGGTGCTTAAAGACACATCCCCGGATTGTCCCGGCCATTCAGGAACGCTTTCTGCGCAAGTCCCTAGCAATCATTCGCCCATGGTGGCGGCCGTTTTCGATAAAGATTTTGGTCGAGTCATGGCCGGTTGCCACCACGCCAGCCAGATACAGACCGGGAATCGTGGTCTCCATCGCTTCCGTTAAATAAGGAACACCGGTATCCTCATCAATTTTTCCGCCCAGGCGCCGAACCGGTTCAAGGTTGGGGCGATAACCGGTCATGGCAAACACGGTATCCGCGGGGATCTCAATTTGCTTTTCGTTCTGCTCGATGACCACGCTGTTCGGTTTGATCTCTTTCACTTCAGAACCCCAGTACATCTTGACCCTTCCTTTTTCAATCGCTGCTTCAATCACGGGTTTTACCCATGCTTTGACACTTGGGCTGAATTGTTCTCTTCGGTAAACCATGGTCACGTTTGCCCCGACATGATGAAGATCAAGCGCCACATCGATGGCCGAGTTGCGCCCGCCGATGACGACAACGTTCTGATCGGCATAGGGATGGGCATCATGGAAATAATGATGGACATGGTCTGATTCTTCCCCGGGTATATTCATAAGATGGGGATTGTCATAATATCCTGTTGCCAACACAACCGCCGGCACTTCATAAACCCGCTTTTCATCCCTTTTTGCCGTAACCACCCGGAAACCGGAGTCCGTCCGGTCCATTTGCACCACTTTTTCATAAGTATGGACGTTCAGCTCATGCACCCGGCAAACGGTGCGAAAATAGGCGAGCGCTTCCTGCCGGGTCGGTTTTTCATTGATCGTAATAAAAGGAATGCCACCGATCTCCAATTTATCAGCCGAACTGAAAAAAGTCATGGATAAAGGATAATGATAAATGGAATTCACCAAACAACCTTTTTCAATAATCAGTGGCTCGAAACCCTCTTTTTTTAGCTCAATCGCAGCAGAAATGCCACATGGCCCTGCTCCTACAATAATCACATCTGTCAATCCAGCCACCTCCTGCGATACAAAAGAAGAACACCCGGAAAAAACAGGGTGTCCTTCTCACACTGCTTCTTATTATACTATACCCAGCCACGAAAGCGAGATGCTTCTGCCATTTTTCGCACGCCGACCATATACGCGGCCAGACGCATATCCACTTTCCGGTTGTTGGCTGTATTGTAGACGTTTTCGAAAGCCCTTACCATAATGTCTTCCAATTTTTGTTCAACTTCTTCTTCAGACCAATAATAACCCTGGTTGTTTTGTACCCACTCAAAGTAAGATACAGTCACACCGCCGGCACTTGCCAATACATCCGGAACAAGCAAAATGCCCCGTTCGTGCAAAATTTTGGTGGCTTCGAGAGTCGTCGGACCGTTGGCGGCTTCCACGACAATGTCCGCTTTGATACGATGGGCGTTTTTGGCTGTAATCTGGTTTTCCACAGCAGCAGGCACCAGAATATCACAGTCAAGTTCCAACAGCTCTTGGTTTGAAATCGTATCCTTAAACAATTTGGTTACCGTACCGAATGAATCGCGACGATCCAATAAATAATCGATATCAAGTCCGTCGGGATCGTGAAGGGCACCGTATGCATCGGAAATGCCGATCACCTTCGCCCCCGCATCATGCATAAATTTGGCCAGGAAACTTCCGGCATTGCCAAAACCCTGAATCACGACGCGGGCTCCTTTGATGTTTAAACCACGTTTTTTCGCAGCTTCGCGGATCATGAGCGTCACGCCCTTGGCAGTCGCCGTTTCACGCCCGCGGGATCCGCCCAGCACAAGCGGTTTGCCCGTAATAAACCCCGGAGAATCAAACTCGCGGATACGGCTGTATTCGTCCATCATCCACGCCATGATTTGCGAATTGGTAAAGACATCGGGTGCCGGGATATCTTTGGTCGGCCCTACGAGCTGGCTGATTGCACGGACATACCCGCGTGAAAGGCGCTCCAGTTCGCGAAAGGACATTTTGCGCGGGTCACAGATAATGCCTCCTTTTCCGCCGCCATAAGGCAGATCGACAATCCCCGCTTTTAAACTCATCCAGATTGATAACGCTTTCACTTCGGATTCTGTTACATCCGGGTGGAAACGCACTCCTCCCTTGGTCGGGCCAACAGCGTCATTGTGTTGAGCGCGATAACCTGTAAATACGGTAACCGTTCCATCATCCATCCGGACGGGAATTCGTACCGTTAACACACGCAATGGCTCTTTCAAAAGTTCGTAAACCGATTCAGGATATCCTAATTTTTCCAACGCCTCTTTAATCACCGTTTGAGTTGAAACAAGGACATCCAGATTTTCCTGTTCATCCGGTTGATGACCTGTTGCAACTGACTGTTGTTCCATCCTGACCACCTCAGAAAAATTACTACTAAGCCTGTTAAACATTTATCAGTATACAATAATCCTCAAAATATCTAAACTCTTTTCTGTAAAAGTTTGCTGGTCGGATCGTGTATTCCACTTCCCTTCCCACGTTCCCCGTGGTCGGTCAGACGGACACCACTCCCCTCCCGATTTTGCTTAAGTCCACACCGAAATTTCGCCGGACTAGTCACGAATGATACCTGCTACTTTCTCCACAGCGAGAAATATGAGAAAATAAGTCCGGGTTCCCAAACCGCTCGATCGTTTCCCAAGGAGGAAGTATGGAAATGTCAGAAAAAAACATTCTTTATTGTTTTGCTCACCCCGATGATGAAACCTTTACCTGCGGAGGAACGATTGCTCGTTTCCACTCCCTGGGGGCAAAGCAAACACTGTACTGCGCAACCCACGGCGACGCCGGAAAAACGGGAAATCCTCCTGTTTGCAGCAAAGAAGAACTGGGTCACGTGCGAACTCAGGAACTGCAAGAAGCGGCGCAAATCTTAGGAATCGACAACCTGATCCTGCGTGATTTCGGAGACGGTCGGCTGAAAGATCAGCCCTTTTCACGGTTGGTTGAGGATATACGATCGGTACTCGAACAGATTCGACCGGAACTCGTGATTACCTTTCCACCGTCCGGCATCTCCGGCCATCAAGATCACAAAGTGATTCAAAAAGCCACACTCGCCGCTGTTGAGCAAATATCATTCCCTACCAAACTTTACTATATTGTCATTCCGGAATCAATTGCTAAGTTGCATGCAAGAGCGGTTCATACAGTTCCGGATGCATATGTATCCAGGAAAATTGACGTTACTGCTTATCGCGACAAAATCGCCCAGGCGCTCAAAGCCCATAAAACACAACATCTTTCCGTCGAGCGCGCCTTTCCCGGCGTCCTGGAAGGTGACTGGACCCGGTTGCGCTCCGAAGAATATTATCAATTAGTTATACAAAAATAAATTTTTTTATTCACCTGCAAGCATGATGAATGAATAGGAAAACGCACCCTGTTTTGGGTGCGTTTTTTATCTCATCCAAAATATCGAATGATTTGGTTAATCGCATCTTGATCGCACACGGTTTTACCATACTCGATCAGCAGGGGTTCTGTTACGGTAGAAGGCTCGCCAAATTCGGAAAGGATCGCCACCAGGGTTTGGAGATCATCGATTTCCAAATCACGGCCAAACACCAAATAGTATCTGTTCTGATATGCGTACAGACGTCCGCCCTGCTTCACGAGAGAACTCATGCGCATCGCAGCCTGAATGACGTCTTCGAAGTCGGCAAAACGGAAGATGATATCTTCTGTCTCTTCCATGGTTACTTCGAGTTCATACAGTTCTTCATCATGTTCAAAATCATCCTCCGCTTTCGATGTACGCCCACGGGTGACTACCACTACCATTCCCTGTGCGGGTAAGGCAAATACTTCCACCGCGACCGGACCGGCCACTTCAAAGCCCAATTCCTGATAGGCATGTTCCATCATGTCATTGAACAACTCGTGAACTTTGGGGATATCACGCCACATATCTTCCCTCTCAATCCCACGGTCAGCGAGATCATCCAAGGTCAAGAAGAAGCGAATTTTATCTCCCCCAAGACGCTCGACACGCATGGCCTACCCTCCCTCGCTGGAGACCTCCCAATACTAAGATATGTGAAAAATAAACGCTCTGTTACGAGGTCAAGTCTCCTATTTTTCTTTATGAATATCATACACAAAGAAGCGGGTACTTGCATAGTCCAAGCATGGCAAACAGCATATCATGATGCCGGGGCCACGCACAAGATCCGTTTTCATTCAATTCATTTGCTTGAATGAAAATCTCCCCGCATTCCATGTCAATATTTTACTGATGCTTGGCCACTCCCGCAAGAGGCATCAACTTTCCGGGAAAGTCAAGCAGCACTCTGCTCCCGTGATCGCCGCAATGATCCTGATTTGCCTGGAAGAAAACGAAGGAAAAAATGATCATGCGTTCATGTCCTCAGGGTATGCATCCATTCTCTTGACTTTCGGTTCTGTGGATGGTTTGCTCCTTGCAATTCTAACCAAATCATTCTAAAATGGGGATGTTGGAAGTGGACTTAGCTCATTCGGAATATTCATGGGAGGAGAATTATTCTTATGCGCACTTGGGTAGACAAAGATACTTGCATTGCATGTGGAGCTTGCGGTGCAACTGCTCCGGATGTCTATGATTATGATGAAGATGGAATCGCATATGTAATTCTTGATGATAACACAGGAACGGCCGATGTCCCTGAAGACCTGTGGGACGATGTCCGCGATGCGCAAGAAGGTTGCCCGACTGACTCCATTAAAGTTGAAGAGTAAAAAGCACGGAAGAGTAACCATGGCCTAAAAGCTGCTCAGTTCCCTGAGTGGCTTTTTCGCTTTTGTCGCAAAAGAAAGCGAGCTTCCTCCCTCCCCGAGCCCGCCCTCCTTTGTCACAAAAGAAACCGCACTATCCTTGACGCAGATCCCCTTCTTCCAAATACAAACTCACTTCCGCCAATCCGCCATCCACATTGACGACATCGGCAAAGCCATGATCTGACAAAAAACGGACGACATGCAGGCTGCGAATCCCATGTGCGCACATCACGTATATTTTTTGCTCCGGATCCAGTTCATGAATGCGCTCGGAAATGGATCCCATTGGGATAAACTTGCAGTTCTCCAACCGGGCCATCCTCCATTCTTCCGGCTCGCGGACATCAATCACTTCATTGGGATGAAGGGCTCCGCTTTTGTACTTTCGGGCAAATTCTTCCGCAGAAATATGGGATGGATTTTGGTTAGCCATTGCTCATTCTCACCTTTTTTTCCTTCATTTTAACACAATCCGTCCCCCCGGCACTTTCCGGAGTCATTTTATTTGCGTCTTCGCCTAAAACCGACTACAATGGGGGTTAGGTAATTTTTATCCCTTAAAGGATACATAGTTAGGAGGATGTGGAATGGCAAACAACCTCGTAGTTGATGCATTCATCGAAATTCCCACAGGAAGCCAAAACAAATATGAATTTGACAAGGAAAAAGGGGTATTCCGCCTCGATCGCGTTCTTTATTCCCCGATGCATTATCCGACCGAATACGGTTATCTGGAAAACACCCTTGCCGAAGACGGAGATCCGTTGGACATTCTGGTACTCACCACGTTCCCCACTTTCCCGGGCTGCGTGATCTCCAGCCGTGTCATCGGGGTATTGCTCATGTCCGATGACAAAGGTCCGGACGAGAAATTGCTGGCCGTTCCGGAGGATGATCCACGCTTTAACGGAGTGAACAGCCTCGATGACGTGCCGCCCCACATTCTGAGCGAAATCGAGCATTTCTTTAAAGTGTACAAAGACCTGGAAAAAAAAGAAACCAACATCGTTGGTTGGAGAGATGCCGATTTTGCGGCCAAACTGTATGCCGAGTGCCAAAACCGCTATCAGCAAAACAAATAAAAAAACAAGAAAACCCTGGCTTCGCCTCCACGGAAGTCAGGGTTTTTTTGCATGCAGTTCAATGAGTCCCAGCTGTCTTGACAATTCATAATGAAGACTCTGCAATCCATCCGCAAACCGGACCATGATTTTTCGTCCGGGAGCAACTCCTTCCAATCTCGCCACCTCGGTGACGACTCCTTCACCGAATTTGATATGATTCACCCTCATTCCCTGTGCGACCTCTTCATGGCTGAAGCGAAGTTGCGGCTGCTCCCTGCTCCTTTGCCGCCATGCCGCCGCTTCCGGCAGCCGTTTGGGTTGCAGCACCGGATCGCGATCTGATTCCTCCCCGCCGGCAAAGCCCATTTCCTTTAGAAAAGGGGAGATTCCACTCCGTTTTCCCTGCCTCGTCTTGCTGGCGGACAGATACAATTCTTTCCGGGCCCTGGTGATGCCGACGTAAAAAAGGCGGCGTTCCTCCTCCCAGGCTGCGTTTTTCCGCTGTTCCGGAACCTGGAGACTCCGGTAATGAGGAAGAACCATGGCGTGCAAACCGATCAGAAAGACCCGGTCAAATTCCAACCCCTTGGAACGGTGAAACGTCATCAGCTTCACTTTGGCCTGCTCATCCGGTATTTTCAGGCGGGCTTCCACTTTTTTTGCATGCTCCATCAATGCTTGTCCGTCGGAAAACGGCTCGGCGGCGAGCAAGAGCTCATCTGCCGGCTCCATCAAACTGGTGAGATCCGAACCGGTCTCCTGCGCAAAAGCTTTTAAGTATCGATCATATCCGATCGTTTCGCGGATGGCGCGAATCGCTGCCGCAGCGGACATGTTTTTCAGCGAAAACACATGTTCACGCATCTCCTTGAAATAACGGATCTGGTACGGCTCCAAACCCGGCAGATGCGGCAACGCCTCCAGCAACGACAAATTCCGCTTGCGCGCCAAATTCCACAGAGCATCCAGCCATTCTTCGCCGAACAGGTATCGCTTCGGTTTGTTGATGATTCGCGCCAATGCATCGAGATCATTCGGGTCGGAAGCCAATTTCAAATAGGCAAACATATCCTGCACCTGAAAGCGGCGGTAAAAAGAGTATGAACCATCATTCACAAAAAAAGGGATATTCCGGCGAACCAACTCATCGATAATCGCTCTTGCCTGTGTCAGGGTGCGGAACAGGATGGCCGATTCCTTTCCATCGCGCAAACAGAGAAGAATGCGCCGGGCTTCATCGTTTTCATCCTCCGGCTCCCACCAGTTGATGCGGGTTCCCGTTTTTCCCGTCCCGATTCGCGTTTTGGGTTGCCGCAAACGGTTTTTCCTGATCAGTCGCTCGCTGAGCCCAATAATCTCCTCTGTTGAACGATAATTGACCGTAAGGATAATTCGCCTCGCTTCCGGAAAATCCTCACTGATCTTCAACATAAACCGGGGATCGCTTCCCCGAAATCCGTAAATGGCCTGGTCATCATCCCCGACGGCAAAAAGGCAGCGGTGCCCGGCAGCCAGCTGGATGAGAACGTCGTATTGCACACGATTGATGTCTTGAAATTCATCCACCAGAAGATGGCGAAAGCGATTTTGCCAGTAGTCCCTGAAACCGGGGCGCTTCAACCGGCTGTAAACGGCGAGCAGAATATCGTCGTAATCCCATACCCCCTCTGCTTTCTTCCTCTCTTCATAAGCGGAAAAAACATCGCGAAATAAAACATTTTTCTGCTTTTGCACCTTTAATTGCCCCGGCAATATCGCGTTCCCTTTGCAAAGGCCGATCTGATTGAGATATGTACCAATGGTCTCTTCATCCGCAGGCTGCTCCTTCTGCCCCAAAATCTCCCGAATCCATCCCGCTTGTTCCTTCGCGCCAAGCAATGGCGGCGGAAACTCCCCGCTCTCCCGCAACATACGGAAAAAAAGCGAGTGAAAAGTCCCGATGTACATCTCTTTACTCTGTCCGGGCGCAATCTGCTCCAATCTCGCTTTCATCTCCTGCGCGGCTGCACGGGTAAATGTGACCACCATCAATTGGTTTGCTGAATTCCCCTGTTCCAGCAAATACAAAATCCTGCGCGTCAATACCGTGGTTTTTCCGCTCCCGGGCCCGGCAAAAACGGCAACCGGCCCTTCCGGCGCCGTAACCGCCCGGCATTGCTCTTCGTTAAGCCCGCTTAAAATCATCTCTTTCACTGTCGCATTCATCATTGCAACAAATCCCTCCTTTCCCTCAGGTGTTCCGTTCCGTTTTTTCAATTGAAGGCAACCTATATCTTAACACAAAATTTTCAACCGGTGGCCCCTCTGCAAGGAAGCGAATCTTGCCCTTCTTTTTCAAAATTTCAGGTTGACACAAATACATTACCGTGCTAAATTAATTATCAAATTTCAGAGTAGAAAAACGATGATGGAGCCAAACATCACGGAAAACTTCCCAGAGAGCCGATGGTTGCTGCGAATCGGCAAGTTTTCGGATGTGGAGCACTCCGGAGCGGCTGGTTGAATTTGAAGTAGGCTGGCACGGCAGACCCGTTATCCATGAGTCCTGATCCTGGACTTGCCAAGGTTGTCGGTGTGAACCGGCAACAAATGAGGGTGGCACCACGAACCTCTCGTCCCTCCGATCCATTGGGATTGGTATGGGCGTGAGGTTCTTTTTATTTTGATCTCATTGAAGGTGGTAAGAATCATGTCCTTTTCCGACAAATTCCATTTGCGCATTCCCGGCCCGACACCGGTTCCGGCGCGTGTGATGCAGGCGATGCAAAAACCGATGATCGGTCATCGAAGCGGTGAAGCTTCTTCACTCTATTTGGAATGCTCTGCCAAATTAAAACTGGTTTTCGGCACCAAGACTGATCCTCTTCTCCTCAGCAGCAGCGGAACCGGCGCTTTGGAAGCCGCCGTCGTGAATACCGTCTCACCGGGAGAAGAAGCGGTTGTCGTGGTGACCGGCGCTTTCGGAGACCGGTTTGCCAAAATCGTGCAAAAGTATGGAATTACCTTGCACCGCTTGGATCTGCCTTGGGGGAAAGCCTGCGATCCGGATCTGTTGGCCTCGTTCCTCCGGCAACATCCTGCGGCCAAAGCTGTCTTTTTCACCTATTGCGAAACATCTACCGGCGTCTTAAATCCGGTCCGGGAGTTGGCCCAATCCGTTCGTGAACACTCTGATGCGCTGGTGATTGCCGACGGTGTCAGCTGCCTCGGCGCCGTTCCCTGCAAGATGGACGAATGGGGCATCGATATCATGGTCACCGGTTCGCAAAAAGCACTGATGCTCCCGCCCGGCCTCGCCTTTGCGGCAGTCAGCCAACGCGCATGGAAACAGATTGAACAAAATCCGACCCCGCGCTTTTATTTGGATCTGCTCGCCTACCGTAAGAATTTGGAAAAAGAAACTACTCCCTATACGCCGGCGCTTTCCCTTCTCTACGGTTTGGCAGAGGCTCTTGCCATGCTGGAAGAAGAGGGATTGCCCCGGGTCTTTGCCCGCCACGAGCGATTGAAAACCATGACCCGGGCGGGAATCAAAGCCCTCGGTCTTGAACTGATGACCTCCGATGCCGACGCTTCTCCCACCGTCACATCCGTTTACGGCGGCCGTGAGAAGTGGGAAGCAGAAACGCTCCGAAAAGAATTGCGGGCACTCGGGGTCGGCGTCGCCGGCGGACAACAGCATCTTAAGGGAAAAATCTTTCGCATCGGCCACATGGGATATTGTGATGAACTGGATATCTTGACCGTGCTGTCAGCTCTGGAGATCGCCCTCATCAAAACAGGCGTCCCGGTTGAGCTCGGCAGCGGTGTAAAAGCGGCACAAGAGGTGATGCTTCATGTATAAAGTTTTGATAACGGATCCGCTCAGCGAACAGGGAATTTATCAACTGCTGGAAGCAGAAGATGTGGAAGTGAAAAGAAAACCGGGTCTGACCGGTGAAGAACTGTTTTCTGCCATCGAAACCGCTGATGCCTTATTGGTGCGAAGCCAAACCAAAGTGACAGCAGAGCTGATCGAAAAAGCAAGCAGGTTGAAAGTGATCGCCCGTGCAGGGGTCGGTGTCGATAATATCGACGTTCCGGCTGCCACCAAAAAGGGGATTATCGTCGTCAATGCCCCCGACGGCAACACCATCTCCACAGCCGAACACACCTTTGCCATGCTGATTGCCTTGGCGCGCAATATCCCGCAGGCTTATCGCTCTGTGATCAGCGGAGAATGGAACCGGAAAAATTTTGTCGGCGTGGAACTGAACCAAAAAACGTTAAGCATCATCGGACTGGGCCGGATCGGCACAGAACTGGCCAAACGGGCCAAAGCGTTCCGCATGAATGTCGTCGCCTTCGATCCTTATCTGTCAGACGAGCGCGCCGCCAAAATCGGGGTAAAAAAAGCTACATTTGAAGAAGCGATTGCAGCGGGGGATTTCATTACGGTGCACACCCCTCTGACCAAGGAAACCCGGCATTTGATCAATAAAGAAACCTTCTCTCTGATGAAGGACGGCGTTCGCATCCTTAACTGTGCACGCGGAGGAATCATCGACGAAGAAGCGCTTTACGACGCCATTCAATCGGGGAAAGTGGCCGGAGCGGCGCTGGATGTATTTGAAAACGAACCACCGGGTGAGCACCCTCTCTTTTCCCTTCCGCAAGTGATTGCGACTCCCCACCTGGGAGCATCCACTCTGGAAGCACAAGAAAACGTGGCGGTAGACGTGTGCGAGGAAGTTTTGCATATCCTGCGCGGCGAACCGTTTAAAAATGCGGTGAATCTTCCTTCCATCCCGGCCGAACTGCAACAAAAGCTGGCGCCGTACCAGGAATTGGCCGAAAAACTCGGCAAATTTATTTCCCAAGTGGCCAGCGGGGCATTGACGAAAATTACGGTTACATATTCCGGAGAAGTGGCCGAATTGGAAGTGGCCCCCCTTACCCGTACCATTTTAAAAGGGGTTCTGTCACACCACTTAACCGATGTAAACTACGTCAATGCACCTCACCTGGCCAAACAGCGCGGCATTCAAGTCGTCGAGCAAAAAACGGCAAACACCCACGGCTTTACCCAATTGATCAAAGTGGAAGTAGTGACGGCAACGGATATTCGCAGCGTTGCGGGTACCCTGCTGAACGGCTTCGGGTCGCGAATCACCAAGATCGACGACTATCCGGTTGATGTGACACCACAGGGTCACCTGGTCTTTGTCCAGCATCGTGATCAGCCCGGGGCAATCGGCCGTGTCGGCACACTCCTCGGCAGCCATGATATCAACATTGCCACCATGCAGGTGGGACGTCAGGCGATCGGCGGCCAGGCAATCATGGTCTTGCGAATTGATAAACCACTGCCCCAATCGCTGATTGCATCTCTTCAGGAATTAAAAGAAATTCAGTCTCTGATCGAAATTGATCTATAATATAAGTGTAAAAGCAGGGGAACCCCGTTCCTCTGCTTCTTCCTGTGCGGAAAGCTTCCGTCTTTCCCGCACAACCTGTATGAAAAATCGAAAGCGCACCAGCAGGAACGCGAGAAAGCAGGGGGCATCACGCTCAACCTGCAAAGCACTTTCACAGATAAAAGGAGGGTATCCATTTGAGCAGTTTAAGTGGAAAAGTCGCAATTGTAACCGGAGCGAGCAAAGGGTTGGGCAGGGCGATTGCCACACGTCTGGCCCGAGGCGGAGCTCTGGTTGTCGCCGCTGCGCGCAGCAAGGAAAAACTGGAGCAACTTCAACAAGAAGAGTCGCAGAAAATCGTCTCCTTTCCATGTGACGTGACCCGGGCGACAGAGGTCAAAGCATTGATCGATTTTACCCGAGAACGCTTTGGACGCCTGGACATTTTGGTCAACAACGCCGGCATCGGCCGCTTCGGCAAAGTGGAAGATCTATCGGAAGACGATTGGGATCAAATGATGGCCGTCAATCTGAAGGGAGCCTTTCTGGCTTGTAAATATGCCATCCCCCATTTAAAGGAAACTGAAGGCCATATCGTTAATATTTCCAGTATTGCCGGAACGGAGAGCTTTGCGGGCGGGGCTGGATATTGCGCTTCCAAATTCGGGTTGATGGCCCTGTCCGATGCACTCACCTTGGAACTAAAGCCGCACCAGGTAAAGGTATCCACAGTATGTCCCGGATCCATCAAAACGGAGTTCGGCCGCCACAAAGATTATGCGCTTGAAGCCGAACAAGTGGCTGAAACGGTTTGGACGATCGTTTCCGCTCCAAAAGGGGTGATCATCAATCAGGTGAGAATGAGACCCCTTGTTCCACGCGAATACCAGAAATAAAAAAATGCCTGGCGCTATGCCAGGCTGAGATTGATGACAAACCCCCCCCTTTTCTTCGGAAAAGGAATGGGGTTTTGTATATTTCTAGGATATATACAGATAAAGTAAACCTGATGTGAC
>NZ_JAECVZ010000010.1:0-117286 GCF_016055135.1 Thermoactinomyces sp. CICC 10521 | reverse complement strand
GGATTATCGGGTATTAGCACCGGTTTCCCGGAGTTATCCCCGTCTTGCGGGCAGGTTGCCCACGTGTTACTCACCCGTTCGCCGCTGGGTCCGATCCCGAAGGATCTTCCCCCGCACGACTTGCATGTATTAGGCACGCCGCCAGCGTTCATCCTGAGCCAGGATCAAACTCTCCGATAAAGATCTAGCTCAAAAAGAATCAACAGGTCATGCTTCACTCTTTAGTTTTCAAGGAACACATTGTTGTTTTTTCATTTGCGCCGCTCATCAGCGACAAGGTTTATACTAGCATAAACCAAAATCAGAGTCAACACCTTTTTTATTATTTTTATCTAAAGCAAAATCATTTTTACGGCCGCGAGATAGAGCAGGCCGGGAATGCCAAGAAAACCCGTAATAAAGGCGGTAACCGGATTAATCGCCAAATGGAAATGAAATGTTTGTCCAAAAAAATTAACCACAAACAGAACAATTCCACCCATCACGGTGTATAACAGACCCAGCCAAATCCATTTGAGCGGTTCTTTTACCGAACGGCTTACCGCCATAAAAAAAACAAGTCCTGCGGCGGCCAATAAAATCCACCACTTCGCTTCCAGCATCTCGCTCCCTCCCCGGTATCAAAAAGGGTACAAGCTACTTTTATCTGTACGAGCCCAAGAGAGAATTTATGCTAAGCATGGGTGAAATAATCAAACATGACAGAGACCGTGTTATTTAAGATATGGAACAAAATCGGAGCCCACAGCTGACCGGTCCACTGCCGGAGCCCTCCCAAAATGAGCCCCAGCAAAAAGAGCGGCACAAACAGCGTCACATCCAGGTGAAACAAGGCAAAGATTCCGGCCGAAAGAAAAAGACCTCCCCAAGCTCCGATCGCTTTTCCAATACAGCTCTGCAGGAGGCCGCGAAAGAAAATTTCCTCCGCCAACGGCCCGATCAAGCCAACCATCCCCCATTGCAGGGCCAGTCCGTACCATCCCATTTGCCCTGCGTGATGAATTCCCTGACTGATGCTGTCCTCCCGCCATGATGATAATTCCAGCGAAAAAAAATGAGCGACCGGTTCCGTGATCCATTGATCCATTACGAAAAACACCAGCAGATAAATGCCCGCCAAAACCAATGGCATCGTCCGCCAAAATCCCGGATGAGGGCGGGTTAAGCCAATCTCCGCATACCATCCCCGAAAAAGGAGACACGTGCCCATCAGCATGAAAACAAACGGAAGATAAGGAAAGAGGAGTTCGTTTAAATGCTGCTGCCAGGAAACCGGCCAGAAGGAGACCGATACTGAAGAAATCAGCGAGGAGACTTCAATCCAGGCGGTAAAATAAGCGATATCCATCGCGCTGATCGCGCTTTGTCCGGCGCGTCGTTCCCGTTCAAAACGCGTCAAAAATCCCAAAAGGAGAAAGAGAATGACTCCAAAGAACGAAGTCACCGAATAGAAAAAATACATTAACAGCAAAAAAGGGGTGTCCGGTTGCCCCGGCAAAATCATCCACGTCCCTTTTTCCGTATGCACCCAATCCATCGTGGCAAATTGCAAAGGAATCATCATGAAAAAACATCCGCACAACACCCATGCCAGCCCGTTCCGAAACCGACCCGTCCAATAGCGAAATCCCATGTTTCCACCCGCTTAAACAAAAGTAAAAAAGCGACACATCTCGATTTAAAGAGTGTCGCTTTCATACATATGCGGCAGAAGGACAAATTAAACCTCCCGTCTTCCTTCCAGCGCTTTGGTCAGAGTCACCTCATCAGCATACTCCAAATCTCCGCCGACCGGGAGACCATGGGCAATTCGCGTTACTTTTAACCCAAACGGTTTAATCAGGCGGGAGAGATACATGGCCGTCGCTTCTCCCTCAATATTGGGATTGGTCGCCAGGATCAATTCCTGTACCGTTTCATCCTCCAGGCGTTTTAACAGATCGGGAATCCTCAGATCTTCCGGGCCGACCCCTTCAATCGGGGAAATGGCTCCATGCAAAACATGGTACAAACCGTTATATTCCCTCGTCCGTTCCATCGCCATCAGATCTTTCGTATCCTGCACCACACAGATGACGGAACGGTCCCGTCCCTTATCGGAACAGATATAGCAGGGATCCTGGTCTGTGATATTGCCGCAGAGGGAACACTGGTGCAAATCCCGTTTCGCCCGCATCAGCGCCTTTGACAGATCCAATACGTCATCCTCTTCCATGGTTAGCACATAGAAAGCCAATCGCTGTGCGGTTTTGGGCCCGATCCCGGGCAAGCGCATAAATCCCTCAATCAGCTTCGATATCGGTTCAGGCACATACAAGATTCGCCACCCCTAGCATGACCGTCAGAATAAACCGGGTATGTTCAAACCGCCGGCAAATTTGCCAAGATCTTTGGCAACCAGCTCATCAACTTTTTTCATAGCTTCATTAAAGGCAGCTGTAATCAGGTCTTGCAGCATCTCCACATCATCCGGGTCGACAACATCCGGAGCGATTTCCACAGCCATGAGCTGTTTATGTCCGTTCATTTTCACTTTGACCACACCGCCGCCGGCTGTCCCCTCCACTTCTTTCTGCTCCAGTTCCTGCTGTGCCTTGGCCATTTCTTGCTGCATTTTTTTCACTTGTTTCATCATCTGATTCATGTTGCGCATCATCATGATTCGCCTCCCATACATTCATTTGATAATTTTCACTACATCTTCCCCAAACAACGCGATCGCTTTGCGAACGACATCTTCATCCTGTGGAACTTCCAAGGCCGAAGCCTGTTCTCCTTCCGGAGCATTTTTCACATGCGCTTTCATCGCTTTCCAATCAGCCAGCATCACCGGTTTGAGGCGGTATGCGGTTCCCGTCATCTGCGACAGAATGGTTTCGATCAGTTGCCTGTTGCTCTCTTTCTCTATTGCTTCGCGATGTATTTTGCTTTTGAAGGCGAGAATCACCGTATCCCGCGTCGCAGCAACCGGATCGCCGTTGATCAGCCAGGCATGAACCGTGATTTTTTCTTTTTTGACGCGATGCAGGAGCTCCGGCCACACCTTTTTGATCTGGGCAAAAGACGCATCGGAAAGCTGTTCCGCCCAATTTCCGCCCAAAGGAACCGACGCAGCCTGGGAACGGGATTTTTCGCCGGCATCGGCCCCCTTGCCGCTTTCCCTGTTTCCCTTTGGCACCGGCTCAGGAGGTGCGTTTTTCAATCTCTCCAACATGGCCTCCAGCTGCTTCATCCGCTGCTCCAATTTTTCCACTGCAGGCACTTCTGCCAGCTCTTGCTTTTTCCGGCGCGCACTCAAACGGACAAACGCCATTTCCAACAAGATCCGCGGATGGGCCACCCATTTGATCTGCTGCTGATAATGAATCAATTGGTCCATCATTTCGGAAATGCGGTCAGAACCCAGGCGCTTAGCCAGATCCGATGCATGCGGGTCAGCGGCGAAGTAACTGATTTCATCCAGATCAGGAGCAGTAAGGTACAACAGCATATCACGACAAGTATGAATGAGATCCTGTATCAGTTTTTCCGGCTCCATTCCCGAGGCAATCGCTTCTTCCAGGCGTTTCAGGGCTGATGCCGGATTTTCCTGCTCCAGATCTTCCAGGATGCGAAACATTATTTCTTTCGGGGCCGCTCCGGTCACCTGAATCACCGCTTGCTCATCCAGACGTTCCCCGCTGAATGCCAAAACTTGATCCAGAAGGCTCAGCGCATCCCTCATCCCGCCATCCGCCGCACGCGCGATTGCCAACAGCGCACCGTTTTCATACGGAATCCCCATCGATTCACAAATGAATTTCATGCGGCTGACAATCTGTTCAAAGGAAAAACGCCGAAAAGAAAAACGCTGGCAGCGGGAAATGATGGTCGGAGGGAGTTTATGCGGCTCCGTGGTCGCGAGAATGAAGATCACATGGGGCGGAGGTTCTTCCAGGGTTTTCAGAAGGGCATTAAACGCCTCGGTCGTCAACATGTGAACTTCATCAATAATATACACTTTATATCGTACTTCTGTGGGAGCAAATTTTACCTTGTCCCGCAAATCCCTTATTTCATCAACACCGCGATTGGATGCGGCATCGATTTCAACAACATCCATGATGGCTCCTTCAGTTATCCGCCTGCATGCCTCGCATTCATTGCAGGGTTCAGGAGCCGGCCCGTGTTCACAGTTCACCGCTTTCGCCAGAATCTTGGCCGCACTCGTTTTTCCGGTGCCGCGCGGCCCGTGAAAGAGATAAGCATGGGATAAATGCTGTTCCCTCAATGCGTTCATCAGCGTTTTGGTCACATGCTCCTGACCGACCAGATCCTCAAAGCGTTGCGGTCTCCATACTCGGTATAAGGCTCGATAGGACACACCCAACACTCCAGCCTTCCCCATTCGGGGTTGATTAATGGTCTTTATTATCATACTACACTGAAATTCTTTTTTCCAAAAGAAACAAACCCATCACGCAAGCGGATGCTCGTCATGACCTGTCGATAAAAGTCAGGCGGGAGAGGAGCAAACTGTCCGGTCATCGGAAAATCGGGGAAAAAAGGCACACCCCCGGCATGCAACGCCATTTCACACTTTCACGAACAAGAGAAAAAGGGCTTCTATCTTGAAGAACTTGTACATATCCATTTCTAGAAGAGTCTGGTTAAGGTTGGTCATGCTGCTATGGATAATAAAAATTTGAGATTGATAGCCTATTTGAGCGGACTGGTCATCAAATCATTCGGCATCTCGCTGATGATTCGCTCCCAT
This sequence comes from Thermoactinomyces sp. CICC 10521, assembly GCF_016055135.1. Lineage (NCBI taxonomy): Bacteria > Bacillati > Bacillota > Bacilli > Caryophanales > Thermoactinomycetaceae > Thermoactinomyces > Thermoactinomyces sp. CICC 10521. The sequence goes on along the minus strand of NZ_JAECVZ010000010.1, from coordinate 112,530 downwards.
CTGGGGACGGGGTCGTGGGATGGCTTTTATGTGGGAATGTCCAACCGCTTTGGTTTGACAGTGGGTTCGTGGCTGATCGTCATCGGCATTTTCCTGATCCTGCTCAATTCATTCCTCACAAGCAGCAAACCTGATTTTTTTTCCTTGATTACTGTTTTCATCCTCGGATTTTGCATCGATTTTTGGCTCGGTCTGCTCAATCACTGGGGGGTAAATCCGGACAATCCGGTGCAGCAGGTGCTGGTCTTTTGGGCAGGTCTCCTGTTTACCACCTTCGGAATGTCCACTTATGTCCAGGCCCGATTTGCCCTCACCCCGGTTGACCAGTTCATGTATGCCCTGCATCAGCGCTTTGGCTTCAGCCTGATGGTTTCCAAGACGATCGGGGAAGTGATCGCACTCGCCTTCGCCATCGTCCTTGAAGGGCCGGTCGGGCTCGGAACAGTGATTTTCACGTTCCTGTGCGGACCGCTGATTCAATTTTTCATCCCGATGATCGAACGGCTGATGTTCGGATAAGCCCGGGAACATTCCCGTGTTCGGCATAACCCGTGGATGCAACATTTTTCAAAACCGGAAAGGGAAGAAACACAACCCGGCTGCAACAAACGTTACAGAAAAAGAAACCGGGCATGAAGTGAAGGAAAAAAAGCGATATTCCCGCTTCTTCCCTTTCTCTTCATGCCCTTTCGTCATGTTTTCCATTCACGCTCTCGCTCTCCCTTCCCTAAATCATCAGCTATCAGCGTAAACTCTCGAACTCACCAGGGGAAGGGTGACTTTTGCTACCGTCCCTTTTTCATCGGAATCGACTTCGATCTCCCCTCCGATCTCATGGAGAATCTGTCTGCAGATCGGGAGCCCAAGTCCGGTTCCGTTTTCTTTTGTCGTAAAAAAGGGTTGAAACACCTTCTCCAAAATATGTCCGGGAATTCCCGGGCCCTCATCGGCAATCTCCACTGCCATCGTCTGTTCCGCCTCATCGGTATACATGCTGATCGTCAGCCGTCCTCCTTTGTTCATCGCTTCGATTGCGTTTTTGCACAGATTGAGGAAAACCTGTTTCAACATTTCTCCATCGGCAATCACCAGCGGAATCGATGACAGGCGTCGTTCAATCACTACATCGACGTTATGGAGGAGAGCCTCATTTTTGATGATGGGCAAAATTTCTTTCAACACCTTGGATACGCTGATGGCACGCAAATCTGCGGGACGGGGCTTGCTGAGCATCAGAAATTCCCCGACCAGATTGCTGATGCGGCTGATCTCTTTCAACATGATATCGATATAGCCATGTTCCTTCTGCTGCCCGTTTTCCTTTAATTTGTGCCCTATCACTTGCAAAAACCCCTTGATCGCTGTTAACGGATTGCGAATCTCATGTGCGGTTCCAGCTGCGATTTGTCCAACGGTCGCTAAACGATTGTTGCGCCTTACCTGCAGTGACAAGGAACGTTTTTCCGTCACATCCTCTATAACCACCATTTTCCCTTTTAATCCGCTCTCACCATCATCAAAGCCTTGAATTCTCAGGAACAGATAGCGAATTTCTTCATTTCCGTTCCACTCCACTTCCGCCTGACGCGGTTCATCCCCCTTGGCCAGCAACATTGAAAGCAAACGTTCCCGTTGCCGGTGGCTGATCTCCGACCGGGTAATCACTTCCTGGAAAGAACGGTACAATACCTTTGCCCGGTCACAACTCAACAGCTCGCTTGCCGCCAAATTCATCTCCATCACGTTTAAACCGTCGTCAAGCAATACCACTCCCAGATGGATGTGTCCAAATAGTTGGGCGGCCAACCGTTCAAATGGTGTTACAGGATAAAATGTATACAAATGGCAAGACTGGTGATCCTCATTCCCTGCTATTTGCTTTATGTTCATATTAATCATAATCGCACCGCCACATCGTAGCTTCCCTTTTCCATCCTCTCGCTTCAAATCGCAGCAACGAGTTTGGGGTCGGACAATACGCCGGAAGAATGGCTGCCAATCTACAGTGCTGACCCGCGATCATCCAAACTCTCGACAAATCACGTTCCTTTCGCGGGAACGAAACGTGCGGGCACTTATTCACCTCCTCAAATCAAAAACCACATACCTACCAAACCAATCTTCACAAATATTTCTAATTCTTTATTCGCCTTTCTCCTTTTTCTTCCTTCTCCGACAAGAAAATTTTCCAAAAACATCCAAACAGAGTGCCAGGGTGAAAAAACAACCGTTTCGGCCCTCAAAACAAAAAACCGACGCCTGCGGAATACAAGCATCGGTTTCTTTATCTCACCTATGTAACCGCGCACCTATCTCCGACGCATTTTGCCCGAGCGGACCCTGAACCTACGACTCGGATCAGGCACCCCTGCGGCACACGGGAATTCTTCCTTAGTGCTGCTTCCGTCAGGACCTGACACAGTTCAGAAGCTCTCGTTGCGCAGGACCCAATCGTCAACACCGGCGATTCAGGCCAAACCTCGCACAAAATGCGCCTCGGATAGGAATTCAACCCCGTTAAGGCGGATTACGGGTAACAGGGCACCGCCAGCTCCCCATCTAGCGCGGTGACTCCATCATAACACAAAACAGATGTTTGCACAACGGGAATTTTTTGAATCAGGCCGCACCCTTCTTTATAATAAAGCTTAAAAGGAAATTTCACAGAAGGTGATCGGATTGTCTCTGAGGCAACTCAAAAAGCAACCCCAGGCAGCCCGTTTTTTATTGCAGGCGATCGCCAAAGGCCGCGTGGCCCATGCCTATTGTTTTTTCGGTCCGAGCGGGACGGGCAAAAGGGCGATGGCACTCCAGTTCGCCAAGGCACTCAACTGCGAACAGCCGGAGGAATACGATGCCTGCGGACGCTGTCCCTCCTGCCTGAAGGTGGAGCACGGGAATCACCCCGATGTCGTCACCATAAAACCGGAAGGGTCCGTAATCAAAATCGATCAATTGCGCGCGCTGCAAAAGCGTTTCCGCTACAGCGCCCCGCCCGGGACAACGCGGGTGGTGATCCTGGAGCAGGCTGACCGGATGCGGCAGGAAGCAGCAAACAGCCTGCTCAAATTTTTGGAAGAACCGGTCTCCCCGATGGCGGCAATCCTGGTGACAGAAAATATGCAAGCCATATTGCCGACGATTTTATCCCGTTGCCAGCATGTACGGTTTGCGGAGCTTCCCCCGAAAGAAAAGGAAAGCGAACTTTTGGACAAGGGAATCGCCCCGGACGCGGCCCGCATTCTGTCTTATCTGCCGGAGGAATCCGCCCGGCTTTATGAAGCGGAACCGGATACATTCCCTGCTCTCTGCCAGAAGGTAATCCAGTGGAGCCAATCCATTCTGTCCGGAAAATCCGACGCGTATCTCACCCTGTCGCAACCATGGCTGACGGATGAACTGGCAAACAACCGGCTGCCGCTGGTACTTGACCTGCTGCTCCTGTGGCTGCGCGAATTGTTGAACAATCAGATCGGGCAAACGGATCCCGTCTTCGTCCCCTGGCAGAAAAAGGTGCAGGAACAAACTTATCTGAAACCCGCTTCTTCCTTGATCACCGCAATGGATAACGTTCTGATCGCCAGACGCCTTCTGCTGAAGAGCAGCGTTCAGCCCCTGACAGCCCTGGAGCAGATGGTGTTATCCACCCAAGCAGAAAAAGTGAGCACCGAAAACGGATGGCAATTGATTCCGTTATGACGAACCGGTTCCGATCTCCGGTTCTTTTTTATATCTTTTTAAGCGCGCATACAGTTGTCATTTATCCGAAACTCATGATTATCAACAAACACAATGATCTCAACCCGCCGGAATCACCCGCTTGCTTTCCAGTGTAGCCAAGTATGAACGGCAACTGTAATATTAATACTGCCGTTGTCGTTTCCATTAAGTTTGCAAGAGAGTTACGGGGCCCTCTCATGGACAAATTTTTGAAAATCACAGGAAAATCAGCTGATCCATTCAATGCCAATCGGGAATGAATGGAAATATAGCAGAACGTTGAAATCGCCGGGTTCGATGGTATATGGAGGAGTGTTAATCATAAATATGGATGTGATAGTTGCCTGTGTTTTTATTCTATTTGTTTTCTCCCAGCCTTTTGCAGTATCTGGTTATATTGAGTATCAGCTTATCCGTGGTGATACTGAAGAGAAAAGACAGAAGGGCTTTAAGATATTAAAAATAAACTGTGCCATCGTCAGCATCGTTGCTGCTTTTCTGCTCTTGGGTTACTTCTTTACCGAAGATGATTCATCATATATTCTGGCCACTATCTTCATTATGTTGCTTGGTCATCTTTATCACGCCTACCCCACGCTGGTGCGCAGATCGCCGACCCCGTTCAAGGATGTAGCAGTTCCCGGTGTCAGGAGCTTCTCTAAGAAGGTTTGTTTGGTTTGGGGGATCTTGCTGCCTCTTTCCTGGATCATACATAAAATTATCTATTAACAGGCAATTATTTTTTAATGTCCGAAGAAACGATAACTCTTTTAGATTCTTCGATTTGCATGCCCCATTTCAAACCGCGGAATATCCGGTACTATTTTTCGTGTATCTGCGCGGCTTCCAAGCCCTTGTTTTGATACAAAAAAAGAGCTGCCCGGTGTAAATCGGGCAACTTTATTTATTCCTGGGGAAACAGAATTTGGTTGGCATCATTTATTTATTCGAAAGATCAAGCCATTTTATGACCTCATGAGCGAAAAGATCAGGACATCAAAATGTGTTAGTCATTCACAATGGTTCAAGCGAAGATTACATCGGAATTGCTGATGAAAGAAAAAAGGATTCTTGCGAAATTGAAGCAAGAATCCTTTTCTTTGGAGTGCATGGCCGAGCGGCTTGTGATGTCCCCTTGTCACCAACGTTTCAAACGTCAGCCGCGGGACGCCACTCCCGCATTTTGCCCATGCTTTCCAAAATGGAAGCTGAACATTTCACCAGTGCCAAATTATGCCGTTTTTTTCCGTTTCACCGGAATCGGCCCGAACAGCTTATGATCCAGCCAGCGGATAAAGAGAGCGACCAAGGTCCCGACCACGATTCCGGACAGCACATCCGTCGGATAATGATGCCCCACCCAAATACGGGAGAATCCGATCAAAATCCCCAATATGAACAGAGAAATGCCGAGCTTCCGGTTATAACCCCAAAGCGCAACGGCAATCGAGATCGCTCCGGTCGTATGGTCGCTTGGAAACGATGCGTTGGGATCATGTTGGAGCAACAAATGTACATCGTGGGGATGAGCCACAAACGGGCGCTGGCGATTATAAATCAGCCCGATCACGAAGTTGAGCCCCATCGCAACTGCAACCGTGGCAAAACCGTTAATCGCGGTCATCCGGGTGGACGAACGCAGAAGCAGGATGACCAAAATAAGCACATACAGATAAGGACCAAATTCTGTCAATCCCATAAACAGATAATCAAGAAGAGCATTCTGTCCTGCCAAACCGTTAATCGCTTTAAACAACTGAAAGTCCCAAGCCACAGAAGTACCTCCTTTAGCCCCGCGTATGCCTGTATAAATTAACACCATTATAAAGAAACTGTAAAGGAAATCATATGGAGAACTTTAGACCAATTCAGCAAACCACCAGCAACTCCCCACCGACTTCACAGAAATGTAAAACATGAGTTGCACCGCTCCGGACCCTCTGAATGACCAATCGAATCAAACTATAAATTTTTACGATTAAAATTATAATATAAAAATCGAATAACTTATGAACATTTTTGGACACCATTTCTCCCCGGCTTCGCAAAACTGATTTCGCCAATTGATCAAAACTGAAAAACAAAAGAATATACACAATCCCCCTTCGTTTTCATCTCCTTCTCCCTGCCAAAGAACCAGTGCCCTTCTGGCCATCGACAATCAATTCTATCTATTTTTATCTTATATAATAAAATACTCTTTAAAATTATAAACAAAAATCCTATGTATCATCCGTCTGTATTTTTAGATTATTATGATGGATTAACTGAAAAAAGAGGGAGAAAGGAGCAAAATAAAGGGTTGTTTGGAAATAAAAGGGTTAACGGGCATAAAAAGAAAACCCGGCCGATCAAGAGGGCCGGGGGTCTCTTTTCTGCAAGCAGATGATCTTTTATACTGAACTGGAAATGAAGTCACATATCCGGGGTTTTGAGGGGACATTCCTTGTGCGCTTTCCTCATTGCGTTACCAAATGGATCGGGAAACTTTTAAGAGATTGACCTGTGGCCGATTCAACCAAATGTTCCGTGACCTCAAATCCGTCGACCAGTTGAATATCAGCAAACTTCTTCACAAACGTAGTCAAAGCGATGTTTGCTTCCATCCGGGCCAGCGGGGCACCCAAACAAAAATGCGGGCCTGCCCCAAATGTGAGATGCTGTTGATTGTTTGCACGATGGATGTCAAACTGTTCCGCGCGGGCAAATTGGGATTCATCCCGGTTGGCGGCAGCAATCCAGGCCACAACCATTTGCCCTTTCTTCATCTTGTGTCCAAACACATCGGTATCCTGTGCCACCTTGCGATCCATGGCGATCGGAAAGCGGAAGCGCAACACTTCCTCAATCGTCCGGGGAACCAAAGACAAGTCGCTGCGCAGCTCCTGATACAGGCCCGGACAATCCACCAACAGGGAATAAAACACATTGGAGATCAGCGTGGTCGTTGTTTCATTCCCGGCGGCCAACAGGCCCCTACTGATCATGACCACCTCTTCATCAGTCAACGGTTCATCCTCATAATCAACACGGATCAAATCCGAAATAATGTCGTCTGCCGGATTCTTCCTTTTTTCCTGCACGATCGGATGCAGATATTCATGAAACTCCTTCATGGCCCGGGCTTTTTGTTCAATGAGGTGATCATAGGTTTCGGCTGCATACGGGAGGAAGAGAATATCCGACCAGGCTTTAAACAACTGACGGTCTTTGGAAGGGACGCCCAGCAGATCGGCGATGACAATCACCGGAAGAGGAATTGCCAGCTTTTGAACGATATCGACAATCGTTTGCCCTTCCATCTCAGCGATCAGTTCATCGGCAATGGCCTGAATGCGGGGGGCCCATGTTTGCAAACTGCGGGGGGTAAACGCTTTGGCAACGAGCGCACGTCGTTTCCGATGTTCCGGAGGATCTGAAAAGTTGAGATTGGTGCGGCTGTTGTTTCTGGGAACAGGAATCAAACTTCGTTCTTTCCGGTTGGAAAAAAGGTGGTGGTCAAACAAAACGCGCTTGGCATGATCATATAAGAACACATTCCAGACATCTTGCTCGGCATCGTAATAAACGGGCTGCTTCTCCCGCATCTCCTTATACCACGAAAAAGGTTCCCATTGCTCCTGCTTTGATTTCAGCTTTGATATTTCATGTAAGAGAATGGTTTCATCCATCGTGTTCACAAAAATCCCTCCCCTGTGATCAACCTCTTACATATGTTAAATTAACATATATACAAGGCAAGGGGAACCCCATTGCAAAAAATTCATAAAAAGGTGATCCCAAATGTATGTTGAGCTTCTCATTTTGGAACAGCTTCTGTCAGGCCCCAAGCACGGATATGAAATAAAGAAAAACATTCAAGAAGCGTTAGGAGAGTCTTTTGAAATCAATAACAATTTGTTGTACCCGGCTTTGCGCCGCTTCCTGGAAATGGGGGCGATCTCCAAGGAAGTGGTTAAGCCCGAGGGCAAACCAAAACGCCATATCTATCTCCTGACCGATGTCGGGGAAGAAATTTTTTGTGAGATGATTCGCGATTTTCCCGATAAGTTAGCCGCAAGCCAAGCCGAATTTATGGTGAGAGTGGCTTTGTTCAACCGGCTTGATCGCGACATGCAATTTGAAATTCTGCAAAAGAGGGAGGATGTGCTGAAAGAAGAACGAAATCATTTTCACCAAATCGAAAGCGCTCATTCACAAAATCCGTTCGTTATGGAAGTGGTTCGCTTCCAAAAAAAGCAGATCGAACACGAATTGGACTGGATCATGCACTTAAAACAACGGGTGCTCGATCAGGCGGCCAGCGGATCCCTCAGTCAGGATTGGAAAACAAAGGCCGGATCAGCATCAATCTCCCTGTAACGATTGAACGAAGGCCGGATCCGGCCACACGGCTGATCAACGCGTCCAAATCGTCAAGACAAAAAGCAGATGAAACCGCATCTCCGGTGTTTTGGCAAACCGCGGTAAAAACAGCAAACGTGTGCTTCTTCACAAACCGGACGATCTCATCCGCACCTGCTTGTTGCTTTCAGTGTTCCCCCGTTTGCCGGAGATGCGCCCGGTCTTTGTTGAAGCGGTCGGGATACAGCAGCTTGCAGGCCCGCAACGCAACATTGAGGACCAATTTATTTTCCGGTGACATCACATCTTCTCCCAGCAGTTCCTTGATCTTCTCCAGGCGGTAGTAAAGCGACTGTCGCGCGATAAAAAGATGCTCGGCCGCCAGCTTTTTGGAGCAATCATAATCGAGATAAACTTTCAGCGTATGGAGAAGATCGCTTCCCTTATCCCGGTCATAGGCGATCAATGGCCCCAAATACCTCTCGACAAAGGCCGGCAGCACATTTTCGCTGTCTTTTAAATTCAGGAGCAGTTGAAAGATGCCCAGTTCTTCATGAAAAAGGAATCCGGCACGATGTTCCGAATTCAGCATCAAAACCTGATTGGCTTCCTTATAGCTGTGATGGACGCCGGTAAAGCCCGGATAGGGCCTTCCCACCCCTATATTCAGTTGAAGGTCCTGCTTCCGGTCCAAATCGGCTTTTTGGATCTGTTTCACTGCTTGCTGCAATCTTGTTTTCCATGGTTTATCCGGGCGAAGATCGAAGGCGATGACGGTGATCAAGCCGTTGTTCATAGTGATGAAAACGCGAAAATGGTACTGTTCAAAAACAGAGCGGGTCATGAGCGAAAAATCGTAGCGGATAAATTCGTGCAAGTCCCAGAGCGGTTCCGGCTCTTGCGAAAGGCCGAACTCAATCAGGCAGACGATGCTGTTAAGCCCCTTCAGTTTGTTATATTCCATGCCGAGATGGCTGTGCAGTTGCTCCTCTTCAATTCTCCGCTGCAACAGATCATCCACCCACACGTGTTCAAAGTGCAGCCGCCTTTCCTCGATATACCGCTTTCTCAGCAAATCCTGGGCAATCGCCAGGGAAGACCAATCCAATATCAGATCATCATAACGATGCGGTTCGCGGTTGCAGATCATGCCGATATGGGCCCAGATTTGCCCCATTGCCTTGACCGGCTGCACCAGGATTTTTTTCTCCCTGAAGGAAAAGCGGCGCGGACGGGATTCCGGCTCGCCCGGTCCCCCATTCATGTTGAGCCGCTCACGCAAAAAGCAAAACAACTCCTCCTGCTCCCGCGAATTTTTTTCCGGAACGAGCAAAGGTTTCCCCTTGACGGGCAGAAAGATGATGGGTGACTTTGTTTTTTCGTAAAGCATGTGCAAAATGTTATACGTTCCGTTCGGCTTCAGCGTCAGGCGATGAAATTCGCGGGAAAGGGCTTCCAGGTTTTGCAGCATGTGATAATGCCGGTTGATGATAATGGAATGCAAATCCTGCGTGATATCGACGAAGCGGATTTCCTCGCGAAAAATGATCAGCGGGAAATCATGCCGGTCGGCAATCTCGATTAAGTCCGGGGGAACCGAGTGAAAGTAATACCCGAATTCCAGACAGAGGCAGGAAGCATTCTGATCAATCAACCGTTTTAAATAGGACGCGGGAGAAGCCGCGGAGGATTGAAAGGTTATCCCAGTGGACAAGATCATCTCTTCCCCGTTGATCAACGAGCCGAACTCCGATACCTCCAGTATATGTACCCAGCGAATCCGGCGGTTTAATCCTTTTTTTCCCGCGATCACCTCCGCATTTTTAAAAACAGGCCGGTTTAAAACATCCCTTACCGTCAGAACCGGTTCCAGATGCAACGCTAACCACCCCCATGCGAATTGTCCAATAAATCGCCTCTATTTTTGACATTGTGTCTAATGGAATCGCTTCAAATTTCCTTTACACTTGACTCGGGGTTAAAAACCAAATTCACCGTAAAGGGGGGTACACCCGTGATTATCGGAGTACCAAAAGAAATCAAAAACAACGAAAACCGGGTCGGACTCACACCGGCCGGGGCCGCATCCTATATAAACAACGGTCATGAGGTTCACATCGAAACCGGAGCCGGTCTCGGCAGCGGCTTTACTGACCAGGATTATATCGCCGTCGGTGCCAAAATCGTCTCCACCGCCCGTGAAGCCTGGGCCGGCGACATGGTAATCAAAGTAAAAGAACCGCTTCCGGAAGAATACGGCTATTTCCGCGAAGGATTAACCTTGTATACGTATCTCCATCTTGCCGCTGAACCGGAGCTGACCAAAGCCCTGCTCGAAAATAAAGTAAACGCGATCGCTTATGAAACCATTCAGTTGGAAAACGGTTCTCTTCCGCTCCTCACCCCGATGAGCGAAGTGGCCGGCCGCATGTCGATTCAAATCGGCGCCCGCTTCCTTGAAAAACCAAATGGCGGAAAAGGGGTTCTCCTCGGCGGTGTACCCGGTGTACTGCCGGCAGAAGTTGTGATCGTCGGCGGGGGCGTCGTAGGCACAAACGCCGCCAAAATGGCCTTGGGCTTGGGAGCAAGCGTAACCATCCTCGATATCAACGCCGACCGTCTGCGCCAGTTGGATGATCTCTTCCACGGACAAGTGAAAACCTTAATGTCCAACTCTTTCAACCTGGCCGAAGCGGTGAAACGCGCAGACCTGCTCATCGGCGCTGTGTTGATCCCCGGAGCCCGTGCACCACGCCTGGTAACGGAAGATATGGTAAAATCGATGAAACCCGGCTCGGTCATTGTTGACGTAGCCATCGACCAGGGCGGATCGATTGAAACGATTGACCGCATCACCACCCACAGTAATCCGACATACGAAAAACACGGTGTCGTCCATTATGCCGTGGCCAACATCCCCGGCTCCGTCGCCCGTACATCGACATTGGCTTTGTCCAACGTAACCGTACCATACGGACTGCAAATCGCCAATAAAGGATTTAAACGGGCTGCGCTGGAAAATCGCGCCATCGCCAAAGGACTCAACACCGTGAACGGCGAACTCACTTGCAAAGCTGTAGCCGAAGCACACGGTCTCTCTTATAAAGACGTGAATGAAGTATTGGAAAACAAAGCAGTCTTATCCTAGGATTTTAACATCTTTTGTACCGGAATCCCCTTTTTTGTTTACACCTTTTCATCTTTCGCATATAATTATTTTAAATTTAATAAGATCGATGTTTTGGAGGAGCCTGTCACCAGCAGGCTCCTTTTGCATGTTTATTGGGAGTTTTTGGCAAAACTAAAAAGGACCCTTTTTCAGGGCGAAAGGATGATTGATGCAATGAATCCTACCATACTTGCCGTTGCCATTTTCCTCATCACCTACGCCATTATTATCACGGAAAAAGCCAGCCGGTCGGCCATCGCCGTCTTCGGCGGTGCACTGCTGATCGTATTCGGAATCCTTAACCTCGATCAGGTTTTTGAAAAATATATTGAATGGAATACCATTACGCTATTGATCGGCATGATGATTCTCGTAGGGATCGTCAACAAAACCGGCATCTTCCAATATGTTGCCATCAAATCGGCCAAGGCGGCCAAGGGAAATCCGGTACGCATCCTGATTATCCTTTCCGTTTTCACCGCGGTCGCTTCGGCCTTTTTGGACAATGTGACCACCGTTTTGTTACTGGTTCCCGTCACCTTGGCCATCACCAATATTCTCGAATTGAACCCGACCCCGTTTTTAATCTCGGAAATTCTCGCTTCCAATATCGGCGGTACGGCCACACTGATCGGCGATCCGCCCAATATCATGATCGGGTCGGCCAATAAACATCTGTCGTTTAATGACTTCCTGCTCCATCTCTCCCCCGTCGTACTGATCATCATGATCGCCACTCTCCTGGTTCTTTACCTGATCTATCGGCGACAGCTGACCATCCCGGGGAAAAACGTGCAAAAACTGATGGAACTTGATGAAAGCGACTATATTAAAAACCCGGCTCTGATGAGAAAATCGCTCATCATTCTGGGGCTGACCATTCTCGCCTTTCTTCTGCATTCTGTCATCCACCTGGAAGCCTCGATCATCGCCATCACCGGGGCCACTCTCCTAATGATCGTGGGCTTGAACAAAGAAGAAGCGGAAGAAGCTCTGGACTCAGTCGACTGGGTCACGATCTTCTTTTTCATCGGACTGTTCACTCTGGTTGGAGGCTTGCAGGAAGTAGGGGTGATCAAATATTTGGCCGTCAAATCACTCGATCTCACCCATGGCGATATCCCTCTCACCTCGGCGCTGATTCTATGGGGATCCGGCTTTGCTTCGGCTACCATCGACAATATTCCCTTTGTCGCCACCATGATCCCGCTGATCCGGGATATTGCGGACAGCCTCGGTCTGTCCATCGATTCCCCTGCCATCAACGCCTTATGGTGGTCGCTCGCCCTGGGAGCTTGTCTTGGCGGCAACGGTACGCTGATCGGAGCTTCAGCCAACGTCGTCGTCGCCAATATCGCCGAACGGGAAGGAAAAGCATTCAGTTATTGGGATTTCCTGAAAATCGGCGCTCCGCTGACCCTGCTGTCGCTGCTGATCGCGCAGTTGTATCTGTACTTCCGCTACCTCATCCATTTTTAAAAAACGGGAAAATCAACGCCGGCAGAGGTGTCCCAGCGTTGATTTTCCCATGACCGTTCATCTAGTATAGATAGATCATCCAACGGTCGATCTCCTTAAACCCGATCCTTTGGTAAATTCGCCCCGCCTCCGGGTTATCGTAAAAGAGGCAGAGTTCTTTTCCTTCCGCCAAAACATCGAGACATAATTTACCGATGCATTTGGAGGCCAGCCCTTGCCGTTTATATCCGTCCAATGTGGCGACTCCGACTACCATCGCCGACAACGAATTTTCCGCCGCAGTTGAGGCAATCGATACCATTTTTCCATTTCGCTCTATATAATAAGTCCGCGAAACCCCTTTCTTCATATTTGTTTCCCGATCCTTCTCCGTTCCCACGTCGACGAATTCCGGGATTTGCCTGTACAGTTCCCCGATTCTGCCGATGTCCTGCAAACCGGCGCGTTTCACTTCGCGATAATCATCTTTCAACATGGCGGTGTCGCCTGTCAATTTCGCATAATGCAACTCCCGCTCCTTCACCAATCTTCTGCTTATGTAAGGATAAACCCGGCTGGTTACTGATTTCAGGCCGCTCAATAACCCAAAATCACCATCTTCCGAGATAATGGAAGCAAAGCCTTCGGCATCAAAATTTCCGGAAGCGGCATAAGGAATGAAATTTCTTTTGTACTTAAGCAGAACGGCACGCAGACGGCCATTTTCATCAAAATCGCCCCATACCTTCTGAAACTCCTGTTCATAACCAAAGGCCTCCAAATCGCCAAGGATAAAGAGATTTTCTGCGGACTTGGGCCGAAGCAATTCAAGGCACTTATCATGGTCGCGTTCGGATAATCTTCTGATCATGTAACTCCCCCTGGAATATCGCGATCAATCAATGCATCTGTCTGCGTCTGCACAGAAAGAAATTTCTGTATGATGACTCGCGATTTATCCCCTTAGTGATCACATTTCGTTTACTTTAAACAGTTTCTCCCCATTTCCGATTATTTTAGCAGATTCAAACTGTCTAAATCCATATGAAAAACAGACACCGACGGTATGCCGGTGCCTGCTGGGGCAAAACTTTTGCCTTGACCCATTTTTTTAAGAGGCGCTCACTTCAGGGAATCGAGAATATTGCGTACACTGGTGGAAAAAACGGACCCGGAGGCTGCATCCCAGTTGACCGACCAGGTCATGACCCCTCTGAATCCGGGGTATCCTTCCGGCTTCCTGAGTTTGTAGCTGCCGCCGTAGGAAATGCCTTTGACCAGATAATTTAGCGCTTTCTCGATCTCAGCCGGAGACGTATAACCTCCCGAAGGCGCTGCTGCCTGCGTCGCCGGGAGACCGATCGCAACCTGATCTTCCCTCAAGGCCGGAAACATGTTATTGGGATTGTTGGCAACAGGAAATCCGTGCAACAACATCTCCGCCATCGCAACCTGGAAATCAGCTGTTCCCTGTGTATAAGTCCGTCCGTCAAGACCGGTCATCGATCCTGAATTGTAGTGCTGAACATTGATATAGGTCAATTTGTCCCGAAGCCCGTAAATAACAGGCAGGTAGGCGCCCCACGGCCCTCCGTAGGCGGTATATCCCCCCTGGACATAAGCCGTTTCCGGTGCCATCGACAGGATAAAATCGGATCCGAAACGATCACAAAGCGTACGGACTGCCGAAATCAGATTGACAATCGCCGGTGTTTTCGGATTGCGGAAATCCGTATCGCCGCTGGCCAAGGATAAGGAACCGCCCTCAAGATCAATATCAATTCCATTAAAGCCATAGGTTTGAATCAGATTGGACATCGAGTTGATGAAGTTTTGTTTTGCCGTCTCATCATTAAGCTGAATATGGCCATTGGCCCCTCCGAGCGAGATGACCACCTTTTTCCCGATGCTGTTCAGGTAGGCGATATCTGCCTTAAACTCTTCCGGAGTTGCATTGTATGGTGTAAATCCGACCTCACCGGGCGCTGCACCCGTCGGCTCGGCAAAAGCGACATTGATGACATCATATTTGGTTGATACATTTCGCAGTCGAATATTTGCCGATCCATTGTCAAAATTGTGCCAGTAACCGATAAGAAGCTTATTCCCGACACCGTCGCCGCTTACGGGGGAAGGATTGGTGGTAACCGTGACCGCATTACCTGCGGCAAAAACACCTGCGGGCAGAATGCTGAGCAGAAGCGTCAGGATCACCGCAACAGGAAACATCTTCGGCAATGCCCTCCAAACTGCAGCAAAACGGAGCCGTTTAAATCGAATCACGCAAGAACCACCCCTGTAAAACAAAATGAGAAATTACGGAAAATGCGGAAGAAAAACATCAAGTATTGGTATAGACAACCTATCAGACTCATGATTTATTATAGGGGTAATTTTTATAAAAATCAAATATTTCAACTTATCTGATGTATTTTTATCTACAAAAAATGAATTAAATCATCAACAACCCATTCCACCGTTCTTTCCGCTCAATTGTATAGACAACTCTACAAATATAAATTAGAATAATTATATATAGAATATTTTGTATTTTAAACCAGGAGGGTTGTTTCCATGGCAAAATCAGTTTTCTGGTCCAAAATGCTAACTGCCTGCCTCATGATGTTGTTGGTTGGTGCCGGCACAATGACATTTGCCGCCAGTGCCTCCGCACACGGTTACATCGAGTCGCCGGCAAGCCGGGCTTATTTGTGCAAACAGGGGGTAAACACAAACTGCGGACAAATTCAGTGGGAGCCCCAGAGCGTCGAAGGACCGGGATCATTTCCGCAATCCGGCCCGCCGGACGGGCAACTCGCCGGAACCGGCCGCTTTCCGGAACTGAACGTACAAACAGAGAGCCGCTGGCAGAAAGTCACCATCCACGGGGGTGCAAACACCTTCCAATGGTACCTGACCGCGCCGCATGCCACAAAAGAGTGGAAATATTACATCACCAAGAAAGGATGGAATCCGAACAAACCCCTGAGCCGTGATGAACTTGAGCTTTTCTGTTATTACCCTGGTGACGGAAAACGTCCCCCAAATACAGTCACGCATACGTGCAATGTTCCGACGGACCGCAGCGGCTATCACGTGATCTTGGGAGTCTGGGAAATCGCCGATACCGGAAACGCCTTTTATCAGGCGGTCGATGTGAATTTGGTGAACAATAATTTAGCTGCACAAAAATCGACACCCCAAAACACCGATGCCCCGATCCCCAGTATGATCAATTGGTTAAAATCTCTTTGGCCCGGTAATTGAAGTGAGTGCCACCGAAAGGGTTCTGAAAACGCCAGTTGTTCTTTAAATCAAAACCTTTGCAACAATATGAGACACTGTGACCACGGTGTCTCTTTTTCCGTTCGGAACAGCGTTTTTTCCGGCGATCATCCCCTGCGGTGCCGACAGCAAGCTTCTATTTCCGTTCTCGTTTTCATATTTTATAATTGTTATTGATTATGAGTACAACTCTTATAGGTGGGATGAAGATGGAACACTTTGTGACTGGGTATTTCGACGTGTTACGGGGTCGTATCCTGAAATTCCTGGAGGAAACTTCAGAAGAAGTCGCCGACCAAATGCCGCAAGGATTCAACAATACCATTCGCTGGAATGCAGGTCATATCCTGATCGTCTCTGATGTGTTTTTCGGTTTGGAAAGTCTCCCCGCAAACTATAAAGAACTTTTCTGGCCCGGAACCAAACCGTCTGACTGGACAGGGGAAGTCCCGACGCTGGAGACATTAACTTCCCAATTGCGGGAACAAACGGCACAATTGAAAGAGGCCTTTTCCAACCGGTTGGGGGAAAAGCTGGAAAAACCCCTGAACTTCCCAAACAACCTCAACATCGAAACAGTTGGTGCGCTCTTTAGTTTCACAAACTCGCACGAAAGCCTTCATCTGGGCTATATGAATGCTTTGAAGCGGACCATTCAAGGGCAAATCTAATCTCCGCAAGCTTGATTCATGACATTCAACACGGGATGTCTCATCCCCGTTCCTGTCCCGCACGGGCGGAACTCCTGCTGCCGGCAGGCTGGCTCCCCCCCCCGTGCGTCCGACAATTCACATCTGTCAGAAATCGGCAGCACCATCCCCGTTCGGGCCAATGTAAAAGCGGGAAATCGCCCGATGACATAGAGGGAATTCAAATGGTCAAGACCTCCCCCACAAAGAACCACCCCATTTGATCAGGATTGGATCCGGCAATCTTTTTTTATGCCCGAATCCCCACCACTTGTCACCCTTTGTTCACTTCGCTTTTTATTTGTGAGGAACAGACCCGGAATGAAGATGATGGCAAGGATCATTGCAGAAACCAGGAATCCGGCATGATAACCCTTCAATCCATTCGCAATCGTCGGTTGTGATCCCTGTACGACAGTTGCGACAACAGTTGCAATCACAGCCGAACCAAAGCTTGAACCGAGATTTTCAATAATATTGATACCCACACCTGCTTCCGGAAGTTGTCTGCTGTCAAGTCCAGTATAAGCGTCACTCGTCAACGGGAGCATAATTCCCCCAAAACTGGTGCCACGGATGAACAGTACAACAGAAATCCAAATCATGCTTGTTTGATCAGTGATAAAGATAAGCGGAACAGATCCGATCAGCGAAAGAACCAGGCTAACCATAACCACATATTTGGCTCCGACCTTATCAATCATTTTTCCGATGAACGGCCTGGTAACGAGCATCCCGAGTCCCTGAGGGATTAACGCAAGCGCTGCTTCGATGGCCGTGAAGTAACGGAAGTTTTGGAAGAACAACGGAAGGATTAACATGGGACCCATGACGGCAATATTCGCCAAGAACAAACCGATGCTTGATGCCAGGAAGCTCTTGTGCGCAAACAAATTCATCGGCAGCACGGTTTGATTCTTTCTGATTCGGTTATATCCAAGGTAAATTGCTGCCAAAACAAGGCCAATACCCATCCATCGGATTGTTTCGCCATTGTTAAATGATGCATGGTCGGCCGCTTTCGTAATCCCGTAGATCAATGCCGCACTCATCAAGGACAAATTGATCATCCCAAAAACATCGAGTTTACTGTCTCTGTTGAATGGTTCAAATTCCGGAATCGTTCTCATCATCAGTGGTGCAGCAATCAAAACGATAAATACGTTGATGAAGAAAATCCACTGCCATGATGCCCCCTGGACGATGAGCCCCCCGATGACAGGTCCCAAAATCGGCCCGAAGATCATGGGCGTGCTGACAATCGCCATCACCTTCCCCAGATTTTCCGGACCCGCTGTTTTAACCAAGAGTGTGGACATGAGCGGGGTGATAATCCCGGCACTGAATCCTTGGAGGATCCGGAGGAAAATGAAACTGGAAATGTCCCAACTGATTCCGGCAAGAACGGAAGTGACACCAAAAGCGATAACCGTGCCGATGTAGATCTTCTTTCCATTAAATTTGTTCATAAGCCATCCAGATAGCGGAACTGCCATCGCAAGGGCTAACACATAACCTGTAATGGCCCACTGAATCGTGTCCAAAGTTGTGTTGAACTCCTTACTCAGTTGGTCGACGGCGATGTTCACCATGGTTGAGTCAAGCATTGGCGCAATTGCTCCCAATGCAATAGCCCAGGCGGCCATGAGAATTTCTTTTGGCAATCCTCTATCTTTTGTCTGATCTTTCGTCATAAAACCCCTCCTTAAACGAGGCATTATTATTTCCTAGGAAACATAATCAGGTTATCGTGTTTTTGTTTCCATGTCAACAATCAAACAACAATAAAAAGGCAGCCTGCTCCTTAATGGACTTGGGCTGCCCGGGATTGGATTACATTTTCATTATTGAAATTGATTCCTGTCTACTATCTGCCACCCTGTTTCTTTATTTCTTCATCTAAATGCCTTCTGTATTTTTCCACAAAGCGAAGCATACTGTCATATTCTTCCTCGGTGATCTGCTCGAATACAGCTTTATCCCGCTCTTGAAACTCTTTGTGAAGCTCTTTATGAATTTTATATATTTCCTTCCCCTGCTCAGTAAGCCTGAAATAGATTTCCTTCTTGTTATTCGGCCTCTGGTAACTCTCGATCAGTCCTTTTTCAATAAGCTTCCTAGTTATTTTGCTTATCGCACCTCTGGTCATATAAAGGGATTCCGCAAGTTTGGTCACGTTGGGATGCACATGATTTCCGATGTATTCGATGCAATGCACTTCAGAAGGCTTATAACCCTTAAGCCTTTCTTCCATCTTAGGCTTATTAAGCGAGACATACTTGTTGAACAAGTCCCGGAAACCCATAATAAGCTGGTCTTTTTTGTTCATCTCCAGTCCCCCGCTTTCGATCCGTTAACTCTATTATATTTTTTGTTTCAACTCCCTTGGCTTTAAGAGATTTACAGTTTATCCCTTTTCCCTCCCATTATACCAATCCCCATGCAGGAGGGGATTGGGTATTCAGCGACTGACCATTTCAGGCGGCACAGCTTTAAATCCCCGAAAAATTGAATCTTTGGTCTCTTCGCTAATGAGATAATTCCGAACCTCATTTCCGGAAATCCACTGATATGCAGAATGATCTTCACTTAATCGGATATTTGCCGGGTCATCTGCAAGCCTAACCAAAAAAACGACTTCCACTGTATGTCTGTTTCCGTTCTCCGAAAGATAAGAAAAGACTTTGTACGGCTTGACGACTTCAACATTTAAATCCACTTCTTCGCGAAATTCCCGTTTCAGCGCATCACCCGGGTCTTCACCAAAATTAACCTGTCCTCCGGGCAACTCATAATATCCGGGCAAAAAAGTTTCTCGTGAAGACCGCTCCACAATAAGCGTCTTTCCCTGATGATAAATAAATCCTGTACAAACAATTTTCTGATACACTCCAATCCCTCATTTCATCCTATTTGATTCCCCCGTACAAAAACTCCGAATCTGCCTGATCCGGTATTGAGCGATGTGAAACGCTCAATTATTTTTCACAACTGCATTTTTAAACGATTACACAGACTTTACTTCTTCTCCTGCTCCCGATTAAAGATGATAAAAGGGGCAGATCCGGTCATCAGCCCCATCTGCCCCGTTCACGCGGTTCCCAGCTCTCCTTTGTCTCCTTTCTCTAAACACAGACTCCTCTCCGAAAAGTTCCTTCTCTTTAAAACTCCATTTCTCCAGAGAAGGAAGGTTCGGTAATCTGTATTGAAAATTGCGATATATCAAGGCCCCTACAATCAACGTTCGAGAATGTCCGCTGTCAGTAGATCTCACCTGATGGTATAGTCTTGTGACAGACGGACGCCATATCAAAACAACTCCTTTGTTTTTACTCCAAGCATAAACATTTATTTTGGTTTTTCAATATTCCGAATCAAAACACTTTAGCTGACTAACATTAGAAGTTCATCGGAAGGTTCCCCGATTCCGGAAAAACAAAAAGGGCTCCGCATTTGCGAAACCCTTGTGTTTTGGCGGAGAGGGTGGGATTCGAACCCACGGTACGAGTTGCCCCGCACAACGGTTTTCGAGACCGCCTCCTTCGACCACTCGGACACCTCTCCATATATATGAAGTACCAGACACTAAAACATTTTATAGGATAAATAAAAAAAAGTCAAGGAAAAAAGGGCAGGGGAGAAACAGTTTTTGCCCTTTTTCCCTTGGTGAAGAATGTGGCGGGAAATGGTTTCACTTTGCTCCTTACGCCGCTTCCCCTTCTCCTCGGGCGTAGGCATTCCCCTTTTCCCGGTCGTATTGTTTTTCCCAGGTGGAGATGACAACTGCAGCAAGGGAGTTGCCGACAACGTTGACGGCGGTGCGTCCCATATCAAGGATGCGGTCGATACCGGCGATAAAGGCGAGCCCTTCTAGGGGAATCCCCACGGAACCGAGGGTTGCCAGCAAGACGACAAAGGAAACGCCCGGAACTCCGGCTATGCCTTTTGAGGTTAGCATCAGGACAAGTACGAGCATGATCTGTTTTTCGATCGGCATATGAATATTATACATCTGCGCGATAAACAAAGCCGCCAGCGCCTGATACAGGGTGGAACCGTCCAGGTTGAACGAATACCCGGTCGGAATGACAAAGGAAGTGATCGATTTGGGACAGCCGAATTTCTCCATTTTCTCCATGATGCGCGGGAGAACGGTTTCAGAACTGGCGGTGGAATAGGCCAGGATCAATTCGTCTTTCAGGATTTTGATCATTGTCCACAGATTGACCTTGCAGACGAATTTGGCAACGAGCCCAAGAATCAGGACGACAAACAAGATCATGGCTCCGTAAACGGACAACACCAGTTTCAGCAGCGGAACCAGAGAGTGAATGCCGAACTTGGAAATGGTCACCCCGATCAGGGCAAACACGCCGAACGGGGCAAACCGCATCACCTTGTTGGTCACCCAGAACATCGCATCCGACGCCCCTTTGAAAAAGGCCAGCACCGGCTTTCCTCTTTCCCCGATGGCGGCAACGGCCAAACCGAACATGACGGAGAAAAAGATGACGGCCAGCATGTCGCCATTGGCAAAGGCGGCAAACGGATTTGTCGGTACAATTCCGACAACGGTGTCGACAAAGCTGTGAGTGTTTTGCTGATTCGCCGTATCCACATACGACTGAATATCCGTTTTCGTCAGCTGTTTCATATTCACGCCGTCACCCGGCTGAACGATATTGGCCACGAGAAGGCCGACGATGATCGCAATCGTGGTAATGATCTCAAAGTAGAGAATCGTTTTTCCGCCCAGCTTGCCCAGCTTCTTCACATCCCCCACCCCGGCAACACCGACGACCAAAGTGGAGAAGACAATCGGGACGACGATCATTTTAATCAGATGCAAAAAGATATCGCCCACCGGCTGCAGATAGGTTTCTACAGCCGGATTCCCGTAAAAGACAGCTCCTACTGCAATCCCAAGCACCAAACCGATCAGGATCTGCCACGCCAGACTAATCCGTTTCACACGCGCACCTCCGAATATTCGTATTTATCAGGTTAAAAAATGGTCAATATAATACGCCGACAACAGACAATACCATGGTTTTCAACATTTCAAACGAAAAATCCCACAAAGTGATGATACAGCCTTGAGCCGAAGGGTGTTGATTCAGATACTGCTCCGCCGTCATTCCCAAGACCAAACCGATAAAAAGTACACGCCAAAGACCTTCCCGTTTCACGGGGCATCCCTCCGTGTAAAACACCCTCATTTCTTCTTCGGGGGTGAAGAAGGTAATTTTATTATAGAAATGAACCTACAAAAACCTATAAAAACGTACAAAAATTTGACACACTTTTTCGAGTAATGGAAATGAAATTAAAACAGCCCTCTCCCCACTCGGGGAAAAGGCTTACTCCATCGCCATCATCCTGGCATCTTCATACAGATTGCTGATAAATTTGCGCATCTGCACCCGTGGATTCATCTCGCTGCTTTTCACCGCACCTTTGCTCTTTTTCATTTCCTTGATCAGGCGATGAATCTCTTCCAGATCAAAGTAGCGGTGCGCATAGTTCTCAAAGTTAATATTGTGAAAATCATCTGAGCCGAGATAAGCCATATAGTGCATGGCCCGAATAATCGCCCGGCGAATGCGCGCCTCCATCGCCTTCACTTCTTTGGCAATCTCGGTCTCCTTTTTCGCTGTGCCCAGCCGCTCCTCGGCCACTTGCTGAAACAGGGACTTCAATATCGGAAACTCCGTCTCTGCCCGTTCCTGATTTCGCTCAAGAATGCGCAGGATATCCAGCAGATCGGCACTTCCGCTCTCGCTGTTGATCGACAGTTCCTTCAAGATGGCTTTTCCCGCGTCGGCCAGACTTCGTCCAGGCTGTTTTCCTTTTTGCCCTTCCATCAGGCGGCCCGACTGATACCCCAGAACCCCCTGGGTAATGCTGTGGATCAGAGCCTCTTTGCGGATCATCTCGCAAATATTGGTCAGGATGCGGTTTACCTCATTTCGGACAATCGGTTTGGTGATATAGTATTCGATCTTGAGCGCATACGCTTCTTCTTTGATCTCCTCGCTGCTGAACTGGGAGATCATCACGATTTTGCCTTGAAAATCCTGCAGTTGCCGTATCGTTTCCAGGCCGTCCCGCTCCGGCATCATCTGATCGATCAGAAGAATATCAACCCGCTTCATCCTGAGCAGATTGCTGTCGATCTGCGCACCGTTCTCCGCTTCACCCACCACTTCTCCGAGACCGCCTTCTTCAATAATTTCCGCCAAAATCCATCGGGTGGTTTTATCATCATCGACGATATAAAAACGCATCGTCTCACCCCCTTAACAACCGCTCAACCGGCAAGTGAATGGTAAAAATCGTTTCGCGCCGGTCCGGGGAGCTTTTCACTTCAATGCGCCCACCCAGCTTTTGCACTTCTTCTTTTACGTAAGATAAACCCAGTCCGGAAAAGGGATCTTTTCGCTCGAGGAGTTTCGTCGTGTAGCCCGCTTCAAATATGCGTTGCAGCCGCTTGGCCTGGATGCCCGGTCCATTGTCCGCAATGGTGAAGGTCAGCCAGTTCTTGCGGCGGCGAAGGGAAATGCGGATCATGCCTTTCTTTTCGATCGCTTCCACGCTGTTGGATACCAAATTGTTGATCAGGGACAAAACCGTAAACGCATCAATATATAGTTCGCAATTTTCAGTATCAAGAGAGATGTGGATCTCTTTGTTCAATTTTTCGGCATAGTATTGATTGGCGCGTACGACGATATAACCGAGTTCATCCAGCCGAATCCGGTCCGGGGAGCTCTTTTTGGACAGCAGCTTGGACAGAATGGAGATGATCCGCTTATTATCCTGTTTAATATCATGCACTTTCTTGGCCATTCCCAGCACATCCTGGGCATGGCGGATCACTTCGGGATGACCGCTAGCCGACCCGATTCTCATCAGACGCCGGTACAGCTCCTGTCCGTCCTTGGTGATTTCATCAGCATATTGCAACGTCTTTTCCAGGTGAATATTCACTTCATACAAATGGGATTCCAACATGATTTTCTGATCTTCCTGCACTTTTTTGTCTTTAAAAACGCTAAAGATCACCCCGAGGACAAAGAAGTTGCGCACAAAGGCAATCAGGACAATCTTCCCGACCATCGGTACGGAAAACGGTTCGTCAGATAAAAAGTGGCGCAATGCCAATTCGCTCAAACTTGCGACAATCTCCACGCCCATCCCCAAAAACCCGATCACTTCGGCTTCCTGTTGAAAACGGTTTATTTTCGCCAAATGAAAAAAAAGACCATAAATGATATAAAAGATGCTGGCTGGAATATGAGTTCGTACGGATAATAAAAAGTCAAACGGCACCGAATTGAAAAAATCAAGGGAGATGCGCAGAACGAGAACGGCAAACCCGACAATCACTCCGGAGATGACCGGATGGATTTTGCGGATGACGAACAAAAAGAAGAAAAAGATGGGGATTCCGAAGCTGACCCGGTAGTCGTCATGGAACGGCCGGATGTTAAATTCCCCGGCCAGCGGGACCAAAATCGCCATCAGCAAAACCAGGATGCGGTTATCCTTTAACAGCCGAATGATTCTTCCCCCTTCCATCATGTGCTGGTTCTTTTATTATACCGGATTGGCCGTTCCATTTTTACTCATTTGTCCGATTCCGTGCCGCTTCTTTCTCCAGTTTTCGTTTTTGCCGCAGCCTGCGGAAAAAATCGGACAAGAGAGCAGCACACTCCTCCTGCAATACATCGGTAACCACCGCCGTCTGGTGATTAAAACGCCCGTCGTCAAGCAGATTCATCAAAGTTCCCGCACACCCCGCCTTCGGATCGGCTGTCCCGTAGATGACGTTGGCGATCCGCGCCTGGAGAATCGCCCCGGCACACATGGGGCAAGGTTCCAAAGTAACGTACAAGTCGCAGTCATTCAACCGCCATCCGCCGACCGCCCCTGCCGCTTCACGAATGGCGATGATCTCCGCATGCGCCGTCGGATCATGAGTCGTCTCACGCAAATTGTGCCCGCGACCGATCACTTCACCATTTCTGACAACGACCGCACCGATCGGCACCTCCCCGATCTCTTCCGCTTTTTTTGCTTCTGCCAATGCTTCGCGCATAAAGGTTTGATAATCCATGATGTCGTTCGCTCCTTCTCCATAAAAAAAGCTGACCTCTCCGGCCAGCCATCTGCTGCATCTGCTAGTGTCGGGCGGAGGATGTTCCGGGTGCGCAATCGGAACAAACTCCATAGATTTCAAACTTGTGACCGGTAATCGCAAAATTTTCCGGGTTACCGAGAATGGCATTCATCGGACAGAGGTGGATCGTACGCGTTCTGCCGCATTCCGTGCAGATAATATGGTGATGATGATGCTCTCCGCCGCAATGAAACCGGTAGCGGCGCTCCCCGTTCCATTCCGTTGCTTCGACAATGCCCAGCTCTTCAAACAAGGCCAGATTGCGGTAAACCGTATCAAAGCTGAGTCCCGGAAAATCAGCTTGCATCAGGTCGAGCACTTCTTTGGCGGTCAAATACCGCTGCTGCTCGGCAAAGATATTTAAAATCGTCTCCCGTTTCCCGGTGTTCTTATATCCTTTTTCCTTCAGCAGGTCCAGCGCTTTTTGCAAATTCATGTATCTCGCCCCTGTGTTAATCCTCTCTTGGGTTCTCGCTACTATTTTAACCTATTTTTCGGCGTCGAAATAGAAAAAGCGATTTCTTGATGAGCAAAATGAGCAAAAAGATGACGATGGAGACAAGGACGATTGTTCCGCCCGAAGCCCAATTGAGATAGTAAGCCGCAAACAGGCCGCATAATACAGCGATTTGTGCAAAGATCACCGACCAAATACAAGTCTGGCGGAAACTGTTCGTAAACTGCAAACTGGCAGCAACCGGAATGGTCATCAAAGCGGAAACGAGCAGGATGCCGACCACGCGGATCGAAGCGGCGATCACCAGGGCAACCACCACGATAAACAAGAAATTAAGCAACCGGCGGGGAATCCCTGTCAGGAATGCATGTTCTTCATCAAAAGAAAGTGCGAATAATTCCTTGTAAAAGATAAGAAGAAAAAGAAGAACAATGCCGCTGACCACCGCCATCAACAGCAATTCCTGCCGGCCGACCGCCAGAATGCTCCCGAACAGGTAACCGGCGATGTCAACATTAAACCCGTTCGCCGCACTGATCAGAACAACGCCCAAACCGACGCCGCCGGAGAGGATGATCGGAATGGCGATCTCCTGAAAGGTGCGGTACAGACGGCGCAGTTGTTCCACAAAGACGGAACCGATCACCGAAAAGACCATGCCCAGATAAATCGGATTGAGCCACCCGGCCCAGGCAAAATCCTTTTGCAGCAACAGCCCGGCTGCCACACCCGAGAGAGTGACATGAGACAAGGCATCGGCGATGAGGGACATTCGCCTCACCACGAGGTAAACACCGACAAGCGGGGAAATCAAGCCGATCATAACACCCGCCAGCAATGCATTGCGCATCCATTCAAACTGAAACAGCATCTCAATCATAGCGAAAAGAGTGCCCGGATCCCGGCACTACCCTCCTATCCAATTTTGAATTTACCTTTTTAGTGTCCGTGGCTGACCAATTGGATCTCATGCCCGTAAGTGGCAGACAAGATCTCTGTTTGCTTGCGCTCAAATTCGTCCGGCCGACCGTGGAAGGTAAGCCGTTTATTCAGGCACGCCACCCGGTCGACATGAGAAGAGAGGACACTGAGATCGTGCGTCACCATGAGCAAAGTCAATCCTTCCTCCCGGTGCAAGACGGCCAGCAGGTCATAAAACTGTGCCGTCGATTTGGCATCGATTCCCACTGTCGGCTCATCCAGCACCAACAGCCGGGGATCGGATACCAATGCTCTGGCAATAAAGGCGCGTTGCTGCTGCCCGCCGGACAGTTTGCCGATGTTCTGATCCCGAAACGCCGATAACCCTACTTGGGCAATCACTTCCTCCACCTTTTCCCAGTCCTGCTTTTTCATGCGGCGAAATAATCCGAGTGAACCATACAGCCCGGAAGCAACCACTTCTCTTACCGTCGCGGGGAATCCGCTGTTAAAGCTGTTCGATTTTTGCGAAACGTATCCGATTCGGCTACGTTCCCCGAGCGTGCGAACCGGCTGGCCGAAGAGGAGCACCTCACCTGCCTGCGGCTTCAACAAACCGAGAATGCATTTGACCAGAGTGGATTTTCCCGAACCGTTCGGTCCGACAATCCCAAGGAACTCCCCTTGTTTCACCGTCAAATCAATTCCGTCCAACACTGCCTGTTCCTCATAAGAATAATGGAGATTTTTGATTTCAACCACATTTTCTCTCATCGGGATACGCCCAGAGCTTTGGCCAAATTTATCTTATTCTCCTCCATGAGGGAGAAATAATCTTTCCCCTGGGCTTTTTCCTCCTTTGTCAGTCCTTCGATCGGATTGAGCACACCCGCTTCTGCTTTTACATCCCGCTTCACCACTTCCGCAATCTTCCCGCTCACCAGCGTCTCAAACAGGATGACATGAATATGGTGTGCCCGCAGCTGCTGAATAATTTGTTCCAACTCCCGCGGACTCGGTTCATCCTCCGGAGAAAGTCCGGAAACCGCCAGCTGATGGAGTCCGTACCGTTTGGCCAGATAACCGAAAGCGGCGTGGGAAACGGCAAACTCCTTCTGCGGCGCCTTATCGGCCAACTCTTTGAATTCCTGATTCAACCGGTCAAAGCGCCGGGCCAGCTGCTCGTAATTTTTCTCATAATCAGCACGGTGTTTGGGATCTTTGGCAATCAGAGCGTCGCGGATCGCCAAGGCTTCCTGTTTGGCAAGCACCGGATCCAGCCATACATGCGGGTCACGTGAACTTCCCGAGTGGCCATCTCCTTGCTTCCCTTCCTCCTCCGGGGATAATAAACGAATGTGCCGGGTTGCATTGACCACTTCCGTCTTCTCCGGATCCAGGGACTGTTTCACCTTCTCCGCGTAAGGGTCAAGACCCGCCCCGTTATAGATGAAGAGATCAGACTGGCTAAGCAGCATCAAATCCCGGGGCTTGAGATCGTAATCGTGCGGCTCCACTCCCGGCGGAACCAGATTGGTCACTTGTACATGGGAGCCCCCGATCTTCTCGGTAAAATCCTCCAATGGATAAATACTTGTGACCACTTGCATTTTTCCTGACGGAGCCCCAACGTTTCCACTCTTGCCACAACCGGACAATATGAGGGTGAATACCGACCCAAGCATCAAAATCGACAACCATTTTTTTCGCATAAAAACTCCACCTTTAAACAGATTAATTCCGATTCCGGTGATCTGTAGCCATTTCCGGTCAGAAGGGCTCCCCACCCTGTCAAACTTCCTACTCATTATATACCGATGCCTGGTAATTGTAAATCGTAAATATTACGATTTAGAAAGGTGATAAGGTTATTTATCATTGATAGATAATCCGCTCCCTTATTCTTCATTAGTTTCGGCGTGAAAGACTGAAAATATAAAAGAAAGCATTCCGTCTTTCTCCTCACAAACCGGAGATGAAACTCACGATGTCAGAATAAAGAAAGGTATGTCAGACAAAACGCAGAATCGCAAAATGAATTCTCACTTTTACAGATTCACGTCGGCTATTATCGTATGATTGAGTGCCAAAAAAAATCAGGCTCCCCAAGATAAAAAGGAAAGCCTGATTTTTTTGCTTATGCATTTTTCAATTTGAGAATCGCCTTTTTCATCATCGGTTTGCCCAGGCGGAGATGAATTTGCGTCACCGCCAGGGAGAAGGCCAGCACAATCAGCAACAGAATGAGGTCATGAACGATCACCTGTACATTCCCATTAGTTAGCGCCATCCGCAAACCCTGAACCGTGTAGGTCATCGGCAAGTAGGGATGAATGCTTTTAAAGAAGGATGGCAACAGCTCGACCGGATAGGTTCCTCCGCTGGACGCCAACTGCAACATCAAAATGATAATCGACAGAAAACGTCCCACGTTTCCCAGGAGCGCGACCAACATTTGGTTGATGCCGATAAAGGTGACGGACATCACCAGCGCAAACAGGATAAACCACCCCGGCCGCACCGGTTTGAGATCAAGCGCAAACATCAGTACGGAAGTGAGGATGGCCGCCTGCCCCAGTCCGATCAGTCCTCCCGCTGTCAGCGATAACGGTTCCCCTTTGTCCTTCAGGACGCGGTACAGGTCGACAATGGTAAACAAGAGCATGGCCCCGACCCAGAGAGAAAGCGAGATGAAATAAGGTGCAAACCCTGTCGCATAGTTCGGAACCGGATGAAGGGAAGTTTCTTTCACCCGCACCGGATCGGAAATCACTTCTTCCTTTTTGCCAGCGCCTTGCAGCTCGTTTTTCGCTTTCTGCACACCCTCATTCAAACCGTCCGCCAACTGCGCTTGCCCTTGCCCGATTTTCTCCAGCCCGCCGGCCAACTGCTCCGAGCCCGCTTTTAACTTTTTCACTCCTGCCAGCATCTGGTTTTGACCGTCCGCCAACTTGCCGGCTCCCGCAGCCAATGCGTTCACGCCGTCAACCAGTCGGTTCGCATCGCTTCGCATTTGCTTGATTTTCGCCACTTCACGATCAAATTGATCGGTCATTTTTTGCGAACGATCGGCGATTTGCCGGCGCAGGCTTACAATTCGGGACCAATCCTTTTCGATCTCGGGCAGTTTGGCCTGAACGGAATTCAACTTTCCGCTGGTTTCCGCCTGATAATGGCCAGCTTGCGCGAGCGATTCCTTCAATTTGGCAAAATCGCGGTCTGCCGCCAAATCGGGATGCTGGCGCACCAATTGGTCAAGATAAGCTTGCGATGCTTCCAGCCCCTGTTTTTCTTTTTGCGAAGAAAAGGAAGCTTGCTCTGCATTTTGTTTCAGCATTGCCGTGGTTGTACCCGGATCTGGAAGCGGCTGTTCCGCCAGTTGCTGAATCACCGTATTGACTTGGTGAACAAAGGATTGTGCTTCATCGATCTTCTTCCAAGGCAACTGATTGATTTGCTCCTTCGCTTGAGCCACATGCTGATGCAATTCGTTCAGCCCGGCCAGCATGCGAAGCTGTCCCTTTTCCATTTCCACAGCCGCCGCCTGAAGCTTTCTCAGTCCATCGGTCATTCTCCCCGCTCCAGCTGCCGCCTCACCCGTTTTTTCCGCCAACTGGCCGGCCCCGTCGGCAGCTTTGGCCAAATCCCGGGTGGAATTGGCCAGCGAATCAAATATCGCCTTGACGTAGACATGGGTCAGTTTTTCATCGAGGTTTTTGACCAGCGTTTTTTGAATCGAATCGCCGATTTTTTCGGTCAGGTAGTTATTGCTCTCATCATGGACATACTCCAGTTCCCCTTTGAGCGGCTCGGGACTGCTTACGGATACGGCCTTGGCTGAAAATTGACGGGGAATCACGATTCCGAGGTAATACTCCCCGTTCGCCAATCCTTGATTCATTCTTTCACGGGAGACAAATTCCCATTTCACTGTGTGATCTTTTCGCAGTTCATCGACCAGGTCAGCACCGGCATGAACCGGTTCACCATCTTGCACCGCCCCCCGGTCCTCATTCACCACCGCCACCGGCAGCTTATTCAAATTGGCGTAAGGGTCATAAAAGGCTGATAAATAAATAAAACTGTAGACGAGCGGAATCAACAAAATTCCGATCAGCGCCAGACGCATCGGCTTGTTTGCCCAAAGACGCCGCAAATCGTCGGTGGCGTTGAAGCCGAAGGTATGAGGTTTCGCCCTCATCGGCCGCACCCCTCCCATCGCATTATGAACTGACTGGTCAGTACAAAAATAATAACTCTCCCCCTGCAAAATTGCAAGAGAAGAGCAGCCTAATATTGCGACGATTTTGTTATACTTCCGAGCAGAATCTGATGCAGGGTGGAAATCATGACGGGTGATGCTTCCTCAATCTCCTGCTCTGTCAACTCATCCAAACTGTAGATCTTTTGCAATACGACAAAACTGGCCGACCCAAAAATGCTGTTCGCCACTTCCTGCGGCTGACTGATGAAAAACTCCCCGCACTCCATTCCTCTGATCAACACCGCTTCGATTAACCCGAGATAGTCGCGGACTTTCAAACGAAACTGCCGCTGCCGTTCCTTCGTTCCAAATGCTTCATTGATCAAGAGTTTGGCCAGCTTGCTGTTTTGCACGAAAAACTGAACATGGCTGGCGATCAATGCTTTTAGCTGTTCCGTCGGTGACTCGTGCAAATCCACATTTCTCCGCGCACAGTCGATCAGCTTCTGCATTCCCTCATTCATCAGCCCGATAAACATTTCTTCCTTGCTCTTAAAATGGTAATAGATCGTACCTTTCGCAACCCCCGCCACCTGCGCGATATCATCCATCTTGGCCTGGTCAAATCCACTTTCGGCAAAAACCTCAACAGCTGCTTGAAAAATCATATCCACTTTTTCGTGACGCATTCCGATCCTCCAAAAATATCCTGTCTTTACAGAGAGACTACATTCAGTATAAAGGATGTAAGGGTTTTTATGAAGCTTTCAAAAGACATTTTCCAGTTTTCAAATGCAATGCAACAGAAAAGTTCTTATTTTATCAATGGTATCAGGACTTTTCCACAGACATATCCACATATCCACAACTTTATCCACAGTATCCACAATATATTGTGGTCATTCTCATAACCCTTCCGATGGGATGCCTACCAATTGCTTTTTTTCTCTGTCCCGCCCCCTGCCCCCGCTAATCGTAATAACGCAGTTGTAACTTATTCCTCATATGAAGTATCTAATCTTATATTCGTATATTAAGCATGAATTTGGGGAACTTGCCAATGTCTGCAAGGCAAAAAAATAACTGCCATACAGACAGTTCACCGTACGTTTTGTATTGAAACTTATACAGGCATAGCACTGCTTTTTTGCAATATGTATTGGTGAAACTCCGTCAGTTGACGGTAACTGTTCACGGGAACCCGCAGCCGGTCTTCCAAGCCTATGCGCACAAACATCCCCTCGTCTTTCGCTTCCTGGAAGGGGTATTGTTCAAGCAACCAAAGCGCATTTTCCAAAAAATCGGCCACGCCCGAACCAAAATAACAGCCGCAATAACCCATACCGACTTTTTGTTTTTTCATCCGCTGATACGCTTCAATGTTCCCGTTGCGTTTTTCCGTCATCATCCGTACGTAGAAGTCAACTGATTTCGGCGGAAATCCCAGTGTAATCCCAAGGACGCGGTCAATCTCGCCTTTTGTAAACCCGGTCCGCTCCATGTCCGCTCGGAAACGGGTACGCAACGCTTCATCCTGAAAGAATAAATAAAATGCCTTTCCGTCAAGCAAATCATACGCCTTGTCGTCAACATACGGATATTTTGCCAACAACGTATCCAATTTTTCCGTGGTATACTTGTGGTTCGGAACCTCCAAAAATGCGGGTTTGTACCCTTTCAAAAAAGCGTCTACCGTTTTCATTGGCTCGACTCCTTGTGCATGGATGCTAATACCTATTCCATATCATAACGACTATTCCTTGTGTCAAAAAAGAAAACACCCGCAAAAAGCGCGGGCGCCTGAGCTTAGCCGTCATACTCTTCGTAACCACATTCGCTACAAACTACGTAGCCGTCCTTCGTTTTCTGCAACTCCCCTTCACCGCAACGCGGGCACCTTTCATAAGAGATCGCCAACCACTCAAATATGTTAAGCATACCGGATGCCTCCTGAAGATTTGATCTGCTGTATTCGGTGACGTGGTCGAGGTTATATTTTACGTATATTCTTATTTTTATGAATTAGACAACGGAAGTCAACGGATTTATACAGAATTTTTTTATAATTAACTTCATTTCTATTCTCGGTCATCTGGCAAGGTCGCCTGATCTGCTATATACTAACACAAAGCCAATCCGGCAGGACGCTTGCATAAACGATTTTCAATCCGCATTTTTGCTTCCGTTTTCACCCATAAAAATAACCGCCTTTCTTCCCGTGTGTCACACGGTTTAGGCGGCAGGGAACCACGCGGTTTAAATCAGCGGTTAAATCCGCGTCATTACCAGGTTGGCGCACCCGAGAGGACTCGAACCTCCGACACGCGGTTTAGGAAACCGCTGCTCTATCCTGCTGAGCTACGGGCGCATAAAATTTCTTTATAAAATTATACATGAAGAGCGTTCCGTCCGCAACCTCTTCCCCTGCGATGATGACAAAAGAAGCAGGATTCCTGCCGGAAGGACCCGCTTCTTTTGTTTTGATGGTTTTACTGCACTTCCACCTGGTAATCGGTCAACCAGTCGTTTAGCTGTAACCAATAAGCCAGCAAGGCAGGGACGTTCATCAGTTGACCGAACCACGGCAGGTGAATCTTGGTCAGATCTTGCTCGATAAACTCTTGGACTGCTTTCCGATCGAGCAGGTGGAAGAGCGGGGAAGCCGGATCTTCAGCCAGACGTTTTACCTTTTCCCGCATTATGCGCAAATAGTCCGGATGATGCGTTTTGGGGTAGGGACTCTTCTTGCGCTCGATCACTTCATCCGGCAGGATGCCTTTCATCGCATGGCGGAGGAGTCCTTTCTCCCTGCCATTGTGCGCTTTCATCGCCCAAGGTACATTCCAGACGTATTCCACCAAATGATGATCGCAAAACGGCACACGCACTTCCAGACCAAAGGCCATGCTCATGCGGTCTTTTCGATCAAGGAGGGTCGGCATCCAGCGCGTGAGATTTAAATAAAACAGTTCGCGCATCCGTGCCTCCGTGGCGTTATCTTCCGACAGGCGCGGAACTTCCGCCAATGCTTCTTCATAGCGAGTTTGCACATATTCGAGCGGACGGATTCGCCTGACGATGTCGGGGGAAATAAAGGGAATTCGCTTTTCCACCAGCCGCGCCCACGGGAAGGTATCCGCATTCACCATTTCCTCGCGATGGAACCAGGGATAACCGCCAAATACCTCATCTGCGCACTCTCCAGACAAAACCACCGTCATTTTCTTCTTTATTTCCCGGGAAAAGAGCAAAAGAGAAGCATCCACATCAGCCATTCCCGGAAAATCCCGCGCGATCATGGCCTCTTTCATATGGCTGAACAGTTCATGATTGTCAATCATCACAATATGGTGATCGGAACCGATATGTTCTGCCATCAGTCGCGCCCACGGGCCATCCGCATTCGGCTGAAATTCATTGACGCTGAAATGTTTGTCATTATCGATATAGTCGACAGAAAAGGTGGAGAGAACGCCACGGTTTTCCTCTGCAAATACACGCGCGGCACAGGCGGAAATCGCGCTGGAATCCAATCCCCCGGACAACATGGTCCCAATCGGCACATCCGATACCAATTGCCGTTTGACCGCATCGGCAAAAAGCTCGCGCACCCGGTCAACGGTGGTATCAAAGTCATCTTCATGATGCTTGCTGACCAGTTCCCAATAGGGCCGGGCAAAAACCCCGTCGCGTCCCACCTTCATCGCGAAACCGGGGCGAAGTTCCTCTACATCCTTAAAAATGCCTGACCCCGGAGTGCGGGCCGGGCCGATTGCCAGTACCTCGGCGATCCCCTCATCATCGATCACCGGACGCACCAGCGGATGGGCAAGTAAAGACTTCACCTCGGAACCGAACAGGAAAGAACTGCCGACACGCGCATAAAAAAGCGGCTTTACTCCGATGCGGTCCCGCGCCATAAACAGTTGCTGTTCCCGTTCATCCCAAACGGCAAAAGCAAAAATGCCGTTTAAGTACTTCGGACAATCCATCCCCCATTCGGCATAGGCCGTCAAAACCAACTCGGTGTCGGAGCGGGTTCGCAAATGATGACCCAGCGAGAGCAACTTGAGTCTCAGTTCCTGCATATTGTACAATTCACCATTGTAGACGATCACCAGTTGATTATCGCCGAATCTTTTGATCATCGGCTGGGTGCCCCCCTCCGGATCAATCACGATCAAGCGGCGGTGCCCCAAGGCAACATGCTTGGAAATCCAGGTCCCTTCGGCGTCAGGGCCCCGTTTCTCATGGGTTTGGTTCATCTTGTTTAAAATTGCCGATTGCCCGCTTAAATCCCGTTCAAAATCGATCCAACCGGTAATTCCGCACACGGATCATCCACCCTTTCTGCCAAAAGATCCAGGCAAATGTCTACTCTTCATCCTATGTGACCGTCGGAAAAAGGTGTCTTGTCATTTTTGATTCGGATCACTTTTTTTATGATCATCAGAAACTGAGTCTATTTAGTAGTTTTGGCATTCTATGATTTTAGGTTATAATATGATTAAATTTGGCAAATATTTCATTACCTAAAAAGGATTTGTCTTTTTTTGAACAGGGTGAACTCGAAGGAGTGTTACAGACATTGAATTTATTCAAACCATTGGCAAGCTTGGGAATTGGGTCAGCCCGGGTCGATACAAATCTGGCCGAAAATCAGTTTCAAGCCGGAGACACCGTGAGGGGAACTGTCTGGATTCGCGGTGGTCAGACTACACAGCAAATTGAAGATATTTATCTTTATCTTGTCATCACTTTGCTTAAACAGAATAAAAAAACCAAACATGTGTTAAGCAAGTTTAAGCTTTCTCACGCTTTCCTCATTCAGCCGGGGGAAGTGAAGGAAATCCCGTTTCAAATCCAATTACCTCTCTATACCCCCATGTCCACGGGCGGATACCCGATCCATCTGAAAACCGATGTGGAAATCAAAATGGCGGTCGACCCGACGGATGAAGACAAAATCGAAGTGTTCCCGCACCCGCTGGTGCAAAAGCTGTTGAAGCAGATTGAAGATGCGGAGTTTATTCTCTACCAAATCTATAATGTTTACGACAAGGAACAAAAACCTCATTCCTTTGCCCAGGTCTATTGTTTCCGCCCGACCGGACGTTACCACGGGTATATCGATGAACTCAATGTTTCCTTTAACATGACCCAGACGCATATCCAGATGGATCTGGAGATGATCCGCTCTTCGCAATCCTTCTTCACCTCGTTGAAGTGGGAATACAATAATCCGGACAGTGTCCTTTATATCAATGATCAGCAAACCATGAGCGATCCTTTGAACAAGATCAAGGAAATCCTCAACCGAAAAGCGTTTTAACCATAAGGAGGCGATCGTCGCATGAGGGCGGCTATCGCCTCTGTTCTTCTTCCACCGGCACAGGGGAGGGATTTTTGCTGACCAAAATCCGGGAAATGCGCAATTGATCCATCTCCTCAACCTTAAAGACAAAATCCCCAAACTTCACCTCGTCTCCCGTCTTCGGCACTTTATCCAACTGCGAGAAAAGCCATCCGCCGATCGTGTCGTTATCCTCATCCTCGATATGAATCTGAAAGTAGTCGTTGACATTGTCAATTAACAAACCGGCCTCGATGGATACCCCCTCTTTTCCCTTCTGAAAGAAAGGGCGTTCATCGTCAAATTCATCCTGGATCTCCCCAAAGATCTCTTCAATGATATCCTCTGTTGTTACCAGCCCGGAGGTTCCGCCGTATTCATCGACGACAATGGCCATGCCGATCTTGTTTCGCTGCAATTCCCTGAGCAGGTCTTTCAACTCCATCGTTTCCGGCACCACAATCATCGGGCGAACCAGTTTTTCCAGATCGGGAGTTTCCCCGGCCAGCAGATGTTCGTACACATCCCGGATATGAACAATGCCGCGCACGTCATCCTTATCCTCGCCGCAGAGGGGAAAACGTGTAAAATGGGCATTTTTGATCGTTTCCATGTTTTCGGCAAACGAATCATACACGTACAAGCAAACCATTTTGACACGCGGCACCATCACTTCGCGAACCACCCGGTCGGTAAAGTCAAATACATTGTCAAAGAGGGTGAGTTCGGTTTGGTCGATGACACCACTCTGATGGCTTTGTGCGATCAGCATGCGGATCTCCTCTTCGGTATGAGCTTGCTGCGGTTCTGTCATCTCGATGCCCATCAGGCGCAAAACGAGATTGGCCGCCTGGTTCAGAATGTAGATAAACGGTTTAAAGATTCGGTAAAACCAGTGAAGAGAGGTGGCCGTCCGCAGGGTAACCTCTTCCGCCTTGCGAATGGCAATCGATTTTGGGGCCATTTCCCCCAGCACAATATGCAAAAACGTGATAATGGTAAAAGCAACGGCAAAAGAAACAGGGTGAACCAGCCATTCGGGCAGATGAAAAAAGCGGAAAACCACTCCCAACAAACGGGCGACTGCCGGTTCCCCGACCCAGCCCAATCCGAGAGAGGCCAAAGTGATTCCCAGCTGTGTCGCCGACAGATAGGCATCGAGATGAGCCAGCACATTTTGCGCCATTTTTCCGCGCTGGCTATGGATTTGGGCAATCCGGGTCGATCGCACTTTGACGATGGCAAACTCCGCCGCGACAAAAAATCCGTTCATCAAGACAAAAGCAAACACCAGCAGTAGATAAAAGAATGTATGAGTAAAGCCAGTCAAGGGTGATTCCTCCCGGGCTCATCACGATTCCTGCAAATTTTTCCGGCGGGCCGCCTTTCCGTTCACAGCAAACGACCTGCCTGATGTTAATGTTTCCCTGTTTGGGGTTCATTAACAAATCAAAATAAAAAACACCCGCAAAATGGGTGTTCGGTTGCATCGTCTCAGGCATGGAGCCCTTTTCCCAGCACTTCAATCGAATTGGAAACAATGACAAAAGCTGAAGGGTCCACTTCTTCAACGATTTGTTTCAATTGGGACAGTTCGCTCTGATCGAGTACACACATTAATACCGGGCGCTTGTCATTGGTGTAGCCGCCAGTCCCGGACAGCCGCGTCACCCCGCGATTGATTTTATGAAGGATCACGTTTTTGATCTCTTCTTCTTTCTCGGAAATAATAAACGCCATCTTGGCATAATTGCTGAAGCCGAGCTGGACGACATCGATCACTTTTCCGGTGAGATAGATACTGATGATCGCGTATAATGCCCGTTCCAGACTGAACACAAGGGCAGAGGACAAAACGATCATCCCGTCGATAAACATCATGCAAACTCCCAGGGAAATGCCGGTAAACTTATGAAGCATCTGCCCGATCAAGGCCGTTCCGCCGGTGGAACCCTTCCCGCGAAACACGATCCCCAGACCGAGTCCGACCATGATCCCGCCGAATAATGCGGCCAACAGGGGATTCATGGTGACCGGCTTGATTCCCTCTGTCAGGTAAACAACCAGCGGCAAAAACGACGTTCCCACCAGTGTCTTCAGGCTGAACTGTTTCCCCAGCAAGAGCATGCCCAGAAAAAACAGCGGAATGTTAACCGCCCATTGCACGTAAGAAGGTTTCCAGCCAAATACTCCATACAGGATGGTACTGAGTCCACTGACGCCGCCGGCAGCGATCTGGTTGGGCAGCAGAAACAGATTGAAGGCGACCGCAACAATCGCCGTACCGACGAGAATTTCGATATATTCCAATAAAAGAATGATTCTTGGAGGCAAGGACATGATGCGGCGATATACAGCGGCTCCCATCTTTTTCACCTCTTTTTCGAAAATTGCAGCGGCAATCATGTATAGATCAAAGGAAGTATAACACCAGGATTAAAAAGATGTAAACAGCATCCATGTAATGCTTTACTCTATTGAAATAAGCTTATTACAAATATTTAATCAGTTCACAAACAGACACCATAACAGCATAAAATCCCATAGACATCCGTCCATGGGATCGGAAGCAGGAAGAGCGATCCGGCCTTGCTACTCCACCAGCTTGTTCCGGTGAGCGTAAATCGCCGCCTGGGTGCGGTCGTCCACCTGCAGTTTGGAAAGGATATTGGTAATATGCGTTTTCACGGTTTTTACCGTGATATAAAGCACTTCAGCAATTTCCTGGTTGTTCTTCCCTTCGGCGATCAGACGCAAAATCTCCATCTCGCGCGCAGTCAGCTTTTCATGGGGTTTGGGATGATGGGTCCGCCGCATTCTGGAAAGCATTTTGCCCGTAACCTGCGCTTCCAGCACGGGCTCTCCCTTCATCGCAGCGCGAATGGCCGCGGCGATATCCTTCGCCTTCGATGTTTTCAGCAGATAACTCAGTGCCCCTGCCTCAATAACCGGATAAACCTTGTCATCATCGATAAAGCTTGTCAGGACGATAATTTTGGGATCATCCAGCACACGGACAATCTCTTTCGTCGCTTCAATGCCGTCCATCGGTTCCATGACCAGATCCATCAGGATCACATCGGGCCTAGTTTCCAGCGCCAATCTGACTGCTTCCCGCCCACTGGCCGCTTCGGCGACAATCTCCATATCCGGCTGCGATTCGAGGTAGGCGGCAAGTCCCATCCTGACCATTTCGTGGTCATCCACGATCATCACACGAATCATGCATCTCTCCCCTTTTCTTCCTCGATAATCGGCACTTTCACCTCAATCTGTGTCCCTTTGCCGGGAAAAGAGATCACTTCGGCAATTCCGCCGATTTCGCTGGCCCGTTCCTGAATCAACTGCAAACCGTAAGAAGAAGACTTCGGTTTATTCATGTCAAAACCGATACCATTATCGATGATCCGCAAGTAAATTTGCCGGTTGCGGACAGCAAGGCGAATCGTGACCGAAGTGGCTTGCGAATGGCGGAACACATTGGAGAGTCCTTCCTGGACAATGCGAAACAGATGATCCTCGATCCCCTTTGGCAGATCGGGCAAATCCTCCACTTCCCAATGCACCTCGGCCAACTGTTTGGCCTTAAATTCTTCCAACAGCTCTTCCAGACCCTCTTTCAATCTCTTGCCTTCCAAGGTGACGGGACGCAAATGCAGAAGCAGCGCCCGCATCTCATTTTGCGCAATTCCCGCCATCTTTTCGATCATGGCGATTTGCCTGTAAATCGGCCGGTCATCCCCGGTCAGGGTTTCCTTTACTGCGGACGACATCATCGAGATGGCAAACAGCTGCTGGCTGACTGCATCATGCAACTCTCTGGCCAGGCGTTGCCGCTCTTCGGAGATCACGGCCTCTTTCATCCGTTCTTCCCACTTCGCTTTCTCCGTCGTCAGCTTTTGCAAAGAAGCTACTTGTTGTTGCGCCCGCTCGGCCATTCGGTTCAGATGTCCGGCGATCAGGCCGAATTCATCTTCACCCAGCACCGGCACCCGATGGGCGAAATTGCCCCGTTCATATCGCATGATTGATTCGACAATCACTTCGATTTTTCTCTTCATCGAATAGCCGAAAGCAAAACCGAAGACCGTTCCGATGCTGACCACAAAAACCGGAATGAGAACCGGAAGAGGAATCCCGTAAATCCGGGCTGTCACCAGTGTTTGCCAGTCAAGGCGATAGGAGATCAGGATGACGGTCAGCAAGACCGCGGAGACACCCGAACAAATCCAAACCGTAAACTTCGTCAGCCGCCAATAGATGCTTGCCGTTCTCCGCTTGCTCATAAAACCCTCACACCAATATCGCCAAACAGCAGCGAGACTGAGATATTCATCTTCCGCCTCGACTGCTCGTACCCTTTTGTGGTCAGTTGCACCTGCCGGGCAGCTCCGCCCTGTTTCACTCCCGGAACATCCAAATACCCCGCACCGACCGTTGCCGCGATGGAAACATCGAGATCATCGGGAACATAGATATTCACATTACCGGCCAGGCCGCTGATCACAATGGAGTTGACTCCTTCCGGGATGATCGCTTTGGACAAATCGATTTTTACATCACAGAATCCGTAGGACAGGTTGATGTCGTTAAACTGGTAACGGCAGTCGATCAGGTACAGATGGCCGATGACAGCGCTGCGGAAAGACGGGGTTTGATACCGGGCATGCTCTGTCTTTTCCTGCCCCGCGTAATCAGAAGAGGGGCGGTTCCACTTCCCCGGCTGCCCAAGCGTTTTATCCTCCTCTTTAAACATGCGGTAGCCACAGTAAATCAAGAACACGGAAAGAAAAGTCCAAAACAGGTTAAAATCGATAAATTGATCCAGCAAAAAAAGAGCCGCAAGAACCAGGAACAAATATCCCATCTTGCGATGATGCTTTTTGAGCAACAAGACACCGATGATGAAGAGAATCAGAAAGCCGGGCAAAAAAGTGTCGCTCAGGCTTAACAAAATGAGCAACCCGACCGCCAAAACAACGATTCCCACCAGTCGGTTTTGAAATAGCCGCATTTGTTTGCCCCCTTCATCACAAGGAGAGAGCGATTCAGTAGATATGGACATTGCCGCTGATATTATGAAGCTGAATCTTGTTTTTTCCGCTCTTGACCATTGCTGTCGCCGTCACCGCCCAGTTTTTCCGTCTCCTCTGGCATGGAATAAAATCGCACTTCACATTCCCGCTGTCAACTTGTGCCCTCAAAGCGAAATCCGCATCCCGGGGCAAGTTGACCTCCATGTCCCCCGATACCTGATCAGCCTGGATCGGGCCGGATACCTGATCAATCTGCGCCTTCAGGTTACCCAGAGACAGATTGGCACAGAAAGAACCGGAAAAATGATTCAGCGTCACATTGCCTGAACTGGAATGGAAGTTGGCCGACTCCGCTGTTACCAAGTCCAGTTTCGTGTTTCCGGACATGCTGTTGGTATCAAGGCGGTTCACCCGCAAGTTTTTTAAATTGATATTCCCCTCCACCATATCTACCTTCAGCTCATTCAGTTTCATCAATTGGCTCCCCTCCTGGCCGGCAAAATCCAAATTGCCTCCGAGAGAGTGAATGGTCATGTTTTGATCATAACTTTTCGGAACATAGACATTCAACCTGACGATCTGATCCTGCCGCATCCATAAATACCACTTGGGTTTTACCAATATCGTCAATTCATTGCCCTTCTTTTGTATGCTCATATCGACATCATTCATCCCTTTTCCCTGCAAAACCGCTTTTACGTCAAGCCGTTTTTCCGGAATCACCGTTACGGAGGACGTGGCGTCAATCCGGATTTGCCGAACATTCTCGATCGTAACGTCGCGGGCCGGATATTTGCCGGCATGCCATCCACTGCCGATTCCGCTGCTTGCCACTGATCCGATGAGAATGACAAACCCGCAGAGAATCAATAAAATTCCGATCAGCTTCTTCATAAACATTGCCGCAGGGCCCCCAATTCAGCCACGTTTGGGGAAAATGCGACTTCACCCCCCGTCTGATTA
The DNA here is from genome assembly GCF_016055135.1 of Thermoactinomyces sp. CICC 10521. NCBI lineage: Bacteria > Bacillati > Bacillota > Bacilli > Caryophanales > Thermoactinomycetaceae > Thermoactinomyces > Thermoactinomyces sp. CICC 10521. The sequence continues at coordinate 70,749 of NZ_JAECVZ010000010.1, read as the reverse complement.
TAAACCACCTTTTCAAAAAGAGGGCCCCCAGGCGGGTCCCCCTCGTTTCCTTCATTTATCCTGCTCCCGATTGTTGAGAAATTCACTCCATTCCGCTTCAAAAAGAGATTCCGCTTCCGGCATTTCCTTTTTTCCTTCCGGCTTCCGGGAAGTTTTTTGATCTGACTAATGGCTGTTTGTGAGCAATTTCAAACCATAATAGACACAAAAAAGCCCCAGCGCCACCCCTGCCAGAAAGGGAATCCAGCGCAGCATCAACAAGCCGCCGATGACGAGCACAAACAGAGCCCATGCCTTGTGCCCGCCTGTTTTGGCCCGGACGAAACTCACCAGCCCGTAGACGAGCAATGCCGTCGCAACCAAAAAGGTGATGAACCCCCACAGATCCCCTCCCCTGAAGAAGAGCCATATTCCGAGAAAAATCAAGAGAATGCCGGCGGCCTTTTTGCCGCTTATCACCATACTCTCCCTCCTTTACCTGTTCGAGCAAAGGGCCCCCGGATTCCTGTCAGTCGCGGAAAACGGGGGCCACGCTTCAGCAAGCATGTTATTGACGGGAACTGCTTGCTTCGCTTTCCTCTTCGATTTTGGCACTGCGCAATCTTTCTATTTCTTTTTCAATTTCCTCAGCATACTCCACTCTGGCAAAGCTGAGATCTCCGTCACGGTCAGCATTCGCATAAGAATTGGCCTTGACTTCCATCTCGGCGATCCGGTTCTCAATCCGCTTAAACTCTTTTAACGCGCTTTCGGAATCGAAAAAGTTGAGCGTGGCATTGATGCTTTGCTTCGCTTTGGCAACCGCTGCCCGGGCAATCAGTTCGTTCTTTTTGTCTTGCAAATCCTGGTACTTTTTCACCAGTTTGCCCATTTGCTCTCTCAGCTCTTTCACCTGTTTGCTCGCTTGCGCCACATACTCCCGGTACTCTTCCGCTTTGGCTTCATAATGCTTCATCTCAGCCAACGCTTTGCGCGACAGCGCCTCTTCTCCCGCATCAAAAGCAATTTGCGCCTGCTTTTTGCGACGGGCGGCCAATTTTTCCGCTTCTTCCTTCTGGAGTTGGAATTTTTTGATCATAATCTCTTGCTTTACGATGGTATCCCTCGCCCTGGAGATCTCCTTCTCCACGTCGCGCAAATATTGCTTCAGCATCGCCTCCGGCTTTTCCAGATCATCCATCACTTCATGGTAGGTCGCCAGGAGAAAATCGCGTAACCGTTTGAAAGCCATTTTCCCATTCCTCCTCTAAAATTGTTCTATATCCCAATCCGTTCGTTTTTGCCGTTTTACAAACTCCTGCCAGTCTGCTTCAAATGAATGGTCGGCCATTGAGGTCCGTTTCCCCTTCGGAATCCCGCGTACCGCCACTCCCGTTTCCCATGCCAGTCCGGCAACTTCTGTTTTCATCAACTTAAAGCCGAAGTAAAAGCAGATTCCACCGAAAATCAGGGGAATTGCTCCCGGAAGCATGCCGAATAACACCAGCAGGGAAAGACCGAGAACCATGAAGGCAAATATTTTTGAGCCCTTCGTTTCTGCCGTTTTCAGCTTCTTCACGCCGTACCAGAAAAGCACGGCGGCGATGAGAAAGCCGATCAGGCTGCCGAGGTTACCCAGAAACATGGCAACGCCCACCAGCAGCAAAAGGAACCCGGCCAGTTTTTTGCCCCATCGTTTCATGCTCACCCTCCTCCGTTCCTTTGCTGATTCCAGCATACAGGAGTATGGAATTTTCCAACACGAACCACGGATTTATTTTTCGTTACGACTTTGGTCGTAGACTGGACGAGACTTGAAAAAAAGCTCCCGCACCGTGCTTGACAAACACAGGCGGGAGCCTTGATTTTCCGCATATGGGGTTCAGTCCGGACGGATAAAAGTTTCGGTCGGGTCACTGCTGAACGGATTGCACTTGCTGTTGCATATTTGTCGATTTGTCATTGCGTTCGTCGATGCTGATATGGGTGATCACCCGATTCGCACCGGCTGACATGGCTTTTTGGTGAATTTGCTTGGCCACATCCATCAATTGATTCAGATCCCCTTCAATGACGGTTGCCGTCGGCGTGACCTGATACTGCAGCCCGCTTTGTTGTACCACTTCCACCGCTTGGCTCACATAAGAACTGAAGCTGGGCGTATTGGTTCCGACCGGGGCAACACTGATTTCCAAAAATGCCATCATACTCACTCCTTCGGTAATTGCTATCCAGTAAAGTGCCCAAAAAGAGGAGTTTTATAATTCCCTAGCAGAACCGTATCGCCGCGAAAGGTTTTTGGCGTTGCATTTGTTATCAACCCACGGGCCAAATATCTTGGTGCGGATCGTGCCCCCCATCTCCTGCCATGCGATCATCACAGAAACTGAATGTTGACCTCATGAAACTGTTCATTTAAATCTTTGGGAATCCGTATTTCCAGGATTCCGTCTTTATAGATGGCTCTTGCCCCTTCCAAGCGTGCGGTTGCAGGCAAGCCAATCGTTTCAATCTCTTTAGTCAAACCGGAGACACGGAGTTGATTGACGCCGAGGGAGATGCGCAATTTGCTGGCGATGGCCCGGTTCGGGACTTTTATACGCACAAACATCCAGTGATGTGTTTCAAAAACCTCCGACTTTACACTGTCCTGACCTGAGTTAAAAAGAGGTTGCCCGTTTGCATTCGGCATTGCTTGTGAAAAAATTTGATCCATATACTTATCCAGGGACTTAAGCCCGCCTTTTGCCATGTTGAAAGGAAACTGGTGATTGGGAAGAGCTTTCGAAATCGTCCCTTCCACAAATTTATCCAGCCAAGAAAAATCCTGATGTTTGGTAACCCGGTTTACAACATCATTCCAATTAAACTCGAACGGCTTAAACTGATCCCGTGAATCGGACATGGTCCATTCCCCCTTCATTGCGATTCGCAATGTAAAGCCAAAAAAAGAAGCGATGCCAAATGATCCGCATTTTTAAAAAACCTCAAGATTGGACAGATGACAAAAACTTCCTTTGTATTTTCAGGTGATAACGTTCATAAAGATTGGAAACCCCGTGATAAATCCAACGAAGGACACGGCATGATCAGCGGCGATCATAATACAGTGTCCGAAAATTGCTATGTCATCAACGACCCCGATGTCGCCGGTCAAGTATCCGGTGAAAAGAAGGCATGACAACTCTCCACACTTATACTGTATGTTATTCTCAGGACATTTTTTGGTGAGGATGGAACGATAAAATGCGGGGAAGGAGAAATTGAAAGGTGGGAAAATCAGGGGAGATTCAGGTTCCGATTGGTCGCATTGAGGTGATGACCCTCGGATCCCCTTTCTGGCAGTTTCAGAGGTTTGAATCAGCAAACATCATGTTCTTCAGTCAAAACGGCCATCGTCCCGCTGAAACGAACCATGACCGTTTGTTTTTCCAATCCCTGTTTTCTGCAAATCTGATATTTTTCCACAAATTATTCACACTTTCCACAGGTGTCGACAAGAGTTCCAAGGAACAGCATCAAATTCCGGCGGGAAACATCATCAAGAGGATGACCAGAAATATGAAGGCCGTCGTAAAGAGTGCATGAAAACGGACGGTTTGCATCCACGATTTCACTTCAAAGCGATCGGGCGACTTGAGAAAATGGCGGATGTAATAACCAAACAATCCACCAAAAGCGCCAACACCGAAATAAGCAGCCACCACCAAAGAAATCCACAAGGTGCTATACACCGCTTGACTGTACAAGTAACCGCCGGTCAACAATTGAACGACGAGAATCCATTGCGTGAGAAAGTTCAGCCGATACAATACCTGGAGAACGGAACGCGATTGCAAAAACCTTTTTTGCAGCAAAAAGGGCAAGACCAGATAGAATCCCATGCCGATCGCCCCGAGAACATGAAAAAATAACATGATCTTCAGCAACATCGTTTCCCCTTCTCAAAACAGATTGATCTTTTCTTCGATTTTCACTGTGTCCATAAAAGGTACAAACGATTTGAAACGGGCAAAAGCCTTCTCATGACAAAAACAGCCGTGAACGATCACAACGGCTTGATCCGCCTAATAAGTCTGCACGCCATCTGATATAATAAACATAAATACACGAAAGGAATTTTTTTCAATGGAAAAACAGAGTGTACTGCAACAGGTTCCGTTATTCCAAGATCTCAACGAACAAGAACTGGCACGAATCGGAGAAATCGTCATTCATCGTACATTCACGAAAAAAACGGTCATCTTCACGGAAGGAAGTGAAAAAGAAGCGGTCTTTTTTATACAGAACGGCCTTGTCAAAGCCTACAAGACAGACGAGACAGGCCATGAACAGATTGTCTCGCTTCTGCAAACCGGTGACATGTTTCCGCATACCGGTTTTTTTAAACATGCTCCTTATCCAGCCACCACGGAAACACTTGTCGATACCGACCTGTTGGCGATTCCCGTTCGCGCCTTTGAGCAACTGATCCTGGCCATGCCGACGATTGCCTGCAAAGTGATTGATGTGCTCAGCTCCAAGATCCGGGATCTTCAGCAAAAACTCCAGCAGTTTACCGGAACCGACGTGAACCGGCGCATTCTCTCCTTTTTGCTCGACCTGGCAGACAAGCAAGGGGAGACAAAAGGCTCCCGGATTTACATCGATTTGCCCATAACCAATCAGGAACTGGCCAATGTGGTCGGTACATCCAGAGAAACCGTCAGCCGCCTGTTGAATCAATTAAAAAAGGAACAAATCATTGACAAACAACGCTCGCAGATCATCATCCTGGACAAGGATGCACTGAGAGGCTGGAAGTAAGATTCCCATTGGCAAAAGCCCGGACGCCTGTCCTGTCCGATTTTCCTAAAGCAAACAGACAAACAAGAGACCACAGACCGTGACAAGGACATAAATCAGGGAAAGAAGGATAACAGTTTTCTTTCGACTTTTTTCGTAATGTTCATTCGAAGTTTGGGATTGAGTCGAACCCAGGCGAAAAGTTATGAAGAAGGCAAAAAGGCATAGCAGAATGCAAAATAAAAACGCACCTTTATACAGCATCACGGCAAACTCCTTTGCGGGTATTCATACCAGGAAGATGAAAAGTCAACGGATTTCAGGGATTTTTCCCAATCCTTCAAATTAAGGGATGGACGCGACTGTTCTCTCCCAAAACATCGTCTTCTGAGTCCGTTTTTGCGTAACATTTTTATTATACATTATTTTTCTCCATCTCAGTGTGATCCTTATCACTGTTTTCCGTGAAAATGTTTTGCCATCGGGTTATGGAGCCCCCTACCTCTCCGAAAATCCATAACCAGTCCATTGTATCACGAAAATTCAAACTATCGTCCGAGCCATCTGTTATTTCTTCTCCAGCCATACTTCCAATCCGATCAACCCCTCGTGAATCCTGCCTGTTTGAAATTTGCTCTTCGCTATCATTTCCTTGACTTCATCTTTAGTGTAGGCTTGCTTGATCACCACGAATCGAAACATCCATTTGGTAACAAGAGAATTAATGCCGGTAAAACCCAGATCACCGGAAACAAATTGATCCAGTTTATCTTTGGAAACATCCTTTTTAAAATCGATGATCAATGCCTTGCCCCCGGGTTTCAATACGCGATTAATCTCATCGAGTGCCGCGACCGGTTTGGAAAAATTCTTGAAGGCCGCCCGACAGATGATAAAATCGAATGCATGATCATCAAAGGGCATCTGTGCTGCATCACCGTGACGAAAGTCGATATCCACTCCTGCTCTTGTTGCATTTGCTTGTGCCATTTGCACAAACTTCTTGCTGATATCCAATCCGGTAATATGAAAACGGCCCATCTTGGCAAGTTCAATGGATAAATACCCCGGACCGGGAGCAAGTTCAAGAACAGCATCCCCCTCTGATACGGATGAAAACACCTTCTTGGCATCATTTCTGTATTTTTCGATTTGCTTTTCGGTATTTTTGGCATACCAGGTTGCAATAAAACCGCTCATTTCCGGACCCTTGGTGGGATTTTCAGACATGACAAATCCACTCCTTCTCCCAATTTATTTTGTGAAATTGGTCGACCGTAAGGGTCAGACGAAAAACAAATGAAAAATACCGATTAATCCAAATTATTAAAATGTATTTTTAATTTATACTATTATACTAACAATTCCATTTCAGTGCCAAGAGGTTATTTTCATATTGTTGAAGAACACCTGAAGCAAAGACAAAAAAACGCCGGGCTGGTTCTCCTTTAAAACCGGCTGAAGCGTTTCCGTCAAATCCCGGCGTATGATTGTCATCCGGTTTCCCTGTTCCTTCACCGTAACGAGGGGTTAAGCGGAAAATGACATTTATCCGACCTCTGTCAACTGTCCTTTCTCGACTCTGAATACTCTGTCGCACAATTTCGCTATTTCTTCCATATAATGACTGGCTAACAGAATGGTCACTCCATTTTCCCGCAGATCGGACAATAAACGATGAAGCATTTCAACTCCTTCCGTATCCAACCCGTTTGTCGGTTCATCCAGCAACAGGAGTTTCGGCCTTTCCATGATTGCCTGAGCGATCCCCAAGCATTGTCTCATTCCAAGGGAATATTTCCGCACCGGTTTTTTATCCGCCGGATCAAGGCCGACTTCTTTCAGCGTTTGCCGGATTTCATCATCATTGATTATTCCTCTCATTGAAGCCAGCAGCTTCAGGTTTTTGAACCCGCTGTATTCCCCCAAAAAACCGCCGGGCGTCTCAATAATAATCCCAACATTCTGCGGAAAGGTTCCGTTTTTTCCAACTTCCTGATTGAAAACCAAGACACGCCCTTCCGTCGGAAATACAAATCCGCTGATCAAACGCAAAAGCATCGTTTTTCCTGATCCATTGCGCCCGATCAACCCATATATTTGACCCGCCGGAACTTCAAGATCAATCTTGTTCAGGATCGGCTTTCCGTCAATCACTTTTGAGACATTTTCCAGTTTTACCGCCGGCGCCGGATGTGCCATGATAAATCCTCCTGTCTTTCACTGTAATTCATTTGAATTTTTCTGCCCCGAAACATCGGCCTTTTTGATATAATGCATCCCCCATAAAAAAACACAAACGATGATCATCGCGTTATATATCAAAGACCACCAAACCGAAAAATGATGGATGTGCCCATCCACTTCAGAATGTCTCAGATAAATCCCCTGATTGCCGGGAAACCAACTGACCAGACTTTCAGGCATGAGACTGCTGAAACAAGAAACGATATACAGAAAAACCACAAGAACATATGGTTTGAAAACACGCTCCCACTTGACGGCCAGCCCCAGTATCAAGACAGACATTGAAAAGCTTGTGCTCCAATTGAGCAGCAAAAGCCATAACATTGCCGGGAACGGCTCAATCCCTTTCAACCCGGTAAATCATCATAATTGTGAATATGATCCACTATTATATATGTTCTGACTTCTTCTTTCTTCATTTTGTCCTCCGTCTGGTAACAAAGCCCGTTACTCTGGATTCAACGATAACCTATCTGTCCCCTATGTTATGCTCCATATGAAAAAAGCCGCCGATCAACCCGGCGACTTCCTGTTTCTGGCGGAGAGGGTGGGATTCGAACCCACGGAGGGCGTGAACCCTCGGCGGTTTTCAAGACCGCTGCCTTAAACCACTCGACCACCTCTCCACGATCTATTTCGTTACAGAATCTAATTATACTGATTTTTTTCCTTTTGTCAATGAGGAGAGAGCGGGTCCGGCAATTACCCGGAACCCGCAACTGCTTCTCATCCCTGTTTGCTGATCCGTTCAAGTCCGCCCATGTAAGGTTGCAGAGCTTTGGGAATGCGGACGCTCCCGTCGGCTTCCTGGCCGTTTTCCAGGATGGCGGCGACGGTGCGGCCGACGGCAAGGCCGGACCCGTTGAGCGTGTGCACAAACTCCGGTTTTGCCTTGGCATCGCGGCGAAAGCGGATGTTGGCGCGGCGGGCTTGGAAATCCTCGCAGTTGCTGCAGGACGAGATTTCCCGGTAAGTATTGTAGCTCGGCATCCAAACCTCAAGATCGTATGTTTTGGCCGCACTGAAACCGAGGTCTCCTGTACAGAGAGCGACGACGCGATAGGGAAGTTCAAGGCGCTTCAACACTTCTTCGGCATTTTGCACCATCAGTTCGAGCTCGTCATAAGAATCTTCCGGTCTCACCAATTTGATCATTTCGACTTTGTTAAATTGATGCACACGAATCAGTCCGCGTGTATCCCGTCCGGCCGAACCGGCTTCGGAACGGAAACAACTGCTGAAGGCGGTGTAATATTTGGGGAGTTCCTCAGCTGCCAGAATCTCACCCGCATGATAATTGGTTACAGGCACTTCCGCGGTCGGGATGAGGAAGTAATCCTCATTATCCGCCAGCTTGAAAGCGTCTTCTTCAAACTTGGGCAGTTGTCCGGTTCCGGTCATGGCCTGCCGGTTGACGATGTAAGGGGGCATCATTTCCGTATAGCCGTGTTCCTGGATATGCAGGTCGAGCATGAAGTTGATCAAGGCCCGTTCGAGACGCGCTCCCAAACCTTTGTAAAAGACGAAACGGGAGCCGGTCACTTTCGCCGCCCGTTCAAAATCGAGGATGTCGAGTTCTTCGGCAATCTCCCAGTGCGGTTTGATGACAAAATCGGGTTGCGGCGGCTCGCCCCATTTGCGCACAGGGACATTTTCCTCTTCGGAAGCCCCGACGGGCACGCTCTCATGCGGCAAATTGGGAAGGCTGAGCAATATTTCTTCCAACTGTGCATCCAATTGTCTCAATTCCTCATCCAATTGCTTGATCTCATCCCCGACCCGGCGCATTTCCAGTATATCCGCTTCGGCATCTTCTTTGTTCTTTTTCTTTTGGGCAATTTCTTTGGAAACGACATTGCGCTTATTCTTGAGCTGTTCCGCCCTCCTGATCCCTTCGCGGCGGCGCTCATCCAGCTGCAGGAAGGTATCGAGCCCCGGCCATTCTCCCTGTCTGGTGGAAAGCCGTTGTTTCACCTCATCCATATTGCTGCGCAACAACTTGTTGTCCAACACGGGTCTGCACCTCCTAACCATAATAAAAACCTCCCACTCCCCAAAGGGACGGAAGGTTCCGCGTTGCCACCCTTATTGGTCTGCCTGTCGCTGTGACAGGATAAACCCGCTCTTCCGAAATAACGGCTCGTAACCGAATGCGCTTCGGGTTTGTTCCCTTCACGCCTCGCTCCGAGGTGGATTCGCCGCCCGTCCGGAGCGATTCGCACCAGCCATCGCCTCTCTGAACCGAACTGCCGGCAGCTACTAGCCTCTTCTTCGCGTCGATATCAAAAGTTTACTACATATTATATCCTAAACTTCTGCATTTGTAACCATCGATTCGCGAACCATTTCGATAAAATAGGCATGGAAACGCACATCATCTGTCAGTTCAGGATGGAAAGCGGCCGCCAGAAGATGACCTTGCCGGGCAGCGACAATTTTCCCATCCACTTCGGCCAGGATTTCCACACCCGGCCCCACTTCTTCAATGTATGGTGCACGGATAAAAACCGCTTGAAACTGATCGCCGATCCCTTTGACATCAAGGCTCGCCTCAAAGCTCTCCCGTTGCCGGCCAAAGGCGTTTCGCTTCACCGTGATATCCATCAGGCCGAGATGTGGCTCGTCCCGGCCTTCTATGCGGCTGGCAATCAGGATCATTCCGGCGCAAGTGCCAAAGATCGGTTTGCCACTCTGGTACATCTGGCGGATCGGCTCAGTCATCTGATACTCATTCATCAATTTGCTGATGGTGGTCGACTCGCCGCCCGGAATCACCAGGCCATCCAAATCGCTCAGCTGCTCGACCCGTTTCACCGCTACTGCCTCGGCTCCAGCCTGTTCCAGCAAGCGCACATGTTCGCGCACCGCTCCTTGTAAAGCCAGTACGCCAATTTTCATCGCTCCAACCTCCTACCAGCCGCGCTCCTGCATCCGTTCTTCCGCACGCAGTTTGGAAATTTCAATTCCGGTCATCGGTGTGCCAAGATCTTTGGACACTTCGGCAATCAGGCCGAAATCTTCATAGTGCGTGGTGGCCTGAACGATGGCGCGTGCATATTTCTCCGGATTTTCCGATTTGAAGATCCCGGAGCCGACAAAGACACCGTCTGCACCAAGATGCATCATCAGAGCAGCGTCGGCAGGCGTTGCCACACCGCCGGCGGCAAAGTTGACCACAGGCAGTTTGCCCGTTTCATGCACTTGCAAGAGCAAGTCGTACGGAGCCCCCAGTTTTTTCGCCTCAGCCATCAGCTCATCGCGGGACATGCTTTGCACCTTGCGAATCTGGCTTTGCATCATGCGCATATGGCGAACCGCTTCAACGATGTTTCCGGTGCCCGGTTCCCCTTTGGTGCGGATCATGGACGCCCCTTCCCCGATCCGGCGCAATGCTTCCCCGAGGTCACGCGCACCGCAAACAAACGGAACGGTAAATTGCGATTTATCGATATGGTACAGATCATCTGCCGGTGTCAAAACTTCACTTTCATCGATGTAATCGACGCCCATCGCTTCAAGCAGGCGCGCTTCCACAAAATGACCGATCCGTGCTTTGGCCATAACCGGAATCGATACGGCTCCCATCACTTCCTCGATCACACGCGGGTCTGCCATGCGGGCGACACCGCCGGCTGCACGAATATCGGACGGAACGCGTTCCAGTGCCATAACGGCCACTGCTCCGGCTTGTTCCGCAATTTTCGCTTGTTCAGCATTGACAACGTCCATGATGACGCCGCCTTTTTGCATTTCGGCCATCCCGCGTTTGACGCGATCTGTTCCGACTTTACGCACTTCACTCATTTCGGATAACCCCCTTGATGTACCAGCTAAAAACCGGGAGAGCAATCGGAATTTCCTTGCTCTCCTCCCCATTTTATTATAGTTGAAAAAATCCATTTGAAAAATAAATTTAATTAAACCAATTCTTTACGGTATCCCCTATTTCCCGGAAAAACAGGCGAATCCAGCTCGCTTTTTCCACCGCTTTGGCCGTCACGACCGGAGTCGGTTCCACCCCTTGGACCGGTTTTCCGTTATAGAGCACTTGAGCTGTGCCGACCACTTCCCCTTGCTTGAGCGGAGCATTCAATCGGGGCTTGAATGTTACCTTCACCTGGTAACGGGCACTCTCCCCTTTATGCACGGGAAGTTTAATCGCCTTGTCCACGGTTACCGGAACGGTGCGTTCCACTCCGTCAGGCAAGGCCAGCTCTTTTGTTCCCGGGATCTGACCTCCCTTTTTCACCAGCACTTGCGGGACGAATTCCTGAAAACCGTAGTCAAACAACTTTTTCGTCTCCAAAAACCGGTGATCGTCGGAACGGGTTCCCATGACAACGGAAATCAGACGAAGATCACCACGCTGGGCGGTCCCCGTAAAACAATAACCCGCCGTGTTGGTATGCCCCGTTTTCAGTCCATCCACTCCCGGGTAGGAATACTTGAGCCCGGGCAGCATCAAATCCCAGTTGGTCACCTTCAGTTGCTTCTTCGTTCCTATAAAAAATGTATAGTAAGGGATGGACGTCGTTTTCAGGATTTCGGGATACGTTTGAATCAGCTTGGTCGCCAGGATGGCCGTATCATGAGCGGACATCACGTTTGGCCCGGAAACTTTCGGCGGGTCGGGATAAAGGCGGAAATCAAGGCCGGACGCGCAATTGAAATGTGTATGGTTCATTCCCAGTTCCTTCGCCTTTTGATTCATCATGGCGACAAAGTTTTCTTCCGTCCCCCCCACATATTCTGCCAAGGCCACAGCCGCATCATTGGCCGATTCGACCAGAGCGGCGATAAACAGCTCACGCACAGTGATTTTTTCTCCGGGTGTAAGGTTGATCTGCGCTTCATTGATCGCAGCCACCCGCGGGCTTATGGTGACGAGATCATCCCAGTGAATCTTCCCGCTTTTAATCTGGTCCAGCACAACGAACACGGTCATCATTTTGGTCATGCTGGCAGGCGGGTACGGCACTTCGGCATTTTTCTCATCAAGAATCTCCCCGGACTGAAAATCGATCAGGATATAGGACTTTGCCTGAACATCCGGTTTCATCCCCGCGGCAGCTGCCATTGCCGGATTCGTAATCCAACTCATGAAGACAAGCAAACAAAGACAACAGCAGATGTTTATTTTGTTTTTCATCAGGTCATTCTCCATTCTCCCTCATTTGCCGCAAAACATTGCACAAGACTGACATATTTATGTAAATCCGGTTCGGGCCACGGCCGGCCAAATGTCGGAAATTTCCCGCCCCCTTAATCCAGTATAGAAGAGGAACGGGAAAAAAGAAATGAACAAGCAGAAGCGTTTTTCTGCTTGTTCGGTGAAAGAAATTGGTCACATATGGTAGTTTGGAGCTTCTTTGGTAATCTGAACATCATGAGGATGGCTTTCCCTGAGCGAAGCGCTGGAAATGCGAATAAAACGGGATTTCTCTTTTAATTCGGCCAATGTTCTGGTTCCGCAATAGCCCATGCCTGCGCGCAGGCCTCCGATCAATTGGTAAATGGTATCGGCAAGCGGCCCTTTGTACGGAACGCGTCCCTCAATGCCTTCCGGAACCAACTTTTGCACATTTTCTTGGAAATAGCGGTCCTTGCTGCCTGCCTGCATCGCACCGATTGATCCCATCCCGCGGTACACCTTGAAGCGGCGGCCCTGATAAATCTCCGATTCTCCCGGAGCTTCTTCCGTTCCGGCGAAAAGGCTGCCCAGCATGACTGCATCTGCCCCGGCCGCGATCGCTTTGACAATATCCCCGGAGAAACGGATGCCGCCATCGGCGATAATCGGAACGCCATATTGGCGCGCAACGGTGGCACAGTCGTAGATGGCTGTAATCTGCGGCACACCGATTCCTGCAACGACACGGGTTGTACAAATCGAGCCCGGACCGATTCCCACTTTGACCACACTGGCCCCGGCTTCAATCAAATCGCGGGTGCCTTCTCCCGTGGCGACGTTACCGGCAACGATCACCAGGTCGGGATACTGTCTTCTGATCTCCCGCACCATGTCCAACACACCCTGGGAGTGGCCGTGAGCAGTATCAACGACGATCATATCCGCTTCTGCTTCCACCAATGCCGCCACCCGGCGCATCGTATCCTTGGTCACCCCGACAGCCGCCCCGACGAGTAACCTTCCGTGGGCATCTTTGGCCGCTTGCGGGAACAGCTCCGCTTTTTCAATATCCTTGATGGTAATGAGTCCTTTTAAAATGCCTTCTTCGTCGACCAAAGGCAATTTCTCGATCTTATGTTGTTGCAGAATCGCTTCCGCCTCTTTCAGGGTCGTTCCCACCGGTGCCGTCACCAATTTTTCCTTGGTCATCACTTCGGCGATCGGGGTGGAATAATCACGGACAAAACGCAGGTCACGGTTGGTGATAATCCCCATCAGGCGGCGGTTTTCATCGACAATCGGCACACCGGAAATCCGGTATTTCGCCATCAGTTCTTCCGCATCATGAACTTTGTGCTCAGGTGTCAAGTAAAACGGATTGGTGATGACTCCGCTCTCAGAGCGCTTGACCCGGTCTACTTCTTCAGCCTGCTCTTCCACTTTCATGTTTTTGTGAATGACACCGATGCCTCCCTGCCGGGCAATCGCAATGGCCAAGGCTGATTCGGTCACGGTATCCATCCCCGCACTGATCAGCGGAATATTGAGTTTCACCCGATCCGTCAGCGTGGTGCCGGTCTCGACGTCTCGCGGCAAAATTTCCGATTTCGCCGGGACCAATAAAACATCGTCAAAGGTAAAACCTTCCTTGGCAAACTTCTGATCCCACATATCGCTTTCCCCTTTGGCCCAAATTTTTTCTAGCAAGTGTAACAGTATCCTTGCCAAGTCGTCAAGATTTTTCATTTTTTGCCAAAAAGTTGTCCACAATCATTCACAAGTTATCCACAGGATCTTGTGCATAACTAAACTTTTCTGTGGATAACCAACGGTTCAGGGAAGGATGCTGCTAATGGTTTCCGCTACCTCTGGTTTCTGAATCAGCTGCAGATGGTCATCATCCGGGAACGTTTTAACATGAATGGCCCCTTTGATCGTCGCTTCTCCGTCACGTACAACACCATCGCTGTCCGAACCGTACTTCAGGGCTAGAAGCGTCCATCCGACCGCCAATTCCCCATGCCATCCGCGGTTTCCCCATCCATCCGCATCCCCGGCTATGGTAAAAAGGTGTCCGCCTTTTGCAAACGGACTTCCCTGTACGGGATATTTTTGGTTAAACCGCGCCACCGCCTCAGGAGTAAGATCTGCCATAGCCGCTTGTCCATGCACAAACATCCCCAGCCAACTGTATTCCCTGGCAAGCGGGGTTCCATGGTGCGGTGAGGCAATCGTCACAAGGTCCGCCACCCGGCCCGGCCGCAAGTAGACCAATTCCCGGGCAACCAGACCGCCCATGCTGTGAGCGATCACCGCAAAACGGGGATCAAGTCCATATTTTGCTTGCAGGAGATCAATTTTATGCGCGGCAATTTTCGCCTGGGCGTCGATTGAGCCGTTTCCGGCTTGATGATCATTTTCTCCCGCAAACGTCACGATCTTTCCATTGATCCGCATCGTCCAGACCCGGTCTGACCGATTGGTATACAGGACATAAATATGCCCGGACTTCCAATGAGCGACCAATGTGTTTAAAAATGCTTCTCCCCACTGATGGCGGTTGTTAAAACCATGGATCAGAACCAAATCCGAGTTTTTCTCGGGAAGTGCTTGCTTCTTCGGAGGAATCGTCCCCCAGACGAACAACAGGAGAATGCATAAACACCAAATCCATCTCTTTTTCATATCTGCCTTACGATCCTCCTGAAAAATCACCTCTGTTATATCATTCCCGCCTTTTCAGCACAATAAAGGGCAGAAGATTAAAACGGGAGGGAACGGGTTGGAAGCAAAACCGGTAAACATCATCTATTGCGAATCGCCGGAGGAATGGATCCGTGACCAATATTTCCTGCTTGCCAACGAAAAGTCGGCACAAAGATTTCTGTTGAACGCTTACCAAAAAAGCGGAACCCCGCAACCGGAAAAGATGGCCTTTCGTAATGCGGCAGCGTTTTCCGCCTACATCCGGCAGGCTCTTTCCATTTTCCGGCCGGGACGGGAAGAAAATATCTGGATGCAGCCTGTCCTCGACTACTATGGAATGATGAGCTTGATTAAAGCATGGATTCTGACCCGGGTGCCGGACTATCCGCAAAATACTTCAGTCTTGCGCCATGGGTTATCCACCCGAAAACGAAAGCGTGAATCTTATCGTTTGCTCGAGGATGAAGTCCGGATACAAAAAGAAGGGCTTTATCCACTGGTCGCCGGGTTATTGGGGAATCCTCCCGATGCGGGAGACTCATATCGGCTCAAGACATTGTTTTCCTTCCTATCTGACTTGTCCGCCAGTTATGAGCGCATTATGGGTGAAACGCCGCTGATTCCGGTTACGGTTGGCCGGCAGACCTCGCTTTATGCAGACGAGGCGATGCCGCTGGAAATCGCCGAAACCGTTCTCGACCGGATCCATCTCACCCCCGAAGCTTTTGTTTCCCGTCTGAATCATTACAGCAAAGGGGCACTCTTCTCCCTTGGCACTCCGGTGATCCGGTCCGGTCTCCTGCAACTTCGTTGGAGCCATCCCGATGTCCGGCATGTGAATGACTGGGAGAAAGGATTTCACCATCCTTGGTTTTATGAAGATAAAAAAGGCAACCATTACCTGTGGTTCGGTAATGATTGCCTTGGAACCCCTGTTGATGAATTGCTGGTTCATTTCATGTTGCTGTTTGCGCTGAGTATGCTGTGTCGCTATGAACCACCGCTATGGGGGGAGATAATGCTGGATCACACCGGAGAAGAGCAAATCCTGGTATGCGGACTGCTCCGTCTCATCCCGCGAAAGGTCCCCCATCTGGTCTTAAACCTTCTCCACGGTCAAAAATCGATCATTCGCCTTTATTGATTACCGTCTTCTCCGTCTTCTCCGTCTTCCTCCTCTTCGCGGTGGACGCGGGCGACGGCCGATACTTCGTCCTCGTCGAGCGAAATCAGTTTCACTCCTTGCGCATACCGGCCCATCACGGAAATCTCGGCGATCTTCAGACGAATGACAATGCCGGATTGAGTCACGATCATCAGATCTTCATCTTCGGACACCACTTTGTGGGCGACCACATCTCCTTTTTTCTCTGTGAGGCTTAAGGTCTTGATCCCTTTACCGCCGCGTGATTGAATGCGGTATTCCTCCATCGGCGTCCGTTTGCCATATCCGTTGCGAGTGACGATCAGGACATATTTGTCCGGGATCACGATATCCATATCGATTACGCGGTCATCTTCACCTAACGTGATGCCTTTCACGCCTGTGGCCGAACGTCCCATTTCCCTGACGTCCATTTCGTGGAAGCGAATCGACATTCCCTGGCGCGTTCCCATCAGGACTTCCTGATTTCCATCGGTCAGGCGGACGCCAACCAGTTCATCCCCGTCACGAAGATTGATGGCAAACAGGCCGTTGCGGCGAATGTTTTCAAATTCGCTGAGTGCGGTCTTCTTCACAATGCCTTCAGCCGTGGCAAAGAAAAGGAACTGATTATCCAGGAATTCTTTCACCGGGATGACCGCCTCGATGCGCTCGCCCTGGTCGATCTGAATCAGGTTGATCACGGGAGTCCCGCGCGCGGTTCTGCCGAGCTCCGGCACTTCGTACGCCTTCAGGCGGTACACTTTCCCCTTGTTTGAGAAGAAGAGCAAATGATTATGGGAATGGGTGACAAACATATGCTGCACCAAGTCGTCTTCCCGGGTTCCCATCCCCGTGATTCCCTTGCCGCCTCTTCGTTGCGCCCGGTAGGTGGACAAAGGCATCCGCTTGATATATCCACGCTGGGTCAACAAAATGGCGACCTCATCTTCGGGGATCAAATCCTCGTCCTCAATTTCGTCCTCATCGGCTTTAATCATCGTGCGGCGTTCATCGCCATACCGTTCTTTGATCTCCTTCAGCTCATCCCGCACGACGCCGCGGATTTTGGCCTCATCGGCGAGAATGTCTTTCAATTTGGCGATCAATTTCTGAAGTTCTCCGTATTCCGCCTCGATTTTTTCGCGTTCCAGTCCGGTCAGGCGATGCAAACGCATATCGAGAATCGCCTGGGCTTGTTTTTCACTGAGACCGAACTTTTCCATCAAACCGGTACGAGCTTCGGCAGTGGTGGCGGAAGCGCGGATGAGGGCGATCACTTCGTCGATCTGGTCAAGGGCAATGCGCAAGCCTTCCAGGATGTGAGCCCGTTCTTCCGCTTTGTTCAAATCATACTGGGTGCGCCGGCGGATCACTTCCACCTGGTGGTCGATATAGTGGGAAAGAATGGATTTAATGTTGAGTACCTGCGGCTGGCCGTCAACCAACGCCAGCATGTTAACGCCAAAGCTCGATTGCAGGCTGGTATGCTTGTACAAATTGTTAAGAATGACCCTTGGGTTTACATCCCGACGCAGTTCAATGACCACACGCATTCCGTTCCGGTCTGATTCGTCGCGCAGGTCGGTGATTCCGTCGATTTTTTTGTCGCGTACGAGCTCGGCGATCTTTTCCACCAGCTTGGCTTTGTTCACTTGGTACGGCAATTCTTCCACGACGATGCGCATCTTTCCGCTGCCCGCTTCTTCGATCCGCGTTTTCGCCCGGATCCGGATGCTGCCCCGCCCGGTGCGGTACGATTTGCGAATCCCGTCATGCCCGAGGATGATTCCCCCCGTGGGAAAATCAGGACCCTTGATGATCCGCATCAAATCTTCAATCGTCGCCTCTGGATTATCCAGGAGGAGAAGGATTCCGTCGATCACTTCAGACAGGTTATGCGGCGGGATATTGGTCGCCATGCCGACGGCAATCCCGGATGCCCCGTTAACGATCAGATTGGGAAAGCGGGAAGGCAGCACCAACGGCTCTTCCTGCTGTCCGTCATAGTTGGGGCCAAAGTCGATCGTATCCTTCTGGATATCGCGCAACAACTCCATCGTGATCGGAGCCATCCGCGCTTCGGTATACCGCATGGCCGCGGGCGAATCGCCGTCGATTGACCCGAAGTTTCCGTGTCCGTCCACCAGCGGATACCGATAAGAGAAATCCTGCGCCATCCGAACCATCGCATCGTATACCGCCACATCCCCGTGCGGATGATAGTTCGCCGTAACGTTTCCGACGACGCGGGACGATTTTTTGTACGGTTTGTCCGGAGTCATCCCCAGTTCATACAAAGTGTACAAAATCCGGCGATGAACGGGTTTCAGGCCGTCGCGTACGTCCGGGAGGGCGCGGCTGACAATTACGCTCATCGCATAGTCCAGAAACGAAGACTTCATTTCCTTACTGATATTCACTTCTTGAATTCTTTGCATATCTGGCATCGTTTCATCTCCCTGCTTCCTACTGCCTGCCGGTTACACATCCAAGGTAGCCTGGTTCGCATATTCCTGGATGAATACGCGCCGCGGCTCAACCCGGTCGCCCATCAGCATCTCAAATACCTCGTCAGCATCCATCGCATCGGCAAGGGAAACTTGCAGCAATGTGCGGCTTTCAGGGTCCATCGTCGTTTCCCAGAGCTGGGTCGCGTTCATTTCTCCCAGCCCTTTGTACCGCTGGATCTCCACTTTTCCCTTTCCTTCCAGTTCCTTGAGAATTTCCTCTTTCATGCGGTCATTGTAGGCATAGCGAACCGTTTTCCCTTGCGTCACTTTATAAAGCGGAGGCTGCGCGATATAAACATAGCCGTTTTCAATCAGCGGCCGCATATAGCGGTAGAAGAAGGTCAGCAATAACGTGCGGATATGCGCGCCGTCCACATCGGCATCGGTCATGATGATGATCTTGTGGTACCGCGCCTTGTCGAGATTGAAGTCACCGCCGATCCCCGTGCCGAGCGCAGTGATGATCGTCCGGATTTCATCGTTGGAAAGTGCCTTGTCCAACCGCGCTTTCTCTACGTTGATAATTTTTCCCTTGAGGGGGAGGATCGCCTGGAACATGCGGTCACGCCCCTGCTTGGCAGTACCGCCCGCGGAATCCCCTTCAACGATGAACAGTTCGCTGTCGGCAGCGTTTTTGGAGGTGCAATCCGCCAATTTCCCGGGCAATGAACTGACTTCCAGTGCATTTTTCCGACGCGTCAATTCCCGGGCTTTGCGGGCAGCCTCCCTTGCGCGTGCAGCCATTACCGCTTTTCCGATGATCTTTTTGGCCACCGCCGGGTTTTCCTCCAGAAAGATCTGGAACTCCTCGGCAAATAATTGTTCCGTGGCCGAGCGGGCTTCACTGTTTCCCAGCTTGGTTTTCGTTTGCCCTTCAAACTGCGGATCACCGATTTTCACACTGATAATGGCCGTCAACCCTTCCCGCACATCATCGCCGGTCAGGTTGCTTTGGTTTTCTTTCAACAGGTTGTTCCGCCGGGCATAATCGTTGATCACCCGGGTAAGCGCCGATTTGAAGCCGGCTTCATGCGTTCCGCCCTCATGCGTGTGAATATTGTTGGCATACGAATAAATGTTCGATGAGAAAGAATCATTATACTGAAGCGAAATTTCAATCGGGATGGAATCCCGTTCGCCTTCGATATAGATCGGGGGCTCATGCAGCACTTCGCGGTTGCGGTTCAGATATTCCACAAAGGATCGAATGCCGCCGTCATATTGGAATTCCGCCTTTCTCTCTTTTTCGCGCCGATCCTCCAATATGATTTTGATCCCCTTGTTCAGGAAGGCGAGCTCACGCAGGCGGTTTTGCAAAATGTCATAATCGTATTCCGTCGTTTCGGTAAAGATTTCCGGGTCGGGTTTGAACGTAACCTTCGTTCCTGTTTCATCCGTTTCCCCGATCACTTGCAGGTCATAATCGGGCACGCCCCGGGTGTAACGTTGGCGGTGAATTTTTCCTTCCCGTCTCACTTCCACTTCCAGCCATTCCGACAGGGCATTCACCACCGACACGCCCACTCCGTGCAAGCCGCCGGAAAATTTGTAGCCATCACCGCCGAATTTTCCGCCGGCATGGAGAACCGTCATCACGACTTCAACAGCCGGCCGCCCCATTTTCGGATGAATTCCGACCGGAATCCCGCTTCCGTTGTCAGTGACCGTTACGCTGTTATCCGGGTTGACGATCACCTCAATCGTGTCACACCGCCCGGCCAATGCTTCATCGATGCTGTTATCCACCACTTCCCATACGAGGTGGTGCAAACCGCGGCTCGATGTGGACCCGATATACATTCCCGGGCGTTTACGAACAGCCTCTAATCCTTCCAGTACCTGAATCTGAGTTTCATCGTAATTGGTATTTTGTACGGACAATTCGGTCACCTGCTTCCTTATCCAAAACTAACGTAAAACAAAAACAACCGATTGACTTCAAGGCCAATCAGGGTTGGTCAACCGCTTATTTCCCCGGAATCTGGCTGTCATCCGCCCTTTTTTTTAATGTGGTTGACGAGATCGGCGAAGCGAACACGCCATTCTTTGTGATCACGTAAGATTTTACTGCTTCAGGCGAAATCCGTTCCACCTTCCCCTTTCGTCTGGCCATTTCGAGGAAAGTGCAGTCTCCGGATTCTTCCAGCACATCCGCATCCAGGATGGCGATCACCTCGCGAATGCGGAGCGTGCGGCTTCCCCCTAGGTGAATAAACACCTGATCACCCCAGTTCCGTTATACGCCCTTGCCGCACCTGGTAAATCCGCGCCTTCGCCAGTGTTTCCTGATCAATCCCCTCCAGATTGGTCGTGGTGACAAAGGTTTGCACACGGCCGCGAATCGCCTCCAGTAGGTGCGTTTTTCGGGAATCATCAAGTTCAGATAAAACATCATCCAATAATAGAACAGGATAATAGCCGGTCTCCTGATAAATCAGTTCAATTTCAGCCAATTTCAGAGATAAAGCGGCCGTTCGCTGCTGCCCCTGTGAACCGTACAGGTGCAGATCAAGTCCGTTGGCTGTCAAACGCAAGTCGTCCCGCTGCGGGCCAATCAGGGTGGTTCCGCGTCTAATCTCTTTTTCGCGTTTTTTTTCCAATTCCCTCTGCAAAAGCAGGGGCCATTCCCCCGGATCCGTGTCGAGCAGCGACGGCAGAGACGGGAGGTATTCGATCTCCAGCTCTTCCAGGCCGCGCGTGATTGCCTGGTGAATCCCTCTTGCCCATTTCTTGAGAGAAGAAAGAAAAGCGAGCCGTTTCTTCCACAGATCTATGGAAAACTGGATGAACTGCTCATCCAGCACATTTAAGAGTGCGGACTGGAATGTCCCTTTCTGGCCTAACTGTTTTAGCAAACTGTTGCGCTGCGTCAATAACTTGTTCAATTGCGTAAGATGATGAACATAAGCGGGGCTGACCTGTCCGATCTCCATATCCAAAAAGCGCCTGCGAATCTGCGGACTTCCTTTGACGAGCGCCAGGTCTTCCGGAGCGAATAAAACGGCGGGAAGGGAGCCGATATACTGGCTGAGCCGTGGCTGCTCAATTCCGTTTCGACTCACCTTTTTCCCTTTTTCCGTCATTTGCACTTCCAGCCGGAGCTTTTGTTCCCCTTTTCTGACGCTGGCTTTGGCAACAGCCCTTTTCTCGCCGAAGCGGATCAATTCCCTGTGCGTTCGCGTGCGATGGGATTTCCCCAGCGCCAGGAGATAGAGGGATTCGAGAATATTGGTTTTTCCCTGGGCATTCGGTCCGACAAACAGATGGAGTTCCTCGGGGCAATGGAGGTCGAGTTCCGCAATATTGCGGAATTGCTTCAGGTTTAAATTTTCCACTCTCAAGATTGAGGGCCCTCCCTTACTCCCCGATCACTTGTACCGAACCGTATCCGGCGATATCCACAATATCCTGTGGATAAAGCTTTCGTCCCCTTCTCGATTCCGGCTCCCGATTTACCCTTACTTCCACTTCCTGCAAAAAGATTTTCACAAAGCCCCCGCTGTGAGCGAGATCGAGTTTTTTCAGCAACTGCCCGAGCGTGATGTACGGGCCGTCGATTTTAACCTGCTGCAACAAAGCTCCCTCCTTCGGGATTAGCGGGTGCGGATCGGGACGATTAAGTGCAGGGAATCCTCTCGATCGGTCGGTTGAATCAAAAAAGGCCGCATCGGACCGGTAAATTGAATGCGAATCTCATCGCTTTCAATGGAGCGGAGGGCTTCCATCATATACCGGGCATTAAAGGAAATGCCGAGTTCCGGCCCATTTACCTTCGCGATGACTTCCTCCGTCACGCTTCCGATATCCTGTGCGGCAGAATTCACCTCTACCTTCCCGTCTTTCAAAGTCCATTTTATCACATTATCCCGTCCATCCCGACTGATGAGTGATGCACGATCAACGGATTGTAACAATTCCTTGGTCGAAGAGATGAGTTCCGTTTCCCCGCCGTCCGGAATAACCCGGTTGGTGTCGGGATACGTTCCTTCGAGCAGGCGGGAATAAAATTCCCACTCATCCGTTTTTACCAGTATTTGGTTTTCCGCCACGATAATATCCACAATTCCCGTATAATCTGCCAGCGTTTTGGCGAGTTCGGTCAAACTTTTGCCGGGAATGATCACGTTTTTCAAAGTGAGTTCTTCCGATCCTTCCACATGGGCCTGTTGCCTGGACAGACGATGGCTGTCCGTCGCCACGCATGTGAGCACACCGCCTTCCAGCTGCATCAGGACACCCGTCAGAACGCCGCGCGCCTCATTGGTGGCAACGGCAAATCCGGTTTGCCGAATCAAAGTTTTCAGGGTATCGGCTGACACGCTGAAGAGCTGTTCTGTGGATAACATCGGCAAACGCGGATATTCCACAGGGTCAAATCCGTTCAGATGAAATTCGGATGTTTCCGAGCGGATCGTGGTTTGAAACTTCTCATTGGCAAACCATTCCACTTCTTTTCCTGGGAGTTTTCTTACCAGATCGCCGAAGATGCGTCCGGGGAGAACGACACTTCCCAGCTTTTCCACAAATACCTGCTCCAAGTCGTCTTTCCGTTTCGGAACCCGCACCTGAATCGTGATGTCGGAATTGCTGCCGGTGAGCAAAAGTCCGTTTTCATCCGCCGTCACTTTGATTCCGGTCAGAATCGGAATGGTCGTCTTGGAGGAAACTGCTTTGGACACTTGGGAAACGGCATCCACCAGCGCTGATTTGATCACGCGAAACTTCATATTCATCCTCCTTAGTATGAGTCAAAAAACAAATGAAAAAGTAGACATAAACCGGAACGGCTTTGCATATATATATATTTTTTTAAAGAAGACAGCAGTAGTAGTAGTAAGGGCTGTGGATAATGTGGAAAAGTGGTCCGAGCCCGGACAAGCCGGGCAATCCGGCCTGTGGAAAAGATGTGCATAAACTGTATCCGGTTATCCACAATACCCACAGGAACATGAAATCAGCCGCGGTTGATTCTCTGCTTCAATTGGCTGATTGCTTGTTCCAGCTGAGGATCTTGCTTCAGATTGCGGCTGATTTTCTCGTGAGCGTGGATGACAGTGGTGTGGTCTCTTCCGCCGAAGTCTTCCCCGATTTTCGGAAGGGAGAAATCTGTGAGTTCCCGGCAAAGGTACATGGCGATTTGACGGGGAAAGGCGACAGACTTCGTCCGTTTCTTGCTTTTTAAATCTTCCACCCGCAAGCGATAGTAATTGGCGACAGCCTGCTGGATATCATGGATGCTGATCACCCGGGGGCGCGATTGCGGCATGATGTCCTTTAGCGCTTCTGCGGCCAGTTCCGGCGTGACGGGCTGATTCATCAGAGCCGAAAAGGCGACCACGCGGATCAGCGCCCCTTCCAGTTCGCGAATGTTGGTATCGACACGATCGGCGATGAAAGCCAATACTTCACTCGGAACATCTAAGTTATCAGCGATTGATTTCTTGCGCAAGATAGCGATCCTCGTCTCCAAATCGGGGGGTTGCACATCGGTGATCAGTCCCCATTCAAATCGTGAACGCAACCGGTCTTCCAGCGTCGGGATTTCCTTGGGCGGACGATCGCTGGAGATGATGATTTGCTTATTGGCCTCATGAAGGGCATTAAATGTATGGAAGAATTCTTCCTGGGTTTGTTCTTTTCCCGCCAGAAACTGAATATCGTCAATTAACAGGATATCCACGGACCGGTACTTGTTCCGAAACTGGATCGTCTTGTTGTCGCGGATCGAATTGATAAATTCATTCGTGAATTTTTCCGATGAGATGTAGACCACGCGGCTGGAGGGCGTGTGATCGAGGACATAATGCCCGATCGCATGCATCAGGTGCGTTTTGCCCAGTCCGACGCCGCCATAGATAAACAGCGGATTATAGGCTTTGGCCGGTGCTTCCGCCACTGCGAGCGATGCGGCGTGGGCAAAGCGGTTGCCGGAGCCGATCACAAATGTATCAAAGGTGTAACGCGGATTGAGCTGTGTGCGCGGCGGCTCCTCCTCCGTTTCCTCTTCAGCCTCCGCGGTGTCTGCTTTCTTTTCGGAATCCACCTGGTTTTTTTCAGAACTTTGGCTGACAAATTTCACGCCGAGAGGGGAACCGGTTATTTCCTTCAAGGCATCGCGAACGAGATCGGCGTAACGCGATTCCAGCCAGTCGCGGGCAAAATCGTTGGGGGTGGAAACGACGAGAATGTCCTCGCGAAGTTGGATGGCTTCCGTCGTTTTCAGCCATGTCTCGAAGCTGGGTTTGCTGATTTTGTCCTGAATGGAATCCAGCGTTTTCGCCCATAATTCTTGGATGTGGATCATCAAAGAACCTCCTTTCCCTTGACTAATTCTTGAACATTGTTATCCACAGGGAATTCCCTTGCCCTTTGACAGATGAAGGCATATATCTACAATTTCCACAGCCTGTGGATATCTTTTATTCACAGCCTGTGGATTCTTTATGAGGGAGTTATCCACAATCTGTGGATAACCGGATGAAACCGTAAAATTTATCCACAAGAAAACACCAATAGAATATCAAAACAAACCAGTATTTACAATGAAAAATAGTTAGTTATCCACAATCCACAGGAAGATGAAAAACAGTTATCCACAGGTGTGGATATTGTGGAAAAACGGAGGATAATGTCGGGATAACCGGTGGATAACGAAAAAAATATCCACATGTGGATAAACAGGTCTGTGGATTTCCTCTTTCTTGACATGATGGAAACATCCCGGATATAATGATAGAGATTGTCCGTCGGGGTTTACGTACGGAAATTCAACGCAAGAAGGGAGGTTTCTCCTGGACGCGTTCCCCTGTGTTCGACCGGCTTTGCAAAGGACCGGAAGAGTCAGATGGTTCTCAGGGTGATTTGGCGGCCAGGTGGCGATATGAAGAGAACTTATCAACCCAGCAACCGCAGACGCAAAAATGTTCACGGTTTCCGCGCTCGCATGAGCAGCAAGAATGGCCGTAAAGTGCTGGCTAGACGCAGAAGAAAAGGAAGAAAAGTATTATCCGCTTAATTTGTCGAGGCCACTTTTGATGTGGCCTTTTTTCCTATACGCAATTTTGGTAGTTTATTCTCCCGGGTTTTGCTCTATAATTGTTGATGGACTTGTATTTTTTAGTAGGGAAGGAGCCGATCTTTGCAAAAGGAATATCGTCTGAAAAGACGAAACGATTTCAGAAAGGTATTTCAAGCGGGGCAATCCGTCGCCAATCGGCAGTTTGTCGTTGTGATGCTCGGCCGCAAGGCGGAGGGGCCGCCGCGGATCGGGATCTCTGTCAGCAAAAAAGTGGGGAAAGCGGTTGTGCGCAATCGCATTAAGCGTTTGGTCAAGGAAGTAACCCGGCATTTTATCCCTTATCTCCATCCGAAAACGGATTATGTGATTATCGCCCGCATTCCGGCGGCGCAAATGGATTATAAGCAAGTGAAAGCGAGCCTCCTTCACGTTTTCCAGAAGGGGAAGTGCTTTGTCACGAAACCCCCGAAGTAAACCGCATCAAGGGGGAATGGCAATGAAATGGATTGCCCTCGGTCTCATCCATTTTTACCGACGCTTTCTTTCACCGCTGAAACCGCCCGTATGCCGGTTTGTGCCCACTTGTTCGGAGTATGCGCTGATCGCCATTCAAAGGCATGGTTTTGTTTACGGAGGTTGGTTGACGCTGAGGCGGCTTCTCAAATGTCATCCCTTTCACCCGGGGGGATTTGATTATGTGCCGGAAAAACGACAGAAACGGCCAGATAGATTCCACAGTGATCGAAGCTCAAAATGAGGAGGGAATTCCCTTGTTAAAACGCAGGCGTTGGATCGCCGCAGTACTGCTGCTCGTGCTTTCTGTGGTGATGCTGTCGGGGTGTTCGACGAACCCGGGACAATACAAAATTGACCGCGCGCATCCATCTTGGTTTGAACAGATCTTGGTCATTCCGTTATCCGACTTGTTAGATTTGTTTAAAGACTGGCTCGGGAACTACGGATTATCCATTCTGGTTGTAACCTTTCTGGTTCGCCTGGTGATTCTCCCGCTGACGTGGAAGCAGCAGAAAAGCGCCAAGGCCATGCAGGAATTGCAGCCGCAGCTGACCAAACTGCGGGAGAAATATAAAAACAACCAGCAGAAACTGCAAGAAGAGACGATGAAGCTGTTCCAGAAGCACAATGTGAATCCGATGGCCGGTTGTTTGCCGTTGCTGATCCAGATTCCCGTATTGCTGGCTTTTTATCGTGCCATCATCGGAAACGCACATATCGCCCATTCCAGCTTTTTGTATCTGCAGCTGGGCAAAGCGGATCCTTTTTATATTTTGCCGCTGCTCGCCGCCGTGACGACATATTTGCAATTTATTTCGACCGGCGCCGGTGCCAATCCGCAGATGAAAGTAATGGTCTGGGTGATGCCGGTAATGATTTTCTTCCTCGCTTATCAGTTCCCTGCAGCGCTTTCCCTGTACTGGGTGGGCGGAAACATCTTTACGATTCTGACGTACCTGCTGTTTTTCAATAAGATGAAGAAAAGCAACGTGACCCAGGAAGGAACCGTCCGTTGAACAAACTGATCGTCGAGGCGGGAACGGTTGAAGAAGCCGTCGCCCAGGCGCTCAAACAGTTAGGCGTTTCTCGTGAGCGTTTTCGCGTTCGGGTGGTGGAAGAGGCGAGCAGGGGTTTTTTGGGGTTGTTTGGCCGTCGCCCGGCTAAAGTTGAAGTGGAAGTGATGGAAGATCCGGCGGAAAAAGCCCGTGCCTTTTTGCAGGGGTTGCTGCAACGGATGGGGGCGGACGCAACGGTGGAAATCACGACTTCAGCGAAAAAGGGGTTTGTCACCATCACGGCTCGGGAGGAGCAGACAGGTGCGCTCATCGGCCGGCATGGACAGACACTGGAAGCAATGGAACTCCTCGTCAACCTCGCAGCCAATCGCCGTGAGGAGAAGCCGGCGCGATTTGAATTGGATATCGACGGCTATCGGGAGCGGAGACGCAAAGCGTTGGCTGAGTATGTGATGAAGATGGCGGCCAAGGCAAGGCAGACACGCCAGGAGGTCCGGTTATCCCCGATGCCGGCCAATGAACGGAAGTGGGTTCACCAGACGATCAAGAAAGAACCGAATCTGAAAACGGTGAGCCGTGGAGAAGAACCCAACCGCTCGGTGGTGATCTATTGGCAGGACTAACCTGATGAAGGAATTGGTTGTCTCTGGACTGCCACTTACTTCAGGATACAAACGTCGGGTAAATCCGGCCCGGTATCTCCCCTGTTTCAGGGGAGTTTTTTCATACCCTGTTTTTGCCTGGCAGTTGGCGGTGTGCTAAGATTAGATTCGAGGTGACACTATGGATACCGATACGATTGCTGCGATCTCAACCCCGATGGGCGAAGGGGGCATCGCGGTCATCCGTGTCAGCGGACCGGAGGCGGTGTCGATCGCGGATAAAATATATAAGGGAAAGAAGAGTTTGGCCAGTGTGCCGAGCCATACGGTAAATTACGGTTTTATCATTGACCCGGAATCGAAAGAGAGAATTGATGAGGTTTTGGTAACCGTGATGAGAGCCCCGCGTACATTTACCCGGGAAGATGTGGTGGAAATCAGCTGCCATGGCGGAATGATTCCCGTCGAGCGGACTCTTGAGGCGCTGCTGGCGACAGGGGCCCGCCTGGCCGAACCGGGCGAATTTACAAAAAGGGCCTTTTTAAACGGGAGAATCGATCTTTCACAGGCAGAAGCAGTGATGGATCTGATTCGGGCCAAAACGGATCGCGCTGCCAAAATGGCGTTGGGCCAGCATGAAGGCAGGCTGTCGCGGATGATCAACCGGCTGCGCAACGAAATTTTGGAAGTGCTGGCTCATCTGGCGGTCAATGTGGATTATCCCGAATATGATGCCGAGGAAATGACGGCGAAGCTGTTGCGCGAACGGGCGCAAGAGATCGAACGGGAGATCGAGCGCCTGTTGAGTACCGCGCGCCAGGGCAAAATCATTCGTGAAGGAATCCACACTGCGATCGTGGGCAGACCCAATGTCGGCAAATCTTCGCTCATGAACGCCCTGACGCAGGAGAACAAGGCGATTGTAACCGATATCCCCGGGACCACCCGGGACGTGATCGAAGAATATGTCAATGTCAGGGGAATTCCGCTGCGTTTATTGGATACTGCCGGAATTCGCGAAACCGAGGATGTGGTTGAACGGATCGGTGTGGAGCGTTCCCGGCAGGCGCTGGAACAGGCCGACCTGATCCTGTTGGTTCTCAATTACGCGGAACCGTTGAACGAAGAGGATCGTCGGCTGCTCCAATGGGTGCGGAATCATACGGCACTGGTTATTGTCAATAAAACGGACCTGCCGCGGAAATTGGATCTTGATCAGGTAAGGGAGCTGTCCGGGGATCTGCCGATCATTACGACCTCATTAAAGGAAGAACGCGGAATCGAAGATTTGGAAGAAGCGATTTCACGGCTGTTTAAGTTGGGAAAAGTCGACATGGCGGATGGAACTTATGTCAGCAATGCCCGCCATATCCATCTCCTCAAAAAAGCGCTGGAGAGCGTGCGGGAAGTTTTGAATGGAATTGATGCCGGCATGCCGTTGGATATGGTGGAAATAGACTTGAAAAACGCCTGGCAGTTTCTGGGTGAAGTGATTGGCGATGCGGTGGCCGAAGATTTGATTGATCAGATTTTCTCCCAGTTTTGCTTGGGTAAATAAAGAGGTGAATCAAGGATGTCCTACCATGCGGGGAGTTATGATGTGATTGTGGTCGGAGCCGGACATGCGGGATGTGAAGCGGCATTGGCAGCCGCGCGAATGGGGTGCTCCACCTTGCTGTTGACGATCAGCCTCGACATGATCGCCTATATGCCATGCAATCCGTCGATCGGCGGCCCGGCCAAGGGGCATGTCGTCAGGGAAATCGATGCGCTGGGCGGTGAAATGGGGAAAAATATCGATAAAACCCATATTCAAATGCGCATGTTGAATACGGGAAAAGGACCGGCCGTTTATGCACTGCGGGCGCAGGCAGATAAAGTTTTGTACCAGCGGGAGATGAAAAAAACGCTGGAAACCACGCCAAATCTTGAGCTGATCCAGGGCATGGTGGAGAGGCTGATCGTGGAAAACGGGGTCTGCAAAGGGGTGGTGACGCGCACCGGCGCCCATTATACCTCCAAGGCAGTGGTGCTCACAACCGGAACCTATCTGCGCGGAAAGGTGATTATCGGGGATCTCTCGTATGAGAGCGGGCCCAATAACCAGCAGCCGTCGGTTAATCTGGCCCATCATCTCATAGAGCTGGGATTTGAAATGGTGCGGTTTAAAACGGGAACACCGCCCCGGGTAAACCGGAAATCGATTGACACCAGCCAGATGGAAATTCAGCCCGGCGATGAAGAGCCGCGTGCTTTCTCTTATGAGACGACCCGGTTTATCACAGACCAACTGCCTTGTTGGCTGACCTATACCAATGAAAAAACCCATCGTCTCATCCAGGAGAATCTCCATCGTGCCCCGATGTACTCCGGAACGATCGAGGGTCGCGGCCCCCGCTACTGCCCTTCGATTGAGGACAAAATCGTGCGCTTCGCCGACAAGGGCCGCCATCAGATCTTTATCGAACCGGAGGGCCGGGAGACCGAAGAGATGTATGTGCAGGGCTTATCCACCAGTCTGCCGGAAGATGTCCAGCTGAAGATGCTCCACACCATCAAGGGATTGGAAAAAGCGGAAATGATGCGTACCGGTTATGCGATTGAATATGACGCCATCGTTCCCACGCAGCTTTGGCCATCGCTGGAAACCAAGCGGGTGGAAGGACTGTTTACCGCCGGGCAGCTCAACGGCACGTCCGGATATGAAGAGGCAGCTGCGCAAGGCATTATGGCCGGAATCAATGCAGCCAGAAAAGTTCAGGGGAAAGATCCGGTGATTCTCGACCGGTCCCAGGCCTATATCGGCGTCCTGATCGATGACCTGGTCACCAAAGGGACCAATGAGCCTTATCGCCTTTTGACATCAAGGGCGGAGTACCGTCTGCTCTTGAGGCATGATAACGCTGATCTTCGCCTCACCGATCTCGGCTATGAGCTCGGTTTGATTTCTGAGGAACGGTATCGCCGCTTTACCGCCAAATGTGAAGCGATCGAAAAAGAAATTGCCCGTTTACGCGAAACGAAGGTACGTCCGACCGAAGAGGTTCAATCGATTTTGGAAGAGATGGGAACCTCGAGAATCAACAATGCCGTGCCGCTGGCCATGCTGATCAAACGGCCGGAGCTAGGCTACAAGGAAATCGCCCGGATGTCTCCGCCACCGGAACCGGTTGCGCCGGATGTGGCGGAACAGGTGGAAATCCAGCTGAAATACGAAGGTTACATCAAAAAGGCGTTGCAACAGGTAGAGAAAATGCGCCGCATGGAGGAAAAGCGGATTCCGGATTGGGTGGATTACGGGAAAATTGCCGGCATTTCCTCTGAGGCGCGGGAAAAGCTGGAACAAGTGCGTCCGATCTCGCTGGGGCAAGCGTCGCGCATTTCCGGAGTCAACCCTGCGGATATCTCCATTTTGATGGTGCATATCGAGCAAAATGGAAAGGCTTATGCGAAGTGAAACTTGGAGGGAACACGGTGCAGGAACATGGAGAGTGGTTGCAGCAGGCGGTCTCGGAATGGGGGCTTTTCCTTTCGGATCAACAGCTCAGGCAGTTTGCGCAGTATTTCGAGCGACTCGTGGAGACCAACAAAGTGATGAATCTGACGGCGATCACTGAACCGCGGGAGGTTTATGTCAAGCATTTTTATGATTCTTTGCTGTTGGCGAAGAGTTTGGATATAAAAGAGGTTGATTCGCTGATCGATGTGGGGACCGGTGCAGGCTTTCCGGGGATTCCGCTGAAAATCGCATTTCCCCATCTCCGGCTGGTGCTGTTGGATTCGCTCAAAAAGCGCGTTCAGTTTTTGCGGGAAACGGCCGACGCACTCGGCCTGAAAGAAGTGGAATGCGTTCATGGCCGTGCGGAAGACCTGGCAAAACAGAAGGGGTATCGCCAGTCTTTTGATTTGGTGACGGCGAGGGCCGTGGCCAGATTAAATGTCCTGGCGGAGTACTGTTTGCCATTTGTCAAAGTCGGAGGATATTTCGTATCGATGAAAGGGCCTTCCGTGGGCGAGGAGATAACGGAGGCCAAACGGGCGCTGTTTATCTTGGGCAAGACAACGGTGGAGAGAGAAGAGTTTCAGTTGCCGGAGGGAATGGGAACGAGGAATATTCTGATCATGAAAAAGCGGGATCAGACGCCCAAGGCGTATCCGCGTAAAGCAGGAACGCCCGCAAAGCAACCGCTGGTTTAAGTTCACATTCGCTTTTAAAAAAGGAAGCCGGATCTCCCTTTGTTCAGAGACGACGGCTTCCTTTTTTATCCGAGGTTATTGATCAGATTGTGCAGTCCGCGCAAAGCGATTTTCCTTTTTTCGACCTTGTCGATCTCCTGCCGTTTGCGGCTGTTTTGCGAGAAAGGGGTCATGAATTCCTCCCAGGAATTATAGCCGCCATAAGCATCCTCGAATTCAATATCGTCCCTTTTTAAACTGGAATCCCCCTCTTTCTCGGGTTCATCTTCGGGCTCGCGGCCAAACGGCTGAATCGTAGGCTGTCCGTTGGGGAACAGGCTGTGATCTTCTTCCTGGGGTGTCTCTTCCCAAAAAATGCTGGCGGGACGGTTAAGTTCTTTTTTTTCCCTTTGCTCAGTCAAAGATTGCAGACGCGCTTTTTTTTGGTTGCGGGAACGCCGTCTGGGAGAGAACGGTTCCAGCGGGAAAACATCTTGTTCCTGGTTGGCTTGTTCATTTTTGTCCGATTCGTATGAGTCGGAATCAAAGGATGTCCGGCTTGAAAACGGGCGTGGCTCAAAGGATGGATCATAACCATTTTGTTCATATTGCTGCGATTCAAATGTTTGCTGCCCCGTTTGGTTTGGCTGGTTTCTTTCGCCCGGATAGGCAAACGGCTTGAACATCGGGTCCTGAAAAAAGCCGGAGTCTTGGAAGAAATCATTGTCGAAGCTTTTGGAAATGGAGTCTTCCGCTTCTTCTTCCTCGTGGTCGGATTCACTGACTCCTTGCATGCGATGGTTTTCAGTCAACCGTTTGCGCAATTTCAATTCCCGTTCCCGATAAACCGGGGGAGTCTCTGAATCAACCACTTCGTCTTTTTGTTCAAAATCTTCCTGGAGGCCATTTCTCCCGTCGTAATAAGGGGTTTCTTGCCAACCGGAAACGGGTTCATCCTTGCTCTCCTCATCCTCTAACTTGATTCGCTCAAGATGATAGATGGGATATTCTTCTTCCATCTCCGGTTGCTCTTGAAAAGAGAATCTGTTTTTGTGGCGTCTGAATGCTTTTTTTCTCCGGGATCGTTCATTAAGAAACGGGTAAGGGGATACATACTCCACCTGTTGTGCTTCCAGCACTTCCGGATCTTCTCCGTCGGACAGTGAACCGATCGGGGAGAAAGGTTCAGGGGTGGAGGTTTTGCTCTCCTGTACCGATTCTCCTAAGGCGGGTTGCTGCACTTGGAACGTATAAGTGGTCGTTTCACCAAAAGGCGTTTGCAAAGTCTGCTTTTGGGAATAAATGCATCCGTCCGCATTCGCGTGCATAAAGCCGCCGGTCTGTGAGGAGGAATCGCCGTCCGGACTGGTTTGCTGGCCTATTTGCTGGCTGACCATCGTCGTCAGCATCTCTGCTGTCAAATGAATATAAAGGGGGTTCAACCCCTTTTCCTTCAAGGCTTCGACTGATGCCTGGCCTGATTTTCCCGTACCGATCACAATACAATCATACCGGGATTCAAACTGTGACATACACTCCCCCTCCTTTTGCTGACTCCGGCTGTGCCTGTTGTTCCATTTGCATTGGAAGGGGCACAGCACTCATTTGTCAAAATTTTCCCCGAATGGTTGATAAGAAGTGAGCCCCCCAGGGTCACCCATGGGGGGAACAGGGATTACTTTTTCGCTTTCGCCTCTTTTTTGCTTTCACCCAGGGCATCTGGGACGGAGAATTCTTGTTGAATCGAAGCAGCTGCTTCAAGCATTTCTTTAGTCGGAACGGTTCGCGCTTTGGATTGGGCGAACTTGCAAAGTCCGAAACCATTGGCAAATTGTGCTTCAATGCCATAATCTTCAGCAAAGATGAGCTTGTCGCCGAAGCGTTCGCGGTAGAAAGGTTTAAACGGAATCGAAGCACCGCCGGTCAGGATGATATAGGTAATGTCATCGCCGTAGTCGAGCCGGTTCCAAACTTCTTCCACCAAAGCTTCCCCGACTTCCCTGATGCATTCCTGGACGATGGGGCTGACGTCGTGCGTTTTTCCTTTGAAGCTGATTTCACCTGAACGAACAATGCGCGGCAGGCTCCAGATCGGATATTCCTTCCCGTGACCGTCCGGGTCTGCATTGCGTGTAAAATC
The DNA here is from genome assembly GCF_016055135.1 of Thermoactinomyces sp. CICC 10521. NCBI lineage: Bacteria > Bacillati > Bacillota > Bacilli > Caryophanales > Thermoactinomycetaceae > Thermoactinomyces > Thermoactinomyces sp. CICC 10521. The sequence goes on along the minus strand of NZ_JAECVZ010000010.1, from coordinate 36,776 downwards.
GAGCAGGCGTTTTGCCAGGGTGTGATAAACATTCAGCATCGCGTGACGCGACGTGAAGCTTTGGCGTTTAATGATCGTTTCTCCGTGCAATGTTTCGATATCGGATGTGCCAAAGCCAAGGTCGTTGATGCTTACTTTTTGAATGAACAAATCTTCGTTTAACAGTTTGCCTTCACGGTCGAGGGCGATATGGAACAAGGTGGCCATCGGCTGGCTGATTACGAAGAGATTTTCCCGCTTAATTTCAAATTCGATTTTGCGCCAGGGGAGGTTTCCTTGTTTCACTTCAAAACTGTGTTTGCCCACCAGACGGCGTTTCAACTCATCTTTGTAGTCGATGTAGCTGTCGGTTGGCAATGCGACGGATACAACCGGTTCGGTGCTTCCTTGCAGCATGAGGCCGGTGCTGACGCGGAACATGATCAGATATTCTTGTTCACGGAACCAGGTTGGGCTGAACAGACGACGCTTGTGGGAGTCGAACAATTCGTCATCGCCGGCTTGCTCGATGGCCAGCTTGCCGCAGAACCATTCGCGATCCCCTTCGCGCTCGCGGTACATAATATTGTGAGGGTCATTATTATAAGTGATTTCACCGACACGGTTTGGTACGACCATGTTACGGATAAACATTTTATAAAACTTTCCGTTGGCACGGGTAACCACTTTTGTTCCGTAATAACCCTGGTCATTCCCTATGTATACAGGTGCACTCATTTTTCAGATATCCTCCTCAAGTGAATGAAATCCCCTTCTTCCCACGATTCTATCAATTGTGAAGCCCAAGGGTCAACATAGAATGACCAATAACGACAAAGTTCTTCAAATATCGTCGATTTTCGGATCAGAGAAGAAGTTTGGGCTGTGAAAGTATTTGCAGACCGGGCGCGATCCCCCTTAAACTGCCGAGTTTCCGGTCTGTGACAATCCTCGAAAATTTGACGCGTTTCAGCCGGGGAACGCAGATGAATGGTTAATGTTCCACGTGGAACAAAGAACTCTGTTGTGCGGATCAGTCCAAATGCAGGAACGGGAGCCGGATGGGCATATTCTTACAAAACGATGACAGTTCATATCTTGATTTTCGATCTTGATCAGGAGATTAGGAGGTAGATGGTAATCGGCAGCGAAATGGTAATAATAAGTGGCCCGGCGTCAGAAAGGTGCGGAATTCAAATCATCGGCGGTAAGGTTGGGTCTTTGAATCCTGGAAAATACGTGCGTCCATCGTTTTACGCCATCCATTTACGCCCGTTTTGAAATAGGTTTCCAGACTAAGGTGGTGGCTGTGTTGATGAAAGAGTCGTTTTCGCGACTGTTTGGTCTGGTTGAGAAGGAAACCGACCAGATTAAACAAATTTCTGTGGAGGCAATTGTCCCTAGCCCTTATCAGCCTCGCACATTGTTTCACGAAGAACGGATAGATGAGCTCTGTCAAACGATTCGTGTCCATGGTGTGATTCAGCCGATTGTCGTTCGCCGCAAGGGTCAGGGATATGAATTGATTGCGGGAGAAAGGCGGCTGCGGGCGGTTAAAAAGTTGGGGATGACGACCGTGCCCGCAGTGATCCGGGATATGTCCGACAGCCAGGCGGCTTCTGCCGCACTGATTGAAAATCTTCAGCGGGAAGGGTTGACTGCGATTGAAGAGGCTCATGCCTATCAAAAACTGATTGAGCTGCACCAATTGACGCAGGAGAGCCTGGCGCAACGCCTCGGCAAAGGACAGTCCACGATTGCGAACAAGTTGCGCTTGTTGCAACTTCCCCAAGCCGTTCAGGAGGAATTGCTGAAACGGACCATAACCGAACGGCATGCCCGCTCCCTGTTGGCCTTGAAAGAACCGAGCCGGCAATTGGAAGTGCTGAAAGAGATTTTGGAACGGGACTTAAATGTGAAACAGACCGAGGAACGGGTTCGGCGGTTGCTGGAGAAGGAGCCGGCCGCACCGAAAAAGAAAGGGAAACGAAAGTCCGTCTCTCGCGATTTCCGGATTGCCATCAATACCATTCGCCAATCGATCGATATGGTAAAGCAGACGGGGATGGATGTGTTGACTGATGAGAAGGATCATCAGGATTATGTGGAACTTGTCATCCGTATTCCTAAATAATTTGGTTCACTTGTCTGATTTTTTCCTTCCGTTGGAGAAAAACGTTCATTAAAATAAAGAAAGGATCGAAATGTAATATTGAGGCAAAAACGCCTCTTTTTCTTTATTTTTGCGCTGCTCCCTGCTTGTTTCGGGAGAAGGGGAGGAGCCGTTCAGCGGATCATTTTCTTCTTGTTGAGTCAGGTGTCTGAATGAATCCGTTCGGGAAAAGGGCATCATTTGTCAAACACCACCCCCGGGATTTGGATGGGACAAAACCAGGAGGGGATTGGTGCTTCGCTGATGGCCATTTGAAACGCGGGAAGGTCAGGGGGGGGAACCCTGCGCCCTCGACTGCAAAAACTTTCAGAAAAGGAAGAGGCCGCAGTTCCGATGTCGCCTCGGAGATGGAATGCAAGAGCGGTTTGGGGTCTGGTTAAAGGAAAAGAGGTGGAAAAATGGGGAAAGTGATTGCGATTGCGAATCAGAAAGGGGGCGTCGGAAAAACGACGACGTCGATCAATTTGTCTGCCGGCATCGCCTCTCTCGGAAAACGGGTTTTAATTGTTGATATTGATCCGCAGGGAAATACGACCAGTGGACTTGGCATCAATAAGGGCGATGTCGAACGCTGTGTCTATGATGTTTTGATGAACGAGGCACCGGTCGAGGAAGTGCTGATTCCATCGATCGTCGAAAATCTCTATGTGATTCCGGCGACTATTCAACTGGCGGGGGTTGAAATTGAATTATCGCAGGCCATCTCACGGGAACTGCGGCTGAAACGGGCATTGCAATCAGTGAAACAGGATTTTGATTATATTTTTATCGATTGTCCTCCATCACTGGGGATTATTACATTAAATGCGTTAACCGCAGCCGAATCTGTCCTCATTCCGATTCAGTGTGAGTTTTATGCTCTGGAAGGATTGGGACAGCTGTTGAATACGATTCGCATTGTGCAAAAACACTTAAACAAAAACCTGGGAGTGGAAGGCGTTCTGCTGACCATGTTCGATAGCAGAACCAATTTGTCCGTTCAGGTGATGGACGAAGTGAAAAAGTACTTTCAGCAAAAGGTTTACCGGACAGTGATCCCGCGAAACGTTCGGCTCAGTGAGGCACCAAGCCACGGGAAGCCGATCATCACATATGATCCGAAATCGCGTGGTGCTTTATGCTATAACGAACTGGCGAAAGAAGTGGTGATGCAAAATGAGTAACAAAGGCCTCGGACGAGGGCTTGGCGCTTTGTTTCAAGTGGATGTGACGACAGAGGAGGATCATGTTCACGAGGCGGAAATAACGGATTTGCGCCCGAATCCCTATCAGCCGCGCAAACATTTTGATGATGAACTGCTGCAGGAATTGACCGAATCGATTAAACAGCATGGAATAGTCCAACCATTGGTTGTGAGAAAAAGCATTCGCGGCTATGAAATTGTCGCAGGAGAGCGCCGTTTTCGCGCTGCCAAAGCGGCCGGGCTGACGAAAGTTCCGGTGGTCGTTCGTGAGTTTACAGACGATCAGATGATGGAGATTGCGCTTGTTGAGAATTTGCAACGGGAAGATCTCAATCCGATGGAAGTGGCCCACGCCTATCAGAAATTGATGAAGCATTTGTCGGTTACCCAGGAAGAATTGGCAGAACGAGTGGGAAAAAGCCGTCCCCATGTCGCCAATTTTTTGCGTTTGCTGCAATTGCCGCCGCAAGTTCAAGATGATGTTTCACGTGGAACATTGTCAATGGGACATGCCCGGGCGCTTCTGGGCGTAAAAGATGCGGATTTGCTCATCAAGCTGGCGGAGAAGGTGAAAAAAGAAAAGCCAAGTGTACGCCAGCTGGAGGAATGGGTGCAACAGCTCAATCAGACAATGCCCAAGAAAGAACGGAAAAAGAGCAAAGAAAAATTGGACCCGCAGATTAAACACTATGAAGATCTGTTGCAGCAAGTTTTCAGTACGCCGGTTCGCATCAAGCACGGGCGGAAAAAAGGGAAAATCGAGATCGAGTATTATTCCGATCGGGAGTTGGAACGGCTGATTGAATTGTTAAATCAAGAAAGAGTGGTCGGAGGAAGGTAGGCGGCGCAGGCAGTGAGCGGCTTCATTGATGAATACGAGTTTAACCGGGTCCTTGAAGGGACCCTTCTGTCTTTTACCAGACCGGAGATGATTTTATCTTAAACTTTTCATCATCGTGAAAAGGAGGAATCCGACATTGATTTATCTTGATAATGCTGCTTCCACATGGCCCAAACCTCCAGGGGTTTCTGATGCTGTTAAAAAGGCCATCGATGAGTTTGGTGCCAATCCGGGGAGGGGAGGCCACCAGCTGGCGGTAAAAGCAGCGCAAACGATTGAAGAGACTAGGGAGAAACTTGCCCGGCTGTTTGGGGTGCGGGATCCGAATCATCTGCTCTTTTGCCAGAATACGACCCATGCTCTGAATATGGCCATTAAGGGCATCTTAAAGCCGGGAGATCATGTGATCATCACGGCATGGGAGCATAATGCGGTGGCACGCCCCGTCTATTGGCTGGAAAAAGAAGCAAAGGTTGAGGTTACGGTTGTGGACGGAAAGGATGAACGCGCAGACTGGACCTCTTTGCTGGAGGAGCAAATTCGCAAGAAAACACGGATGCTGATTACGATTCACGGCTCCAATGTGACAGGGGAAGTTTTACCGATTGCGGAGCTGGGCGAGATGGCGAAAAAGCATGGCATTCTCTATTTGGTTGATGCGGCGCAAACGGCGGGATTACTCTCTTTTCATTTGGATGAAATGCCGATCGACCTGCTTGCTTTTCCCGGACATAAAAGCTTGTTTGGCCCGCAGGGAACGGGCGGGCTTTACGTAAAACCGGATGTTCCCTTGCAACCCCTGCTTCAGGGCGGGACGGGAAATCGCTCGGAAGAAGTGGAGCAGCCGTTGGAACGTCCTTACGGATATGAGAGCGGAACTCCCAATACCCCCGGGATTGCCGGGCTTGGGGCAGGAATCGATTTTATTATGAAAACAGGATTGAGAGAGATTTACCGGCATGAACAGGAGTTGACCCGTCAGCTGTGGGAAGGATTGCAAGCGATTGAAGGTGTCACGGTTCTGACTTCCGCTGCACCCGCATTGCCGATTGTTTCATTTACTATGGAAAATGCGGATGGAATTGAGGTGGCGACGATCCTCGACCAGCATTATCAGATAGCAGTACGTGCCGGATTTCATTGCGCTGCGCTGAAACACCGAAGTCTGAAGACGGAGCATGGAGCTGTTCGGGTCAGTCCCGGATATTTCAATACAAAAGAGCAGATCACAGCCGTGATCGATGCGGTTCGGGAAATCGCCGCCGCTTTTAAATACGAGTGACTGATTTATTTCGGGAGGATGAAATCCGGAGGCGAGAGGAGTCAAACCAATGGCCATCCGCTCCCGGACGGTTGATCGGAGAAGATCTTTTGGCTTTTTTCGCGAAACGGACTGAAAGAAAAAAGAGGCTCTCATGCAAGTGAGAGCGAGGTTTGGTTTACCGCCCTGACGATCGAGTTGGAAATAATTTCGGCCATTTTCATGACCAAGCTCAGGCGGGTATTTTGTAAAACGAAATATTCCATAAATCCGGCCACGTTCACAATTCCTGTAATATGGATCTGGCCAACTTCCGGCAACTCTTTGTGCACTCCTGCCCCGGGTTTGACCGGCCCCAATCCTAACTGAATCTGTCCGACGCTTTTCAATTGACCCAGGCAGGCATCGATGGCCAGAACAGTAGCCGTACGATGTTCCTGATGCAGCATTTGCACGGTTTGTTCGAGGTTGAGCGCATGGACAGGCTCGTCCAATGTCCCGTAAACCGTGAGTGAACCCGGCATTTTTTGTTTGAGGAGTGTACCGACCAAAGGTCCGAGGGCATCACCGGTAGAGCGGTCTGTCCCGATACAGACACAAACGATTTCCGGGCTGGGCAGAAACCGGTGAAGAGCTAGTGCCAACTGAGTTGAGAACCTCTGGTCTGCCGCGGGATCAGTATATTCAACCCGAAATGGGAGAGGAGACAGAGACCGCTTCCGAATGGACGGAATTTCTCTCATTTATTCTTGACCTCCGCAAAAAACTCTTTCATAGTATACGGCTGTATTCGGAAAAATATACATTTGCCCATGAAAACGGCTGAAGAAAGAATCGAGGCTTTCTCACACCCTGCTGAAACAAAAAAGGCGGTGTGGAAATACATTCCCGAGCCGCTTAAACGGGTTGTCATCATTGGAGATGCCGGCAGCGGGGGCGGATAATGAATCTGCTGCCTGAATGAGTAAAATGGTTGAATTGGCGCAGGCCAGTTTCTATAATGTTAGCAATCAAAAAGGAGAGAGGGATCGCATTTGCAAAAAAAGGAATTTGGACTCGGGGATATTGTCGAGATGAAAAAACCGCACCCGTGTGGAACCAATGCCTGGAAAATCATCCGCATGGGTGCAGATATCCGCATGAAATGCACCGGATGTGAGCACAGTGTCCTTTTGCCCCGTTCCCGTTTTGAAAAGCGATTGAAGCGCATTCTGGTTTCTGCCGCACAAGAACGAGCTGAACGAGAGTAAGCCTCCGGCGGAGATCAACATGGTCACCGCCGAATGGAAAAGAAGGCGGCGGGATGCATGGAAGGAAATCGTGGTTTCCGCTATAATGAACAAGGGTTTGATTATGGGATTCGGAATTGGATCACGATGGAGGAGGAACGCAAAAAGTGGCGTTAGCAACTGGGATCGTGGGCTTGCCCAATGTAGGAAAATCAACATTATTTAATGCAATTACCCAAGCGGGGGCCGAATCGGCCAATTACCCTTTTTGTACGATTGACCCCAATGTCGGGGTGGTTGACGTGCCGGATGAACGTTTGATGAAACTGGCGCAAATCGTCAATCCGCAGCGGATTGTTCCCACATCATTTCAATTTGTGGATATTGCCGGACTGGTCAAAGGAGCGAGCCGCGGAGAAGGGTTGGGAAACAAATTTCTGTCCCACATCCGTGAAGTGGATGCGATTATCCATGTCGTGCGCTGTTTTGAAGATGAAAATATTACGCACGTAGCCGGAAAGGTTGATCCGGCCAGCGATATCGAAACAATTAACCTCGAGCTGGTGCTGGCAGATTTGGAAACAGTGGAAAAGCGGCTTGATCGGGTGGCCCGCCAGAAAAAGAGCGGGGATAAAGCGGCGATTGCCGAACACGGGATTTTAACCCGTTTGCAGCAAGCGCTGGCCGAAGGGAAACCGGCCCGTACCGTCAGCCTGGATCCGGATGAAAGGAAACTGATCAAGAGTTTAAATCTGCTTACGCTCAAAAATGTTCTCTATGCCGCCAATGTCAATGAGGGAGACCTGGCCAATCCGGAAGCCAATCCGTATGTTCAGATCGTCAAACGGATTGCTGCGGAGGAAGGAGCCGAAGTGGTGCCGATCAGTGCGCAAGTGGAAGCGGAAATCGCCGAACTTGAAGGGGAAGAACGGGCCATGTTTCTTGAGGAATTGGGTCTCTCCTCCTCAGGGCTGGATCGCTTGATAGCAGCCGCTTACCGTTTGCTCGGCCTGATCACATATTTTACCGCGGGCGAAAAAGAAGTCCGGGCCTGGACGATTCGCCAGGGCACAAAAGCCCCGCAAGCGGCCGGAGTGATTCATTCCGACTTTGAACGAGGGTTTATCCGGGCGGAAGTGATCGGTTACGAGGACTTGCTGAATGCCGGTTCCCTCGCGGCGGCACGGGAAAAAGGGTTATTGCGTTTAGAGGGAAAAGAGTATGTGGTCCGGGACGGGGATATTATGACGTTCCGATTCAATGTGTAAGCGGGAGACAATCAAAATCCCTTCCCGCCGTCGGCACGATTTTTAGAGAGCAAATCCGATTCAAACATTGATTTATTCCGGGCTGTTTGCTAAAATGTATAATCGTACATGTAGAGAGAATTCATGTTCTCCTTGCTCTGCGACAGGCAGGGCCGTACAGTCCAGAAGGAGGTGTGGAAGATGACTCACAACTATGAAATCATGTTCATCGTTCGTCCTGACGTTGATGAAGAAACCGTGAAAGCGTGCCGCGAAAAAGTGCAAGCAACCATCGCGCAACACGGCGGGGAAATCATCAACGCGGATGACATGGGTAAACGCCGTCTCGCTTACGAGATCGATTCCTACCGTGAAGGGATCTACACGGTTTATACATTCCGTGCGTCTGCCGATGTTGTGAAAGAACTTGATCATGTGGTTCGCATCAATGATAACTTCATGCGTCATATGATCATTAACATCGATGAAAAATAATCGCCTGTTTATTCGATAAATGAAGGTTGATCATGCAAAGGGGAGAGGTTATCCATGATAAATCGGGTCATCCTGGTAGGACGGCTGACGCGTGATCCGGAGCTTCGGTATACGTCGAGCGGTGTGGCCGTAGCGAGATTCAGCATTGCGGTTAACCGCAACTACACGAATCAAAACGGAGAACGCGAAGCGGATTTTATCAATATCGTCACTTGGCGGGGACTGGCCGAAAACTGCGCCAACTACCTCAGAAAAGGTTCTCTGGTCGGTGTGGACGGCCGTCTGCAGACCGGGAAATACGAAAATCAGGAAGGGCGTACGGTCTATACGACAGATGTCGTGGCCGATGATGTTCGCTTTCTTGAGCCGAAAAACCGCAGTGAATCCTCTGCTCCGGGCTTTGGTGGAAGCTCCTTTGGCGGGGGAAGCACTTACAACAAAGGAAACAAGCCGATGGATGACCCCTTTGCTGATGACGGACAACCGATTGATATCTCTGATGATGATCTGCCTTTCTAATCTGAACGTCTGAATCGCAAACAGGAAGGGGGAAAAGAGAATGGCTCGTCGCCGCGGAAACAAACGCCGCAAAGTCTGCTACTTTACCGTCAATAAAATCGATTACATCGATTACAAAGATGTAGACTTGCTGCGCAAGTTTATCAGCGAGCGTGGTAAAATTCTGCCGCGCCGTGTAACGGGAACCAGCTCCAAATACCAACGCCAGTTGACCCGTGCCATCAAACGGGCTCGTCAAATGGCTCTGTTGCCATACACCAATGATTGATCGCAAAAACAGGGGTGAGATTGATGCCCCTGTTTTTGTATAATAAGCAGGAAATCGGCTCTTTTATGTGGAAATTTCTCCTAAACTTGCAGTATTTTGGAGGAGTGCAACCATATGAGCCGGCCTGAACGGGGAGTGCAATTCGCCAAAAGCATAAAAGTGATTGATTGGTTGAAAACCGAGGTTTTGGACCAGATTGCCACCCTTTTTAAGGGGATTCATTATGCCAATCAGCACATGATCATAGATAGTTTATCCAGTTTGGCTATTTCCGTGTACGTGTTGGCGAGAAGAATGGGATTTTCTTTTCGGGAACTTGATCAAGCGGTTTCGCAGAAGCTGCGTGAACACGCCAGGGAAGGCCACCAGTTGGAAGAGTGGTATGGCGATTTGTCCTCTCTTGATGATTATTTAAACAAGAGGTGACATTCAATTTGCCGCAGGATCTGAAAGGGATCATAAAGGACGGCCTTCTTATGTCAGGGCTTTTTCTCTTATTGCTCGCCTCGCTCAGTATTTCCTTCATTCCCATGATCACCTTTTGGCTTCTCCCGCTGCCGTTTCTTTTGCTGAGCGTGAAAAGGCCTTCGGCAGCGCTGATCATTTCGCTCATCCCCTTGGGCGTGGCGTTTGTCTTTTTCCCCGCAATCTCCGCTCTGCTCGCCTTATTCGCATGGTTTATGGGAAGCATCATGGGGTATTGCTATCGCCATTCGGCAACGACAGGAGCTGATGTGGTGTTGAGCGGGGTTGCATCTGGGGCTGTTGGTTCCTGGGGATTTTTGTATGTGGGAGAATCATTTCATCTGTTCGATTGGGTAAAGGCGATTTGGCAGACAGAATCGCTTCGTATGGAAGAGATATTGCAGGAATCGGGAGCAGGGGCACAGGCGTTGGAGGCCTTATCGAATGGAACCATGGTCCCGCCTGTGTTTTTTAACCTTATCGGTCTTATGGCTCTCATCACCTTTTATACCGCCAGAAGCTGGTTGTCGCGTCAGGGATTTCAGAGAAAAACGTTGCCTGCTTTTCATGAGTGGCGGTTACCGAAGGTGTTTTTCTATTTTTACTTATTAACCCTTGTTGCTTTATACTTCTTTCCTTCCGTGGTTGGATTACACGGGGGGATCAGCGTTTTGACCATTTTGCATGAGCTGTTCCTGATCCAGGGATTTGGATTTATTCATTTTCTGTTGCACCGCAAGGGAAAAAGCGGAGGATGGCTGATCCTTTTGGTTCCAGTCTCAATCATTACGCCAATTTCGCTGTTGATCCAGTTTTTGGGCATGATTGATGCGGCGACATTGCTGCGTCAAAAATTATCCAAATGACAAGCGGTGGGGGATTTGAGATGGAAGAGATTGTTTTGGGAGCGGGAGTTGCTCTTAAAATGAACTAGGGTAAAATAAAAGTTGGATGCGACTGTAATTTGCCTTTGCAGGATTAGTTTGAGGGGATCGAATATGCCGAAATTTATTATACAACGATGGCACGGATATCACATGGTTTTTGCCATGTGTTTCAGTTTGATTTTAGTTGCTCTGCTTTCCACCTATCGCTGGATCTACGGGATTATGGGCCTTGTGTTTTTCGCCGTGCTGGCCCTGGTTTTATACAAGGCGGAACGCGCTTTTCGCAAGGACTTTTCCGAATATGTCTTAACGCTGTCCAATCGTGTGAAAAACGCGGGGCAGGCGGCGATGAACCAGATGCCGATCGGTGTACTCCTTTATGGCAGGGACGGACAGATAGAATGGCACAACCCTTTTGTCCCTCGGATGGTGAATCGGGAACGTTTGGTGGGGGAGAGTCTGGAAGAGATCTTCCCCGAACTGAAACGGTCGAAAGAGGAGGATGATCAGACGTTTCTGATCCAACTCGGGGATAAGGTTTACCAAGTGATCCATGAAGAAGAAGAGCGTCTCTTCTTTTTCCGTGACATCACCAGCCTGGAATCGCTGAAACAGCAGTTGCGCGATGAACAAACTGTTTTGGGTTTGATCCACTTGGACAACTTTGACGAATCAGGCCAGGGGTTGTCCGATCAGGAGAGCACCTTGTTGTTGTCGAACGTGTCTGGAGCGATCTCGAAGTGGGCATTGGAATACGATATTTCCCTCAAACGAATTGATACGGACAAGATGTTTTTTGTCACGCACCACCGGTCGTTACAGCGATTGATGAAAACGCGTTTCGATATACTGGATGTCGTCAGGGAGATGACGAGGCAATACAAGATTCCGATCACGCTCAGCATCGGTGTGGCCAGCGTCGGAAAAAGCATGGTGGAGCGGGCGCAGAATGCCGCAGCCGCTCTTGATGTTGCCCTGGCCCGTGGTGGAGACCAGGCGGCTGTCCAGGAAGGGGAGAAAATCGTCTTCTTTGGGGGCAAGACGAATGCCGTTGAAAAACGGACGCGGGTGCGCGCTCGCGTCATTTCGCATGCGATGAGCAATTTGCTGCGGGACAGCAAGCGCGTCGTCGTGATGGGGCACACCCAACCGGATATGGACGCGCTGGGTGCGGCGATCGGCGTCTTGAAATTTGCACAGATTAATGATTGTGAAGCTTACATTGTCCTCGACGAGGAGAGCTCTTCGATTGAGCGTCTGTTAACCGCGATCAGGCAGCATGATTATCTGGGTGAATATCTCATTCATCCGGAAAAAGCGCTCGCCTGGGTTGAGGATCCCGATACCCTGTTGATTTTGGTCGACACGCACAAGCCGTCGCTGGTGATGGAACCGAAGCTGGTGGAGCGCGCCAAGCGCATTGTGATTATCGATCACCATCGCCGCGGAGAAGACTTTGTCAAAGACCCCGTCCTTGTCTATCTTGAGCCTTATGCATCTTCCACGAGTGAACTGGTCACGGAATTATTGCAATATCAGGATGGTCGCCTGGCGATGGATACGCTGGAGGCGACAGCCCTGTTGGCGGGCATTGTCGTTGATACTAAAAACTTTGCCTTTCGCGCCGGTTCCCGCACTTTTGAGGCGGCTTCTTTCTTGCGCAGACACGGGGCTGACCTGATGATGGTGCAATCCCTGTTGAAAGAGGATTTATCCCAGTATGTGAAACGGGCGGAGATCATCCGGAAGGCTGAAGTTTTGGACGGTGGGATTGCCGTTGCTGTTGGAGATGAGGAAGAAGAATATGATCAATTGCTGATTGCCCAGGCAGCCGATACCCTGCTCAATATGCGCGGGGTTCGCGCCTCGTTTGTCATCGGGAGACGTGAAGACGGTTTGGTCTCGATCAGCGCGCGTTCGCAGGGGGAAATCAATGTACAGCTGGTGATGGAAGCGTTGGGAGGCGGAGGGCATCTGACCAATGCCGCCTGTCAATTGAAGAATCTGTCGCTGGAAGAGGCGAAAGCACGTTTGGTTGACACATTAAAAGAAACAGTTGAAAGTGGGGGGCAGAAACGATGAAAGTGATTTTGCTCAAAGATGTGAAAGGAACCGGAAAAAAAGGGGAAGTCAAAGAAGTGGCCGAGGGTTATGCCCGCAATTATCTCATTCCCCGCAAGCTGGCAGTGATGGCGACGGAAGGAAATCTCAATTCGCTGAAAGACCAAAAACGGCGTGAGGAAAAACGGAAAGAAGAAGAGCGGATCGAAGCGAAGCGTCTGGGGGAAAAGCTGAGCGGGCTGACAGTCAAGTTAACGACCAAAACCGGCGAGGGCGGACGAATTTTCGGTTCCATCACTTCCAAGCAAATCAGCCAGGCACTCAAAAAGCAGTTTCAACTGGATGTGGACAAAAAGAAAATTCAGCTGGATGAACCGATTCGTACCCTCGGCGTGACAAAAGTGCCGGTCAAACTCCATCCTGAAGTGACGGCAGAACTTTCGGTGCAAGTGGTTGAAGAGTAAGCTCATGGCACTCCACTTGGAATGGAGTGCTTTTTTATGGCGATGGGAGGGATAACCTGTGAGTGATCTGTTTGCTGACCGTCTTCCCCCGTATAATCATGAGGCGGAGCAAGCGGTCCTCGGTGCGATCCTCATCGAACCGTCGGTTTTGATTTCGGTCAATGAGCGATTGCGCCCCGAGGATTTTTATCGCCAAGCACATCAACGTCTGTTCCAAGTGATGAATGAATTGGCTGAAAAAGGGGAACCGGTCGATCTGGTGACCTTGACTGCTGAACTGAGTGACCGCAAGCTGTTGGAGGAAGTGGGGGGCGTGCCCTACCTGAACGAACTGGCGGGTGTCGTTCCCACCGCGGCCAATGCGGAGTATTATGCCAAAATCGTTGAGGAAAAAGCGATTTTGCGGCGTTTGATTCGCACGGCAACGCAAATCGCCGCGACCGGATATTCCGGCAACGGGGATGTCAACGAGATATTGAATGAGGCGGAAAAACGGATTCTGGAGATCGCCGGACGTCGGGTTCGGGGAAGCGGCTTTATCCCCATCCATGATGTTTTGATGGAATCCTATGAGCAGATTGAGGCACAGCATTTCAATAAAAGCGGAATCAGCGGAACCCCCACCGGTTTTGTCGATTTGGATCGCATGACTTCCGGATTGAAGGGCTCGGAGCTAATCATACTGGCGGCCCGGCCCAGCATGGGGAAAACCGCATTTGCTCTGAACCTGGCGCAGAATGTCGGGGTGCGTGCGGGAAAAACAGTGGCTCTTTTCAGTCTGGAGATGTCCGCTTCCCAATTGGTGATGCGGATGCTGGCAGCGGAGGGAAACATTGATGCCCAAGGATTTCGCTCGGGGAATCTGAGTGAAGAAGATTGGGAAAAGCTGACAATGGCGATGAGTACGCTCAGTGAAGCCCCGATCTTTATCGATGACACTCCCGGTCTTACCGTTTACGATATCCGGGCCAAGCTTCGCCGGCTGCAGGCCGAACACGGGCTGGGACTGGTCGTGATCGACTACTTGCAGCTGATCACGGGCCGGGGAGGGGAGAGCCGCCAGCAGGAAATCTCCGAGATCTCCCGCTCGCTGAAACTGATCGCCCGTGAATTTGATGTGCCGGTCATCGCCTTGTCGCAGTTGTCCCGTGCGGTGGAACAGAGACAGGATAAGCGGCCGATGCTGTCCGATCTCAGGGAATCGGGTTCGATTGAACAAGATGCTGACGTCGTGGCCTTTTTATACCGGGATGATTATTATAATGAGGAATCGGAGAAAAAAAATATTGCCGAACTCATTATCGGGAAACAGCGGAACGGCCCGGTAGGAAAAGTGGAACTGCTCTTTCTGAAGAACTACAACAAATTTTTGAGTCTTGAGTTGCGGCAAAAGGAATTTGTCGAATAATTAAGCTGGAAAGTCAATATAATGTTCGTGTATTTCGTTGACTTATGTGTATTTAATTGTTAAAATGAGTTCGTTGAGTGAAAAATGTTCGGGAATTGTTTTTAATCCTTATTAGGAGGAACGAATCATGTCCACGGTCGTAGTGGTAGGAACCCAGTGGGGAGATGAAGGCAAAGGAAAAATCACTGATTTTCTGGCGGAAAAAGCAGAAGCGGTTGCCCGTTACCAAGGTGGAAACAATGCCGGCCATACCATCGTGTTTGGGGGAACCCGATACAAACTGCACATGATTCCCTCAGGTATTTTCTACAAAGAGAAGATCTGTGTTTTGGGCAATGGGATGGTCATCAATCCGGTGGCGCTGGTAAAAGAGCTCGATTACTTGGAAGAGCATGGCGTAAAGGCGGACAATCTCCGCATTTCCGACCGCGCCCATGTGATCATGCCCTATCACATTAAATTGGATTTGGCTGAGGAAAAAAGCAAGGGAGCCGGAAAGATCGGAACGACGGGGAAAGGAATCGGACCGGCTTATATGGACAAGGCTGCACGGGTAGGAATTCGCATCAGCGACTTGCTTGATCCGGAAGTATTCAAGGAAAAGCTGACCCGGAACCTTGAAGAGAAAAACCGCATTTTGGATCGCCTGTACGAGACCGAAGGGTGCAAATTTGAAGAAGTATATGAAACGTATCTCGCTTGTGCCGAGCGAATCCGCCCCTATGTGACCGACACGTCCGTCGTCTTAAATGACGCGATTGACCAGGGGAAACGCGTGCTGTTTGAAGGAGCGCAAGGGGTGATGCTGGATATCGACCAAGGAACCTATCCTTTTGTGACTTCTTCCAATCCGGTAGCCGGAGGCGTTTGCATCGGTTCAGGTGTCGGCCCGACGAAAATCCACCAGGTGATCGGCGTGGCCAAAGCTTATACCACCCGGGTGGGAGATGGCCCGTTCCCGACCGAACTGTTCAACGAGATCGGGGAGCAAATTCGCGAGGTTGGGCGTGAGTACGGAACGACGACCGGGCGGCCGCGACGCGTGGGCTGGTTTGATTCCGTCGTGGTGCGCCATGCCCGCCGGGTAAGCGGTATCACCGGTCTCTCCCTGAATTCGCTCGATGTGTTGACCGGACTGGATACGGTAAAAATCTGCGTCGCTTATGAATGCGAAGGGAAGCGGATTGAAAATTATCCGGCCAATTTGAACCTGTTGAAAAAATGCAAACCGATTTATGAGGAGCTTCCGGGATGGAAAACGGATATTACCGGGGTTCGCAGCTACAGTGATCTTCCGGAAGAAACCAAGCGCTATGTAGAACGGATTTCCCAACTGACAGGTATTCCGATTGCGATTTTCTCGGTAGGGCCGGACCGTGATCAAACGATCCAGGTTCGCCCTGTCTATGCGTAAAGAACTTCTGACTCATAAAAAAGCACCGGCTGATGCAAAAAGGCCGGTGTTTTTTTATGCCGTTTTAACAGGTCCCGTTCACTTGTGGTACGTTTCTCCCCGATTGATCTTGAATGCCCGGTAGATTTGTTCCAGCAGAAAGAGGCGGATCAGTTGATGGGGAAAGGTCATGGATGAAAAGGATAAGGACAGATCGGCGGATGCAGTCACTTGTGGCGATAAACCGTAAGAACCGCCGATGATGAAATGAAGATGGCTTTTTCCGTAGGTAGCCAGCTTGTCGAGCTTCTTTGCAAAAGCTGGGGAAGAGAGTGATTTGCCTTCAATTTCCAGTGCGATCGTGTATGCGTCCGGAGAGAGATGGCGCATGATCCGCTCCCCTTCTTTGGCGACGATCTGTTCCATTTCCGTTTTATGGACGGGATCGGAAGCCTTTTCTTCCGCTACTTCGATCACTTCCACTTTCGCATAGGGCTTCAGCCGCTTCAGATACTCAGCACATGCCTGTTGCAGATATTTTTCCTTTAGTTTGCCAACGGCTATCACATCGATTTTCATGGAAATTCTTTAACTCCTTTTATTCCCCGGGGTTTACCCAAAGACGGTAAGCAGGCCGGTTCCCGCACCAGCCGCACTTTGCTTCGTTGTCATCTCCGCGATAAAGTTCCATTTCAGGAGCGAGTGAGGTATCATCCACAATTTCATCGAGAATAATGTCGATATGTTCATTACAAGCGTACCAAACGTGTTCTGTGTTCATGTTTTCACTCCATGATTATATAAAGTTATTCATAAGTTATCCACAATCCAGTCAAAACAAACGGAAGGATCATGTGCGTGCTTTTTTCAGGATAACTCAGGGATGACAGTTCAGGCAAACTTGTACTTTTACGGAAATGGAAAAAGCTCCGCGATAACGGAGCCCTATTGTGATATGTTTTGCGGTGCTTCGCCCAGTTCGAGCGTCCCTGTCTGTTTTTGGCCGTCACGGTAATAGGTAATGGTTACTTTATCGCCGACGTTTTTGTTTTGGTAGAGATATGAGCGGAGTCCGGATGAATCTTTGACCGCTTTGCCGTCAAGCGCTACAATTACGTCGCGCGGTTGCAAACCCGCTTCATCGGCCGGGCTTCCCGGTTCCACTTTGGCAACGGCCACTCCCTCCGTTACGGAATCAGGCAACTTCAACTGATCCAGGGTGTAACCGGGCAAAGTGGAAAGATCCACCAGTCCCACACCCAGCCATGGACGGGAGATATGTCCGTATTGAATCAACCGTTCGATGATGGGGCGAGCTTCGTTTACCGGAATGGCAAATCCAAGCCCTTCCACCCCTGATTCGGCGATTTTCAGCCGGTTGATGCCGATAACCTGTCCGGCGATGTTCACCAGCGCACCACCGCTGTTACCGGGGTTAATCGCTGCATCTGTCTGAATGACGTCGGTGGTGTTGACTTCATCCACGCTGATGGAGCGTTTGGGAGAGCTGATCACCCCGACAGTAACCGATTGCCCGAGGTCGAGCGGATTTCCGATCGCGATCGCAGGTTCTCCCGCTTTGAGCGTATCGGAGTTGCCAAATTCGGCAACAGCCGTCACATAGGTGTCCGGAATTTCCAACACTGCCAGGTCGGTCAGTTGATCGCCGCCAAGCAGTTTGGCGTTGACCTCTTTTTTGTTGTCTGATCCGGAAATGACGACTTTGAACTGGTCACCGCCGGCAATCACATGGTAATTGGTGACGATCAGGGCTTTTCCGTTTGCTTTTCGGAAAATGATGCCGGAACCCGTGTCTTTCTCCACTTCCTGTGGGTTAAAAAAGTCTTCCGATCTGTTGTAGTTGATAACCGAGACCACTGCAGGCGCCACTTTTTGGACGGCCTTGGTAATATCTGAGTTCACTTTGACGCTCGTCGTTGTGGTTGGTCCGGAGATTGCACCGTTGTAAGAAGTGGGCGGAAGAGAGAGAATCCCTCTTGAAATAAAGAAAGGGGTTAAGAGCAAGACGACCAATCCGCCGATAATTGCTGAAATGAGAGCAGTCCAGATCGGGGAGGTGAGGCGTCTTTTTGGATAGTGGTCCGATTCGTCATAATATCCCATTTCATTCCCTCCTGCATCCTTAATATACCCGAATTGGTAAAGTCTTTAACCTTGGGCATGAGGAGATTTTTCCGCCCTCCTCATATTTGATGAGGGCATTCAGCCGATTTTGCTTACAATCTCATCATATCCTGATCGGCTGAATGGTTGCTTAAAAGGAACTGAACATTTCTTGAGGATTGGCTGAATGTTTGCTGAAAAGGCAGAACCGGCCGCTTTCAATGAAATCATAAAAGGTGATGATTCAAACTGCAATGAAAAACTGGGTAAAATTTCCCCCGTCTGTGTCTCATTGCAACTCGAACCATTCGGGCTTTGTCTCCGTTTGATTGAAACCATATTGGAATTGAGCATTTGGCCGGCGTTCCCTCGAGGCCGCTTTTTGTTTGCAAAAATTACCGGAAGGGGGTTCTCGATCAGCAAAGCGGGGGAATCATCGCGTGAGCCTGCCGGAGTTTGATATTTTGCAGGTGGAAATCAGCTCATAAAATAGGAAAAAGGAGGGGAATAGTAGAAAATATCTATACGTCGGTTGCTTGCTTGGGAGTTGAGAAAATGGAAGAAAATCGCGCGAAAGCGGGTAAGCCGGTAAGTCCTCATAAGCGCTGTGACGAAGTGAATTTCGGGGCGCAATTGGCCGATCTGAAGCTGGATTTTTACAAGCAGACTTTGCTGTTGACGGCCCTTTTGGAACTATTGATCGGTAAAGGCCTGATAGAAAGAAACGAATTTGCGGAACTGGTCAAGGGACTTGATGCAGAGGTGAAGGCAGAGCCAGGTGCAAACCAAAATGATGAACATTCGTTTTACTGAAAGGAAAGGGCAGCCCCTTGCCGGAACCGGAACAGGGGGCTACCCTTTTACCTTTATGCGCACTTCGCGGAGAGGAGTGGGGCGGTCGTCAAATGTCGGCCACAGATGGACATCGCGTCCCACTTTCATCCCCGTTTCTTCCAATATGTTTTTCACCGTCAGATGGGCCAGTTCGCTCATGTTATTATCACGGCTCAAATGCGCCAGATAAACGTTTTCCCCGATGCCCTTCAGAATCTCGGTCAGGGCCGCACCGGCATCTTCATTGGATAAATGGCCGGTGTCGCTCAAAATCCTTCTCTTTACATTCCAGGGATAAGAACCCATGCGCAGCATTTCCACATCATGATTGCTTTCCCAGATGAGCGTGTCAGCGCCGTTTACCTGGTCGACAATGCGTTTGCTCACATATCCCAGGTCGGTCACGGTGGCGAGGCATTCCCGGCCTTGGCGAATCTGGTAGCCGACCGGTTCGGCCGCATCGTGGGAGATGGGGATCGACTCGATGGTCAGGTCCTGAAATTGAAGGGCCGCTCCGGTTTCCAGCACATTCTGCAACGGTTCCGGGATTTCGCCAACGGTTGAGGGAAGGCTCAGCCACGTCGCCTCATTCATATAGACGGGGATCTGGTGGCGCCGGGCCATCACCCCTAATCCGCGCACATGGTCAATATGCTCGTGTGTGACAAAAATGGCTTCGATGGTCGACGGATCGATGTCGATTTTTTTCATGCGCTCTTCCAGCTGTTTGCCGCTCAATCCGGCATCGATTAAAATCCGCGTTTTATCCGATTCGATAAAAAGGGCATTTCCTGTACTTCCACTCGCCAGAACGCTAAATTTCATCGTCTTGTTCGTTCCTTTGTTTTTTATTTTGTGATCCCCGGCCCTGTTTCCACATCTTCATCGCCGCCGCGATTGGTGGCATTCACCAGGAGATGGCTGTTCCCCACCCGGAAACACCAGCAGGGGATTAACCAGTAATCTTCGCTCGTTCCCGGATAAACCTTGGCCTGATAGCCGAGAGTGGCGCTGCTAATCGTAAAGTCCGTCTTGTTCCACCCGGTGACAAAGCGGTAGAGCACATTATTGAAAGGAACCAGCTGCACCGCCTGCACCTTTTCCAGTTGAAACCGGGTTACATGAATGGAGTGAATCCGGTGGGAACCGGAAAGGTTCACCTCTATTTTTCCGTCATAAATGGGACGGTTTCCCACCATTTGCAAATAAACCAGCTTTTTTGACGGGGTGGACAGGGCCGGCATGTAATCAAATTCGCCGAAAAAAGGGATTTCTTTATGCAAAATCCCTTCCAGCTCATGCTGGTTACGATAGGAAAGGGGGTTACGGAACTCTTTGATATAGCCTCCTTTTTCATCCCGGTTCCAGCTGTTGTCCATCGCCGTGATGGTTGCTTTGTAGGTATCCAGTTGCTCCGGGGGGCTCGGCGCTTTAACCGCGAATTTGATTTTGGCCTGTTTCAGCAATTGCTGTAGCTGTTGTGCGGAAATATCATTCTCCTCCACAAATTGTGATTGTTGCTGCATCGTATGGCTGAGCTGTGCCCCCAGAAAAAGGTCGAGAATGAGAAAAGCGATGATAAAAATGGTTTTGGCACGACTCCAATCCATTTGGGAATCCTCCCCGCATCATGGAGAACTGATAAACATGCGTTTGCCTGAAGTGGTAATGACAATCCAGACTGGTTTGAGTACAGCTTGTTTGCCGGCGATTCCGTCCGCCTGATAGCCGGGATAGATTTGCTCGACGGTTGAAAGGCTGATTTTCTTGTCGGCAAGACTTTGCAGAAGTTCGGCTTTGCCCGGAAGGGAAAGCGTCCTCTGCCGGTCGGGGCTCCCCAGGATATAAACCGACCGGTAATATTTAATCACTTCGTTGTTGTTGGTCTGTAATTGGATTTGATCAGGATTGATCGGGACATTGGCCGACCAGTAAACCGGATATCCTTTCACCAGCAAGCGGAATGAATATTGATTGTTATCATTGCTCCGCACATCGTCGAGCAGATAGTTGCCGGTCCACCCGTGATGCCTTTGCACAAAGTTGTTGATATGGGCGAGATCGGTGTAGAGATTGGAAGTCCCCGGTTCTGTGTCGTCAGGCGTCTGGCTGTAACTCATAAAGTTTCCTTTTTTGTTGTAGGTGAGAAACTCATTGTTGTTCATATAGAGATCTTCATTTTTATTGGTGACGAACGGCTCGACGCTCGGATCTTTGATCAGCCACTTTTTCATCTCATTGATATCGAACAATGTCAGTTTAAAGCTCCATTCGTTCATCGGCAACGAAGAGGTCGGCAGATAAAAAAATCGGGAAAACGCATGGCCGGATGGGTTCTTTTGCTCCCACGGGGCTTTGCCGTCCGCAAAAACCGCTGTCAGCGGCGGGGATTTGGTCATGCTGCTCCTGGCGATTTCATCTTCCAGGTGCTTGTCCCCCAAATCCACTTTCGCCTGCACGATTTGCTGATCCTGCGCCGAGATGAACCAGACAAAAGATTCCTTGGATGCCGGGTTATAAAAAAACCAGATGCGGCTGATCGAATCGAGCCCGTTGAGCGGATACTTTTGCAGCAGGGAAGCATCGAAAAAAGCATCCGCATATTGCACGGAAATATCGCGCGGGAAGACCAGTTCTGCGCCGGGAGCCTGAGTGAACAGGGTTTTCCACATGTCCGCGGTGGGAGCGACAGTGGTGAAGCTGTCAAAGCTTGCCTTTTGCAGCAATTGGGTCAGACGGGCATACGTATTTCCTTCCGGCAATAACCAGGAGATTTTGTTGTTGGCATGGACAATCACCTGATAGGGGGAAGCCAGCTGATGAGCTGCCCGATCATTGTATTTCGTACCGCTGTAAATATAGGTAAGGTCATATTTGGTAAAGGGTGGATTGGTCTGGTATCCAGGGGAACTGAACCACAGGAAACCGGTCAACACCAGGCTGATGGTGACCAGCGTGACCAGGGTGGCCGTTTTGGCATGTTCAATCCATTTTTCACTCATGAACGTTCCCTCCACTCACCGGGGGCAGCGTAAAGGATACCAGCGTCCCTTTCTTGTACACACTGTCAATTTCAATCTCTCCCTGATGACCGTGGACGATCTGCTGGGCGATCGATAAACCGAGCCCCGTTCCTCCCATGCTGCGGGAGCGGGCCTTGTCCACACGGTAAAAACGTTCAAAAATCCGGCCGAGATCTTTTTTCGGGATGCCGATACCCGTGTCGGCCACCCCGATTTCCACCATGCCATCCGCTTTTTCTTGTGCGACGACGGCAACCGAACCCCCGTCAGGCGTGTATTTAACCGCGTTGGAAATAAGGTTGTCCAGCACTTGATCCAATTTGTCCGGATCGGCATAGACGCGCGGAATCCGTTCATGGATATACAGCGTAAGAGAGATATTTTTCTGTTTGCACTGGAAGGAAAAACGGTCAACCGCTTCCTCGAGCATCAGCTCGACAGAGACCGGTTTCTTGGCGAACTTGGATTTTTGCGCGTCCAGGCGGGACAGCTGCAACAAGTCCTGAATCAAGCGGGTCATCCTGTCTGCTTCCTGCCGGGTCACTTTCAAAAATCGCGTCGCCAGCTCCGGTTCATTGATTGCCCCGTCATCAAGCGCTTCGAGATAGCTTTTGATGGTGGTCAGGGGAGTGCGCAATTCATGGGAAACGTTGGCGACAAAGTCTTTTCGCTGCCGGTCCAGTTTTTCCTGTTCAGTTACATCCTCCAGTACGGCAACCATCCCCGTCTGGTGCGCCCCTTTTAATTTGACAGGGGTAAGGGTGATTTTCAGGATCGTCAGCTCTTCCGGGTCGTCGCTGTTCAGTTCGAGAAAAGTTTGCTTTTCTTCGCGCAGGGGAAATTGAATCGGTTCGGATAAGGGAAGGACGCGATTGAAGCTGTCCCCGATCTTGACCGGGCATTCCAGAAGCTTTTCCGCCCACGCGTTTTTGACGATGATATTCCCCTTGCTGTCGGTGGCTATCACTCCGTCACTCATATTGGCCAGCACCGACTCCAGTTTTTCTTTTTCTTCTTCTTTTTCCGCCAGGGCATTGCGCAGATGGGAAGCCAGATGATTGAATGCGATTCCCAGTTGCCCGATCTCATCCTTGCTGCGCACATCCACCTGACGGTTAAAGTCGCCGGCTGCCATAATGGTGGCCTGCTCCGTAATCTCTTTGACCGGGGAGGTGATCGTCCGGGCCAAAATAATAATGAGGAAACTGGAGATGACGACGGCGACGGCCGTAATTTTGAGCAGGATCTTGCTGATGGCAAAAATCGTGGCATAGGTCCCGTCAAGCGGGGCTTCAATATAAATCATCCCGAGGTTTTTTCCGTTTTCTCCCTTGATGCTCTGAATGTAGACCTGAAAATCTTTGTTGGTCGCCGGGTCCCGCCGCTTGAAGGAAGCCGATCCTTTTGCCGGAAGCTGAAAGTTGAAGGGCTGTTTGATCTTGCTCTGTTTGGATGAGGTGGAGGCGATGACAAAGTTGTTCTGGTCGATCACCTGCACCGTCATCTTGGAGGTGCGGGGAACCAGTGTATTCAGCCAATACAAAATAGTTTTGTTTCGCTCGTCATTTTCCGGTTTGGCCAGCTCATCCTTAATCGTCTGCTGAATCGCCACCGCGTTATTCCTGATCTGTCCGCGCAGGCTGTCAGTCAGATAATTTTCCAATTGCCGGAAGAAATAGACCCCGATCAGCTGCATGGCGATCACGATCAAAAGGAGATAGATCACAACCAATTTCCATTGTATACTGTTTGCCAGCTGAAGCCACTTTTTCATTTGATCACCCGGGTTAACGTTCGGAATGGGGATCGCGCATGGTGTACCCGATTCCCCGGCGTGTGATGATGTATTTGGGAGCGCCGGGGTCGTCTTCGATTTTCTCGCGCAGACGACGGATGGTGACATCAACGGTGCGCACATCCCCGAAATAATCATAACCCCATACCGATTGTAACAGATGTTCTCTTGTTTGCACCTGATTCACATGTTTTGCCAGGTACAGCAGAAGTTCAAACTCTCGATGGGTGAGGTCGACCGTTTTCCCTTTTTTGGTGACCACAAAACTTCCGGGGTCTATGACGATGTTGCCAACGGTGATCTCGCTTCCTTTCTCCGCTTTGCTCATTTCTTTAACCGTGGATTGGGTGCGGCGCAGATTTGCCTTGATCCGCGCGAGCAGTTCGCGATTGCTGAAGGGTTTGGTCACATAATCATCGGCTCCCATCTCCAGTCCGAGGACCTTGTCCAGTTCGGAGTCCTTCGCGGTGAGCATGATGATCGGAAATTGAAAATGTTGCCGTACGCGCCGACAAACTTCAATTCCATCCGCGCCGGGCAACATCAGGTCCAACAGCATGAGATCGGGTGCTGAATCCATCACCTTTTCAATCGCTTCCAATCCGTCGTGGATACAATCAACGGTGTATCCCTCTTTTTCCAGATTGAACTTGATGATATCGGCGATCGGCCGCTCGTCCTCGACGACATAGATTTTGGCGCTCAAAGCAGTCCCTCCTTCAGCTTGATGGTGATATTTTGTTTCAGGTCAGGCCGTTGGGGACTCCTGATCTCCCCACGTTCCTGATGGCCAGTTAAGTGGTCCCAGCGCTCTTTCGAGTTTGCTTCGGCTTTCATTCCCGGTTTGTGCCGAAATACTTGTTTTCTATGAGTCTTCACCGAAAGGTGCCGGATTGGCGTTTGGCGGAAAACAGATTGCCGGTTGCGCCGGAATGCCGATGGGCGCCGGCAAAAGTTAAGACCATTGTCCCACAAGGACGGGTCGAAGACAAACGCTTTTGCCGTTGCAACAATCTGTTTCATTATTATCTATTCTAACACCTCTTTTCCCTTGAAAAATCGTCGAAAATTGGGCGTTCGCCGACGAGCGTGGCAGAAGAGAGATGAATAAGATATGACGATCATAAAGGAGGGGAGAAGGAGTGCGAACGACCCGTAAACTCCCGTATCAACAAGTCGCCAGCAAATCCCTCAAAACAGCGGTCTTATACGCGAATGAAAGGCTACGGCCTTATCTCCCTGAAACAGACTGGTATCAGAAAGACCGGCTTTACCGAATGCTGGAACACCATGGCTCCGTTTTTATCAAGCCGGATAAGGGCGGCGGTGGCGCCGGGGCAATCCGGTTGACGAAACTCGGGGGCGGAATCGTCAAGTGCGAAACTCTTTATGAGCGAAAAAAATTGCCAATCCGACAAATTTCCACATGGATTGAGCGAAAATTTCGTCCGGACAAAAAATATATCATGCAACAAGGAATTGAATTAGCCCGGATCGAGGGACGACCGTTTGATCTTCGCATCAATTTGCAAAAGCCGCATAAGTATTGGGAAATAACGGGGGTCTGTGCCAAAGTGGCGGCTCCGGGAAAAATCGTGACAAATCATTGCAAAGGAGGAATGCCGATCGAACTGCACACAGCATTGCAAAAAATTACGGACGGCAACCTGACGGAGATGAAAAATTTGCATAAAGAATTACATTATCTTTCTATAGAAATTGCTAAAACATTAAACGCTCGTTTTAAGGGGTTGAAAGAGCTAGGGATTGATGCAGGGATTGACAGCGATCTTAAAATTTGGGTTTTTGAGGTAAATACAAGGCCTGATTTCAAAATGTTCCGTGATTTGAAAGACCGGTCGCAGTATCGCAGGATTAAAAAGATTCACAGTCTCATTGTTTGATCAGAGGAGTTTATTTCATAAAAAATAAAAAAATTTAACCAATAAATTTCCGTTGCAAGAAGATTTTGTACATGCACTAAGCATGTTTTTTTCGTTTTCGCAAATATATAACAGGATTCGACAAAGTATTCCCGTTGACTTATTTGTAGATCACTTGTTACTATTAATATTAATTCTAGGTATTTAAAATTTTTTAACAACTGTCGGAGGTGTTATCATGTCTTCCATTACGGTAGGCGTTTATCTCGGGAAAAAAGATCGGTTGGTGCGTTACTGGTATGAGATCCTTCCAAAAGGCCAATTCCCGATGTTGGTAAAATATTGCATCCAATCCTATCTGCGCAGCAACTACTTTCCGCTGCAGTCCATCTGTGATTCAAGGATGTTGAAGGAGCAGATCCAGAAGCGGAGCGAGTATGTCCCGACCCAGCGCAACGTGACGTTCACACCCGAGGACGGACCGGTTTACCAATGGATCAAAAGCCTGGAAAGCGGGTATCGGAGTGAGGAAATCAAAAATATCCTGAAGGAGACGGTTGTTCATACACTGCTCAATGATCAACCTCACTTTCCGCCACGGATGATGGGACAAGCTCCCTATGGAGTGAAGGAGGCGCATGAAGCGCAAGGATTATACTATCCCTATTCGGAAGAGTCGCAAAAGCTGACTCTGCTCAAGCGGGAACACGTTTCTCTGGAAGAGCCTTACACCAATTGGGAGAAAATATCCAAACACGCAGCGGAAGACGAGAGCGAGAACAAGGAAAAGGCGGCAAAGGGATTTAACCATTTGGTCAATTATCTCGGTTGATGCTTCACCCGAGAGAAGCGGGGCGATCACAGCGAGGTGATCCGGTGCTTGACCGGGTGGATCACAAGTGAATGAGGAGACACCGTGGATTGGATTAATCGGCGATTGGAATGAGAGGGAGTCCGTAATGGTGGGGAGCGGACTCCTATTTTATATGGATCGGAACTTCGCGAATTTTGTGAGGTTTTGTCGAAGGAGGGGAGGAGAGGAGGATTATTTTATTTATAAGTGGAAGAAATCATCCAGAATATGAGCAAAGATTGTATGATTGAGTTGGAATATGGAAAATATTGAAAATACGAGCCGGGGGGTGGAATTCGCCGTGTTAACCGTTCAAGCTGTCACGAAAAAAGGGATTCTCTATTTATTCATCCAACGATTATTTTCTACATATCCTTCCGTCCACTGGATTTGTGTGGGAATGGTAACCGCCCTTTTATGCTTTTTGCTCTTTATCAATCAAAAATGGCTGGAACGCTTTCCGTTATACACATACATGTCGGCGGTTCTGGGTTCGATTTTGTTGCTGGATCTCCTGACGCAAACCATTCCGATTTTGACTGTTTACCTGATTGTTCTGGGCTATGTTCTGTTCCGATCATCCGAAGAGCACCCGTATGTGATCACATTTTGCTTTACGGTTTGTTATTTATCTGTTTCCGCTTTTACCGTCTGGAATCAATTTATGCTGATCGAACTGATCAGTCACTCTTTGTTGTTTGTATGGGTTGCGTGGATGAGCGGGCAGGTGAGGGCCGCTTATTTTGAATTGCAAAAACAGAAGGAAAAGATCTGCTATCTGATTGAACAGAAAAATGAGTCCAACAAGCGGCTGCGCGATTTTCAAAAGGAATTGGAGGAAACCTACCTGCGCGACCCCTTGACCGGATTATATAATTTCCACGGGTTTCAGCAACAGGTGATTCGCAGCCTGGCCCGCAATTTGCTAAACCAGCCGTTTCACGTGGTCTGTCTGGATTTGACCGACTTTCGGCAGGTGAACATGAGGGAAGGGATCGATGTCGGTGACCGGATTTTGGTGCGAATCGCCCACGCTTTGAAGAAGTATATGCCGGCAACGGCAAAGCTGGCCCGTTATGACGGTGACCAATTCGCGATCGGGTTGATGGGGGATTCCCAGGTTCTGCGCCGGATTTTGGAGACTGTGGATTGCATCATGAAAGAGATCCAGGTGGAAAAAGGCTACCTGCACTATTGCCTGGGGACGGCCACCTATCCGCAGGAGGCGAAAACGGGAGGACAGTTGATCCGCCTCGCGGAAGAGCGGCTCACGCTCAAACAGCGCCGCATTCGCAACAAAGAAGAGGAACACAGGCGGCATCTGGAAAAACTGTCGGCACTGGGTCAGCTGGCTGCCGGGCTGGCTCATGAGATCCGCAATCCTTTGACATCGATTCGGGGCTTTGTGCAAATTTCCGCCGCCGAGTCGGAAGCGGTGAAAAAATGGGAATCGATTATTTTGCCGGAAATCGACCGGATTAATGATTTGCTCAAACAGTTTCTGAATCTGAGTGAGGTGAAACCGGTTCAGGTTACCCGTTTTCAACTGGAGCAGTTGATGGGGGATGTGTTGAGCCTTCTCGAACCGAAATCGTTGTTGATGGGGCATGAATTGAAACAGGTTGCCCCTCCGTACAAGATGGAGATTGAAGCGGACGGGGAACAGCTGAAACAAGTGATGATCAACCTGATTCAGAACGGGCTGGAGGCCTTGACGAGCAAAGGAGTTGTGGAGGTAAGCTGGGCGCGTGAAAACGATTACGCCCATATTTCCGTGAAAGATACAGGCGATGGAATTCATCCGGAACATATGACCCGCATCTTTGATCCGTTCTTTACGACCAAGGGCGACGGAACGGGGATGGGACTTTCTATTTGCCACCGGATCATTACCGAGCATGGCGGGGAAATTTTCGTCAACAGCCAGCCCGGGCTCGGCACGACTTTCAATATTTATCTGCCGCTCAGCCAGGCCGGATCCGGCAGGATGAGAACACGGGCACTGGCAGCGGATCAACAAATTCAGAAAGATGTTGCCGCCGCGGATGGGAGCGGAGTTTTCCCGGAACCGGAGGAGAGAAGTGCCGCAATCGCCGCTGACGAAGCCGGAAGCGCGGAAGCAGAGCAGGCGGGGGAGGAGGCGAAAGAGAGCGTATCCGTCCCTGACCGGAGTGAGGAAGGCGCGGGCCGGGAAACCGATGGGACCGGGCATCAGGCTTCCGCTGGGAGCAACTGTGAAGCGGACGAGGTGCATGCAGATGAGCAGCCGAAACATGAAAAAACCACGGACTGGAAAAAGTATAAGAAAGAATTGATGGCCGGAAAAGGGAAGGTTATGGAGGAAGAACTCCCCCTGCAAGACATTTTTCCGCGCAAAAAGGACCGCCGTTCCGTTGAAGAGAAAGTGGCCGAGATCATGGCCCGGGCGGAAAAGAGAGTGGAAGAAAAAATGAAAGAAGAGGCCGTACGGCAAGGAAGCGGGCAGGAGCAAAAGGTGCACATGGTGGTGAAGCAGGTTCCGGCTGATCCGCCGGAGAGCGGGGAGGAAGCGGATTTTTACCTCTATGAGGAAACGGTTTTTGCGCCGAAGCCCCGGCGTGCGGTAAAATGATGAGCGAGGAGGGAAAAAATGGCCAACCAAAAGAAAAATGCGCAATTCAACATTATCAGCAATAAATCGACCACCCATGGCACTTACTACACCGGAACGCTGAACATAAGCAATCTTTCCTCTATCTTGCTGACCGGGGAACAAGCGAAAATCGACCTCGGCCTGATTCACGCCAAAAGCGCGGTGGAACGAGGGATTAAGTTTACCCCCCATCAGGATGAGGTTCCTGATGGTGAAGATTACTGGGTTGTGTGGGTGGCCGTCGACCGCAATGAAAGCGGGCCTTTTTATGCAGGAGTGGCCGCCTGTCCGATGAGGATCAATAAAGAAAAACGGATCGGGTGGAAAAACCTGCCCTTCCACGTGAACCGCATGGACGATGCGTTGAAACGGAGAATCCGTGTCGATGAGCTGGGGAAACAGGAAAAAGCGGTGCTGAGGGATTTTTTGGTCAACCATAATGAAGAGATGTGGAAAAACAGCCCGGATGAACTGAAAGAAAAGTTGTCGTGAGTGCCATTGTGAAAAGGGGTTCCAACCGAAGTTTTTAAAAGTGAACGGTTTGTGAACAAATGGATTTCAGCATTGTCGGCTCTCAATTGCAAATGTACACTTAATTATGTGGTTTCGGAATCTTTTGCTAGGACACCAAATTGGCGGATCCCATCGGTCCGCTTTTTCTTTTTCCTGAGTATTTGCCTTTTCTTTGGCTCATTCTAAGGGTTAAAGGAGGGCTTAAGAAAATGGCTGATCATCATATCGGATCACAGGACCATTTCGCCCGCCATGGCGGGGTTCATTTTCGCGCCAATGTTTCCGAGCAAGAATTAAACCGTTTTGTTGCGTCTCTGCCGGAATCCCGGCGCAGCAATATGGCTCAGGTGATGAAGGAATTGGAGTCTGCCGGGATGATTACCATTTTGAATGATGGAATCTGGGCAGACGGTGAAGGGAAGATTGGCGGCAGCGATGAATGCTGAAAAAACGCCCGACATCCAGTAGTTATTGGATGGTCGGGCGTTTTCGCGATCCCGCCTTTGCCTGTCGGGGGTGAGGCCTCGATTTTTCCCGGTTTGCCCGGGCTTGACCCGCGGCTGGGGAGACAGGAAATGTCCGTTTGTGTCACTTTAAAAGCTTTTCAGCCAGTCGAGCACCCGTTTCAACAAAGAGGGTTGTTCAGGAGAAGAACCGGTTTTTGTTCGATGGACGGGACAGACTTCTGTTGGTTCCGTACCTTTGACAAAATACTCCAGGCGGGTGTGCCTGCATTCCGGTGTGGCCACATAGCCCGTATCCAAATCGACATAAACACTCGTTACCCCCTGGGGAATTGGGAAGATTTTTGCCGGCTGAAACCGGGTGGCCTGTTTCATGTAATCCGCCCAGATATATTGGCTTAAATGCGCCTGATCATGTGGCAGTTCTTTGTCATGGTCATAGCCGACCCACACTGTAGTCTCCAGATCCGGGGTAAATCCGGAGAGCCAGCCGTCCCAATCGGTCGTTCCCGTTTTGCCGGCGGCGGCCCGTGAAAAAATCTGGTGCACGCGTCCGCCGGTTCCACCCGGAGAAAACACGCTTTCCATCAGCTTGGTCAAGACGAAGGCGTGGGCGGGAGAGGCTACCCGGACCGGCTTGCTCTCCTCTTGAACCAAGGGGCGTCCAAACGGATCAAGCACCTTTTTGATTCCGGTGAGCGGATGGTGGATTCCGCCGGAAGCGATCGTCGCATAGGCCTCGGCCATTTCAAAAGGAGTGACGGCATAACTGCCCAGTGCCAGGGAGGGCGTCGGCTTCAGCGTGGCCCGGATGCCGAGCCGGCGGGCCATGTCGATTTCCTTTTGTAAACCGATTTTCATTAGTGTGCTCACTGCATAGATATTATCCGAGCGGGCGATTGCCTCACGCAGCGTGATCGGCCGGTTGGCATAGTGGCCGCGGAAATTGGAGGGTCGGTATTCTTGTCCATGAAAAAGAAAAGCGGTCGGCTTGCTCATGATCCGGGTCAGCGGCGTAAATCCGTTTTCCAAGGCGCTTAAATAGAGAATCGGCTTAAAAGAAGAACCGGGTTGCCGGCGGGCGAAGGCGCGGTTGAACTGAGAGGATGAGTAATCTTTGCCTCCGACCATCGCCTTGATTTCACCGGTGTGGGGATCAACCGAGATCAAGGCGCTCTGGAGCCCGTCCACCTTTTTGGTATAGCGGCTTACCGATTGTTCCGCCGCCTGTTGCATTTGCGCGTTAAGGGTGGTATATATTTTGAGTCCGCCGTGGCGCACCGTCGCTTCATCCAGCCCGTACCGCGTGACCAGCGTTTGAACGATATAATCGCGAAAATACTCGGCTTTCATCTGTTTGGGATGGGTCCTTGGCGCAAAAGTGAGCGTTTGCTTTTTTGCTTCCCGCGCAGCTTCGGCGGTGATCATGCGGTTTTTTGCCATCAGGTCGAGGATGTGGTGTTCGCGCGCAATCGCCCGGCCCAGATGATGATAAGGCGAATATAAATAGGGTCCGCGCGGAATTCCGGCCAGCAGTGCGCACTCCGCCAAATTCAAGTCCTGCACCTTTTTGTTGAAATAGTACTTGGCCGCCTGGCCAATTCCATAGGCTCCGTGACCGTAGTAAATCTCATTGAGATACATCTCCAGGATCTCATCTTTGGAAAAATGGAGTTCCAATTGCGCGGTCAGAATGGCTTCCTTCAGTTTTCGCGTCCACGTCCGGTCATGGGTGAGATAGAGATTTCTCGCCAATTGCTGGGTGATGGTGCTGGCTCCTTGCACGACGTGCCCCGCCTTGATGTTGGCCAGTGTGGCGCGGGCTATTCCGCTCAGGGAGAAGCCGTGATGGGAATAGAAGTTTTTATCCTCCGCGGCCAGTGTCGCATTGATCAGGGCCTTGGGCACTTCATTTAAATGGACGGGATCGCGCGGCTCATTGTGATCCAGTTGCCCGAGATAATTTCCCTCATCATCGTAGAGGGTGGAGATGTTATATACCTCGGGTGAGGGCAAGGGGCGCGCTTTCAGATAGAGCAGGAGAATGATGAAGGCAAGGGAGCTGATCAGGAGAGAGAAGAAGAGCAGGCGCATCACTTGACGTGTCCGTCTGACCAGACGCCAGAGAAAGAACTGGTTAAGGGTATGGGGATGAGTGGCTGCTTTGTTATCGCCCATGGTTCTGCTCCTTTTCCGGAAGTTCCTTCCAAGTCTAAAGGTAAGAATATTATGCGAAAGCCGCAGGAAGAATATACCTGGAGAAAGAAAAGCGGAATTTAGCGGCAGAATACATGGTTTGGATAACAGTCGCTAAAAAAATGATTATAAAATTTTTTGTGGCGGGGCGAAAAGCGATTGTCTGCGAAATGGACATGCATTATTCTTAGTAAGAGTATCCGGGGAAATGCGGAATGGCCCCGGTTTTCGGCCTTGAAAGGAGAAATGACAGATGGATATGGAGCTTTGGTATACAGAAAAACAAACGAAAAATCACGGGATTACGACGAAAATCAAAAGGACGCTCTATCATGATCAGTCCGAGTTTCAAACTCTGGATGTGATTGAAACAGCGGAATTCGGAAATATGCTGGTGCTTGATGGCATGGTGATGACGACGGATCGCGATGAATTCGTGTACCATGAGATGATTACCCATGTCGCGATGAATACGCATCCTGATCCCAAGGAAGTTCTTGTGGTCGGCGGAGGCGATGGCGGCGTGATTCGTGAAATCTTGCGTTACCCGTCTGTCACCCGTGCGGTGTTGGCAGAGATCGACAAAAAGGTGATCGAAGCATCAAAAACATACTTCCCGCAAATCGCCGGGAAATTGGATGACCCCCGCGTCGATGTGCAAGTAACGGACGGAATTCGCCACATTGCCGAAAATAAAGGCAGGTATGACGTGATTATCGTCGATTCGACCGAACCGGTGGGGCCGGCTGTCGGTTTGTTTCAAAAGCCCTTTTACGAAGGGATTTACGAAGCACTGAAGGACGATGGGATCATGGTGGCGCAAACGGAATCGCCGTGGTTTAACCGCGATTTGATCCGCCAGGTTTACCGTGACATTTCAAATACATTCCCGGTGGCGCGCCTGTACACGGCAAGCATCCCCACCTACCCGAGCGGCTTGTGGAGTTTTACGATCGGATCGAAAAAATATGATCCCCTTCATGTCAACGAAGCGGAACTGTCCAAATTCGATACCCGCTATTATCGTCCGGAAATGCATAAAGCCTTGTTTGAACTTCCCGCTTTCGTACAGGAACTGCTGACGGACGAGGTGAAATAGGATGCGCTTTGAAGAGAAATACTCGGGAAATGTGTTCATCGGGGCAAGTACGGACCTTGAGGCTGCTCAAGCGATCATTTACGGGATGCCGATGGATTGGACGGTCAGCTTCCGCCCCGGTTCCAGGTTC
The DNA here is from genome assembly GCF_016055135.1 of Thermoactinomyces sp. CICC 10521. Taxonomy (NCBI): domain Bacteria; kingdom Bacillati; phylum Bacillota; class Bacilli; order Caryophanales; family Thermoactinomycetaceae; genus Thermoactinomyces; species Thermoactinomyces sp. CICC 10521. The sequence continues at coordinate 3,356 of NZ_JAECVZ010000010.1, read as the reverse complement.
GGTCCGGCACGCATCCGCGAGGCTTCCCTGGTGCACGAGGAATACAGCCACTACCTGGAACGGGAGCTTTCGGAAATCACCTTTTATGATGCAGGGGATATCCCGCTGGCCTTTGGCAATCCCGAAAGGAGCTTGCAGCAGATTGCCGATTTTGTGCGCAAGGTGCTCGATTTGCGGAAAATGCCGATCGGCTTGGGGGGCGAGCATCTGGTCACCTGGCCTGTTGTGCGGGAAGTTTTCAAGGATTATCCTGACCTGGCTGTCATCCATATTGACGCACATGCTGATTTGCGCACGGATTATGAAGGAGAGCCGCTCTCTCACGCCACCCCGCTTCGTAAAATCGCCGAATTGATCGGGGGTCCCAATTTATATCAATTCGGGATTCGCTCGATGACCAAGGAGGAGGTGCTGTTCGCCAAAGAGGCGAATATTCATTTTCATCCATTTGACGTGGTGGAGCCTTTGAAGAGATGCCTGCCGGAACTGAAAGGACGTCCGGTTTATGTGACGATTGATATCGACGCCGTCGACCCGGCCCATGCTCCGGGAACCGGAACGCCCGAGCCTGGCGGGATTACGAGCAAAGAAATGCTGGAAGCCATCCACCTGATCGCCAGATCCGGCGTGAAAGTGGTCGGTGCAGATTTGGTGGAAGTGGCGCCGGCTTATGATCACAGTGAGCAGACCCCGGTTTTGGCTGCCAAACTCATTCGCGAAATGTTGCTCGGCTTTGTGAAATAAATCCCTGCCCATTCTGAGGCTGTTGACAAACTGGAGCGAAAAGGGTTGAATGCTTTATGCAGCGGCCTTTGCCAAGCATGAGGCCGGGCGCCGAGACCCGACGGATGACTCTTCAGGTCTTTGTCAGCAAGCTGAAGAAACCTCATTCTTCCCTCCCGATCTGCGGAGGGAAGCTTTTTTCTGACGGATGATTTTCAAAATATTGGAGGAAGAACGGGTCAGCTTTATTGGCAAAGCATAAAAACCAGTGTTAAGATACATTTATTAGGTTGAAAGGGGCGGACGGTTTGATTCCAGTAAAGATTTTCATCGAGTCGACCATTGAACAGCCGGGAGAAGAGAAGGAAGTCATCGAGCAGGAATTGGACGGCCGTTTTCAAATGAAGGAAGAGGAATGGATTCTCCGTTATACCGAAAATGAAGGAAAGCCTGATGAAGTGCGGACATCGGTTCGTTCATTCCCGGAGAAAATCACGATCGCGCGCCAAGGACCTGTTTCGTACAGGCAGACCTATGCCCCTGGGAAAACCATGGAGAGCGTGGTTCATACTCCGGCGGGTAAGACGGAGATGGAAGTGACCACATTGGTGTATGAGCGTGACTGGTCCGGAAAGGAAGGCCGGATTCGCTTCACCTTTTTGCTTCATATGGGGAGCCAGGATCTGGGCCAATACCAATTAAGTTTGAAGTGGATGGAGGCTGGGAAATGAATCCGCTTGAGAGAAAGAAAGAGGAGTTGAAACAGGAAATCGAGCGGGCGGTCATCGCCGCCGATTTGGTAAAGGAAACGGACATTCCGGAGATCGTGCTGGAAGTGCCGCGGGAAAAGGAACATGGCGACTGGGCTACCAACATTGCCATGCAACTGACGAGGATTGCCCGCAAAAACCCCAGAGAGATCGCGCAAAAGATCGTTGCCGGGATTGACCGCGAACAAGTGGGCGTTCGCGACATTCAAATTGCCGGGCCCGGTTTTATCAATTTCTTTTTGGATCGTTCCTTCCTGACCGATGTGCTTGTGGAAATCAAACGGTCCGGAGATGCATACGGACGCTCGGACAGCGGTCAGGGTGAGAAGGTCAACGTGGAGTTTTGCAGTGCCAACCCCACAGGAAAGCTCCATCTCGGACATGCCCGCGGGTCGGCCGTCGGCGATGCCCTGTCCAACATTCTCGAGGCCGCCGGGTATGAGGTGACGCGCGAATATTACATCAACGACGCCGGCAATCAGATGAACATGATGGCCCAGTCCATTGAAGCCCGTTATTTTGAAGGCTTGGGAAAAGAGATCGAGTTCCCTGAGGACGGTTATCGCGGCGAGGAAATGATTGCGATCGCCGAGGAGCTGATCCAACAAGAGGGAGAGCGTTTGCTCGGGATGGATCGGGAAGAGCGGCTTCAGTTCCTCAAGGAATACGGGAAAAAGAAGCTGCTTGAGAAGATCAAGGATGATTTGCGTGATTACCGGGTCGAATTTGATGTATGGTTCAGCGAACAGTCCCTGTATCAGTCCGGAGCCATTGAGAAAACATTGACGGAGCTGAAGGAAAAAGGTTATACCTACGAACAGGACGGGGCCCTCTGGCTGCGCTCCACCGCTTTCGGAGACGACAAGGATCGCGTTCTGGTCAAGTCGGACGGTTCCTATACTTATTTGACGCCGGATATCGCTTATCACCGCAATAAGCTGGAACGGGGTTTCAACCGGATGATCAACGTCTGGGGAGCCGACCATCACGGCTACATCGCCCGGATGAAAGCGGCATTGCAGGCTCTGGGGAATGACCGGGACCGGTTGGATGTGGTTATCATCCAGATGGTGAAGCTGTACCAGGGCGGCGAACTGGTGAAAATGTCCAAGCGGACCGGAAAAGCGGTCACGCTGGAAGAGTTGATGAGCGAGGTTGGAGTGGATGCAGCCCGCTACTTCTTTGTGATGAGAAGCCCGGATTCCCATCTTGATTTTGATATAGATCTGGCTGTTTCCAAGTCCAATGAAAACCCGGTCTACTATGTGCAGTATGCCCATGCGCGGATCGCCAGTGTCTTCCGTCAGGCTGAGGAGAGAGGGTTGTCGGCGAAGTGGGATCAGGAGCACCTGTCCCGGTTGGAACTGGAACAGGAATTGGATTTGTTGCAGAAGCTTGGCGAGTTTGGCAGTGAGATCGCCACGGCGGCCAAGCAGTTGGCACCACACCGGGTTGTTCGTTATCTCTACGATCTGGCAACACAATTCCACAGTTATTACAATGCTCACCGCGTGATCACTGATGATGTGGAAAAATCGGAAGCGCGCCTGGCATTGCTCAGCGGCATTCGTCAAGTGATTGTCAACGGATTGAAATTGATCGGGGTCAGCGCGCCGGATCGTATGTAAGGAATTGCCGGCATTTGGTTCCGGCAAGGCGGCAAAAGTGCGGAATGCCAAAATTTCCTCTGTGTCCCCTTTTCCGGGATCCTGAGTTCCGACGGGTCAACGTTTAATCAGTGCAGAATCAGCCGGTGAAAAACCGGCTGAGGTTGTTGACAAAGAAGGTCAACAGCCTTTTTTTGTTGAAAAGGTATAAAAAAAATTCCGAAGGAAGGTTTCTATGTTCAGGACGAATTCATCC
>NZ_JAECVZ010000105.1:0-513 GCF_016055135.1 Thermoactinomyces sp. CICC 10521 | reverse complement strand
GAAGTCAGTGGCAGATCGCGGATATCCACTCCATCGATCAAAATGCTGCCGCTATCTACGTCGTAAAAACGGGGAATCAGATTGACGAGAGCTGATTTTCCCGAACCGGTGCCGCCGATGATCGCAATCGTCTCCCCGGATCTGGCACTGAAAGAGATGTTGGAAAGTGCCGGTTTTTCCGCCCCCGGAAAGCGAAAGGTCACATCCCGGAACTCAATCACTCCTTTTTTCTCTTCAGTTGCGGCCTGTTTCCCATCCTTGATGTCGGGAACAATCTCCAATACTTCGTTGATTCGGGCTGCAGAGGCGGAAGAGCGCGGAATCATGATAAACATCATGGATACCATGATCAGCGAAAACATGATTTGCATGGCATATTGAAGGAATGCCATCAGATCCCCGACTTGAATCGCGCCGCTGTCGATGCGGATTCCACCAAACCAGATGATGGCGATGGTGGAAAAATTGAGAACAAGCATCATCATCGGCATAAGGGACGCCATCAGTTGATTC
>NZ_JAECVZ010000104.1:0-519 GCF_016055135.1 Thermoactinomyces sp. CICC 10521 | reverse complement strand
ATCCCCTTAAGGCATAACAAATCGAAGGCTGATTTTCACTTAACATGGCGGTGTCTGATATGACAATTACATCTGAATTCAGCCTGTCTTTATAATGTTCCAGAAATGAGGCGATACTGGGGCTGCCAATCTCTTCTTCACCATCGATCAGCAATTTTACATTGACAGGTAAACGGCCTGTCGTTTTAAACAGGATTTCGAACGATTTCAATTGAGAGAAACATTGGCCCTTGTTATCGGTTGCGCCTCGGCCGAATAATAAACCTTCGCGAATTTCCGGTTGAAAGGGAGGCGAATCCCACAACTCAATCGGGTCTGCAGGCTGAACGTCATAGTGGCCGTAGACCAAAACAGTGGGCTTTCCCGGTGCGTGAAGCCAATCTCCATAAACGACGGGATTTCCTGACGTATGAATGAGTTGAACGTTTTCAAAACCAATCTGCCTTAGATGGTTTATCAAAAATTCAGCACATTTATTTATGTCTTGTTGATGCCCGGAAAGCGCACTGATGCTCGGGA
>NZ_JAECVZ010000103.1:0-523 GCF_016055135.1 Thermoactinomyces sp. CICC 10521 | reverse complement strand
GACGCGGACGCTTCCTTCAATCCTTCCCAGACCCCCCACAGTAAATCTGCTCTGGAAGAAGGGACGAGGATAACGGAAGGAGAGCATCCTTTTAATTGTTGCACCAGTTCATAGGCAATGGTCTTATATCCTTGCACTCCATACATGTTGCTGCCAACTGGCGGAAACATATAGTTAGTCGCTGGGTAAAATCCTTGATTCTCTGCCAGCTCGCGCGTAAGTTCCCATCGCTGAAATGAATCGCTAACCATAACCAGTTGAGCTCCATATGCTTGAATAGACTTCTTTACGTCTTCATGGATGTCTTTGGTTGTGATCACCGTACACTGGAGACCGGCAAAGGAGGCATATGCTGCAAGGGAAATTCCCGCATTGCCGCTGGATGCAACCACCACGGATGATTTGCCCAACTGGAGCGCCCGGGCGATCACCAGAGGGCTCATCCGGTCTTTATGGGAACCGGTGGGATTCATGCCTTCGTTTTTCACCCAGAAGCGATGGATTCCCAATTGCTCAGCTAATC
>NZ_JAECVZ010000102.1:0-525 GCF_016055135.1 Thermoactinomyces sp. CICC 10521 | reverse complement strand
GCTTCTTTTGATTTAAGCCCGGAATCGAAAAGTTAGTATCTTGTTTTATTAGGCAACCTAATCATAAAGCAGAGTCCTCTAAAGATCAATCACATTCGACGACTTTCTTTCCCGGAAAAAAGTTTTTACCATTATATATGAAACCAAGACCATTTATTATAAAGGAAGAATCGATATGAAACCCATCATCTTCGGAAAAACGATCGACCAGAAAACCCGCTGTGTACATTACCATTCTGATTTGGATATTGTCGCCATCAAATTTGCCTGTTGCGAGCGTTACTATCCTTGTTACCAATGCCATGAGGAAACGGCCGGACATCAAGCCGTTCCCTGGCCAAGGAGCCGGTTTCATGAAAAAGCGATATTATGCGGGAACTGCCAGACGGAATTGACCGTTCACGAGTATTTAAATGGAGAAGCACGCTGTCCTGAGTGCCGCCATCCTTTTAACCCCGGATGTAAAAAGCATTACCATTTCTATTTTGAATGACGCGATCGCCGCGTCATTTTTTTTTATTTCCC
>NZ_JAECVZ010000101.1:0-544 GCF_016055135.1 Thermoactinomyces sp. CICC 10521 | reverse complement strand
ATGGGTCTCTTTACTTATGACGAGATAATGGATTTGATGATGAAAATAAAAAGGATGAATAGCATAAATTTCCCGAAACTGGGGAACGTTGCTCGGTTCTTCATTCTGCTGCGAAATTTTCATCAAGATTTGAGCCGGGTTCATCTGCTGCTCCGTTGCGTTGGCTGACCGGACCAAAACAGTTCCCTTTTGACTTATGAGACGCAGTTTGGTTCCGCTCGCTTCTGCCTTTTCATCCAATATAAAGCGGATCTGCCTGGGTGGAGCCTGTTGGATCAGCGGTGTTATTTTCTTCAGTTCCATTTCCAATTCGTCTCTGCTTGGGTAATAGTAGCGTTTTTCCTGGTTGATATAAGCAAATGGTTCGACGGCAATGGCTGCCGCCAACATGCTGATGAGAATGTAGAGGATAAATTGTGCACGAAGACTTGCGGCTATTTTATGATAAATTTTCTCAAAAAAACGTCGGATCATCACGTCCACCTTTATTCATTGATTATGCCAGAGGGGTTGCACCCGGTAACCGACTCCCCATACGGTCTGA
>NZ_JAECVZ010000100.1:0-573 GCF_016055135.1 Thermoactinomyces sp. CICC 10521 | reverse complement strand
GAAGGAGAGAGGACGACCTGGCTTTTTGGACCGGCGCTCAGCCTGATTTTTACGCTCTGGAATCGTGTGGGGAATGCCACGTTTGAGGAGAAGACGCCGACAAAATGGATAGCTGTAGCCGCGATCTGCAATCAAATGATCCGGCCTCTTACGAGGTCTTCCTTTTCCAAAACGGGGAACACAAATGGAGTCCAGCAATGCTTGTAATTGGGTACAGTCATGCTGTTGACCTGGGGTGATGGTAAAAGCGAGAGGACGACCTTTCCCATCACAAGCAAGATGAATTTTGGTCGTCAGTCCTCCACGGCTCCGACCCAGTGCCTCATTTTGGAAGTGAGGATCCCCCTTTTTTGGGCGCGCCTGCGGCGTGCTGATGAGCTCGGACAATTGTGCTGTCGACGAAGACGACCCAGTCGATATCGGAAACAGCATGGGAGTAGGTTGGACATACTTCAGCAAGCGATCCCAGGTTCCATCCTTCTGCCAACGAGTAAAGCGATAATAGCAGGTTTTCCAAGAACCATAGCGCTCGGGGAGGTCTCTCCAAGGAGCTCCTGTCCCAAACTTCCAAAG